>NZ_VTFS01000005.1 GCF_009671245.1 Marinicella rhabdoformis
AAAGAGTAGCAAGCTTCATTAATGCTGGACTAACATCCTCAGGCTTATACCACGGAGAGCCTGAGTACTCTTCCCAATCTATTTTTTTGATTCTCTCAAGTACGCTCATACTTTCCAATGAAACTTAACAATTTATTAAACACACATCTTATACTATTAACAAAGGTGAAATGCTTCAATTTTGCTTATTATTTGGGCTTTTTAGTCAATAATTTAGCTTATACTCACAAATTTATAGATTTAATTCGCTTAAATCATGATAAATAAGCATACATGCGCCAATATCAGACATATTCTTGATAACAAGGCGCATACATGTACATGAAGTTGCTACACCAAGTGAGGGTGAAAATTAAATTCCTTCATAACAGTATTGAGTCACAAAAGCCCAGAAATCACCATGGTTTATACCCATGTGGTCAAAGAACTGAGCGAAAAGAACCAATTCAGTCCTCTAAATTATTTGTCATAATTAAAAAAATCGTTAAGCAAGGGCTCATTCAACTTGATGATTTTTATTACTTCGCCAGATTCTTCATAAGCGCTGTCATCTACCAAGAATGCTTGATCAGAACTGAATAACAGGGCGTAATAATTTGACTTTGTGTTCAGCAATAGGCCGCTGGCATCACACATCGCCGAACATTTAAAGTGCTTTGAAATTTTTTGAGTCCAATTCAAAATCAATGCCATGTCATTTTTCTGACTGACATACACAGAAAGTCCGTATTTTAGTGTAGTCGGTATGTCTTCATTCACTTGGTAGTGCATGATAGGCAGCGTGTTTGGTGCGTTCTCCCAACCGTTGATGCCATCATAAATCAAAAAGGCATCTTCACAAGGCAAGACCTCAATTAAAAATTGCTTGAGCTTTTCTTGACTGATGGGTTTGTCGAAAATGATGTCCATCAATAACGATAATGCCCAGTAATCTTGGCAGCGAACAGCATGTCATCAAGTTTCGGGCCTAAGCCGATGTTGTGGACAATCATGGGGTTGCCTGTTTGTGGGTGTTTTTTGTCTGTGACGATGCCGATGTGGGGCAAGTTATTCGGTAGCATCCATGTAACCAAATCGCCCGATTGATAGTCTTTGGCCTGATCGCTGATGGCTAAGGACTGACCTTTGCGAGTAAAGAATGCCCTTAAATTGGGTACCCGACGGTGGTCTATGTTGGTGTCTGTTTTTGACAGACCCCAAATGCGTTTTGAAGGGTAGGCATCAAAATTGGCTTTCATGTCTTCATGAACCAATTGTTGTAAATCGATACCCAATTTTCTGTATGAACGTATCACCACATCAGTACAAACGCCAATCTCTGCCGGCACATCGCCATTGGGATAGGCTATTGATACGTATTTTCCATCGTAGCGGACTTGGTGGTTGGTGCGTTCCAATGCGGCTTTAACAAGCAATTCTGAATCAGTTGCTGCATGGACTGTGCCAATCCAAATTAATATAAGCCATATCAACCAACCCTTCATAAGGCTCATCCTCGTGGCTTGGGGCTGATGTATTTTTCGCGTTTGATTTGTTGCACCGGCAGGCCTTTTTCTTTTAACAGGGCAAAAGCTTCGTCGACCATGTTGGGGTTTCCACAAAGGTAGGAAATGTCGGTTTCTGGGTCAAAGTTATGCCCGGCCAGATACTGTTGTACATAGCCCTGCTGGTCATTGGCTTTTGGCGTTTCGCGTTGTTTACGTGATAAACATGGGATGTAATGGAAATTACTTTCTGCATCGCTCATGGCTTGAAAATCGGTTTCATACAGCAGACCGGTTTCGTCTTGCGCGCCCATGATGACATAGACCTCTGAACCTTGTTCTAAACGTTCTTTAATGATGTTGAGCATCGCACGGTAGGGTGTGACACCTGTGCCTGTGGCAATCATGAAATAGCGCTGATGCCGTTCAGGTAGCAAACAAAAACGGCCGAATGGCCCGCTGGCTTCCAAGGTATCACCTGCTTTCATGCCAGATAAAGCACCTGTGGCCAAGCCACCCTCGACCCAAGAAACGGCCATGCTGATTTCTTTTTTGACCATTTTCTCTTGTTCAAAAATATCAGCAATAGAATAACTGCGGAAAGTTTCTTTGCCATCGGCTTGGGTGAAATGCAATCGGACAAATTGTCCTGCTTGGGCTTCAAAAGGCACATCTGATTCAACAGAAAAGCTGATGTGAACCGTGTTGTCATTCAATGCTTGGCTGCCTTGGTAGGTCAATGTCAGTGGCGTCATGGTCGAAGTAGGTTTTAAAGCTTCATTATCACGATGCGCCCCTAAAATGTAAATGGAATTGTAAATGGAATTGTAAATGCCTCTTGGCATTCAAACAGAATTACCAGATAATCCATCCATGAAACATATTTTGTTTGTCGACAGCACCTACCCCAAACCTTATGACTTTGACACCTTGGCTCAGCAGGCCATGGGCGGCACCGAGTCCAGTATTTTAAGGACCGCTGAAATTTTACAAAAACAAGGGCATCAAGTGGCCATTTGTCAGCATGCACGTAAACAAGTCGTCGAACAACAGCAGATAACTTTCCACAGTACAGCATCATGCCAAACCGAAACATTCGATCATGTGGTGGTCCTGCGTAAATTACCGCAACTGATTCAGTACCAACAGCATTTCCCACAAGCACAGTTTTATTTGTGGCTTCACACCTATAAAAACCGTGAGTTTGCACTCAAACGTTTGATTAAAACGTCCAAGCCATTCACTGTGATTGGCAATTCAAAAAACCATCAAAAACACCTCGACCAATGTTTACAAGCTGGTTGGTTAGGTAAGCTGTTTACCCTATGTCGAGCAAAGAACATACAAGTCAAGCATGCTTACAACCCCATCCCCAGTTTTTGGACTGAATTACAAACTACTGATAAAAACTTGAATCAAATCATGTTCATCTCGGCTCCAAACAAAGGTTTGACTCAGGTCTTGGCTTATTTTCAAAAGCTTAAACTGGCCTTACCTGATTTGAAATTGTTGGTGGCCAATCCAGGTTACAGGGAAGACTTTGATGAGCGCTCAGATGGCGTTGAATTTTTAGGCGCATTGCCCCAAAAGGTTTTACTTCAAAAAGTGGCGGAAAGCCTGTGTGTGTTTTACCCACAGACCAGTTTTGCTGAAACTTTTGGCCTGATTTTTGCCGAAGCGAATGCCGTAGGTACTGCGGTTTTAGCGCATGACATCGGTTCAGCCAAGGAAATTTTACACCCCAATAATGGATTGATAGATGGGCATGATATAAATGCCATTACTGAACAAATCAAATTGTGGCAGCAGCAATTACCTGATGTCAGTTACCGAAGCGAGTTTGATGAAGCTGCTGTTTACAAACAATGGCAAAACATTTTAGCTTTGCCCTAATCTTCAGCCTGAATTAGTCTTCAGCCTCAAAATTAAGCGACAAAGAATTCACACAATAACGCAAGCCTGTTTCGGTCGGTCCGTCATTGAAAACATGTCCTAAATGTCCTCCGCACTTAGCACAGACGATTTCCGTGCGGCGCATGCCATGAGAATCATCGAACACTTCTTTGATTTTTCCTGCTTCTATTTCTTGATCAAAGCTTGGCCAACCACAACCAGCATCAAATTTTGAACCGTCGGCAAACAACGCTTCACCACAGGATTTGCAGTGGTAAACACCTTTTTCAAAATGCAGGTTATACTTTCCAGTATGGGGTCGCTCTGTTCCTTTTTCTGCAATCACATGGTAACTGTCCGCATCCAGCTTTTGTTTCAATTTATCTTTGGTTTCTTGCTTCATAGTCATTTATGCCTCACTCTACCGTCACAGATTTAGCCAAATTTCGTGGCTGGTCCACATCGGTTCCACGCAATACCGCCACATGGTAAGACAACAATTGCAATGGTACATTGAATACGATGGGTGAAGTGAATGAGCCACTGGCATCCAATGTAATCACATGATTCACACGATCGCTCAAACCGTGATCGCTTTTGTGGTCAACAAATACATAGAGCTCTCCACCACGTGCTCGGACTTCTTCAATATTTGATTTGAGCTTTTCTAATAATTCATCATTAGGGCAAACGGCAATCACTGGCATTTTTTCATCGACTAATGCCAGCGGCCCATGTTTCAACTCGCCCGCAGGATAACCTTCGGCATGGATGTATGAAATTTCCTTTAATTTCAAAGCACCTTCCAGTGCTATAGGGTAATGTAAGCCTCTGCCCAAAAACAAGGCATTGTCTCTTTTGACAATTTGTTCAGCGATGCCTTTGATTTGATCACTCAATACCAAAGCTTGGTTTATGATGCCTGGCATGGTGCGAAGCTGTTTCACCAAGCGCTTGCGTTTGGCGGGGTCTTTGTCATGAATTTCCATCATTTTCAATGTGAACAAAGCCATCACTGCCAATTGCGTGGTCAATGCTTTTGTCGATGCGACGCCAATTTCAGGTCCTGCGTAGGTCAATAAACAAACATCACTTTCTCGGTCTAAGGTCGAGTTAGCGACATTACATACCGCATAAGTGGACAAATACCCAGTGGTTTGGGCATAGCGCAAGGCGGCCAATGAATCGGCCGTTTCACCTGATTGTGAAATGGTTAAGAACAAGCTGTTTTTGGGAACCACTGGATTCCTGTAGCGGTATTCACTGGCTATTTCAACTTGAGTGGGAATACCAGTAAAAGCCTCTAGCCAATAACGAGCGACCATACCTGCATGATAAGAGGTACCACAGGCAATGATGTGAATGTGTTCGACTTGTTGCAGTGTTTGTGCCATCTCTGGTGTGATGAATTCATCACTGACACGCCCACCCAACAGCCTGTCTGCTATGGTGTTGGCTACCGCTGTCGGTTGTTCATGAATTTCTTTCAGCATGTAATGGGCATAACCGTCTTTGCTCAAAGCATCGGCTGACATTTTTACCGTTTGTATTTCACGCGATACCTGTTGGTCATTGCCGTCATATATCACGTAATCATCAGCGGTTATTTCTACAATGTCACCTTCTTCTAAATAACAAAACTGGTCAGTCTCATTGATTAAGGCTTGAACATCTGAGGCGACAAAATTTTCTCCTTCACCCATGCCCAGAACCAAGGGGCTGCCTTTTCTGGCGGCAATGATACGGCCAGGTTCAGACATACACGTAATGGCTACTGCATAGGCACCATCCAATAAACGAATGGCTTTGTGGCTGGCTTGGGCAAAACTCAGCCCATCACTTTGGTAATCATGTATCAAGTGCACCAAGGTTTCTGTGTCGGTTTCTGATTTGAATTGATACCCTTTGGCAATCAATTGCTCTCGCAACGGTGCATAATTTTCAATGATGCCATTGTGTACCACGGCTATGGCGTTGTTTGAATCGTGTGGGTGGGCATTGGCCGAAGTGGGCTCTCCATGGGTGGCCCATCGGGTGTGTCCGATGCCGCTGTGACCTGAAACCGGTTCATCTGCCAACTGCGCTTTGAGCTTGGTTAACTTGCCGGCTTGTTTCTTGATGGTGATGCCATCGCCTTCTATCACCGCAATGCCTGCTGAATCATAACCACGGTATTCTAAAGTTTGTAAGCCATTGATGATGATGTCAACGACATTGCGCTTGGCGCTGGCTGCTACTATTCCACACATATTATATTTTCTTTGGTTTTTCCCAGTTTGAGATGGTTCTCAGTTTACTTCTTGATAAAGTCAGTTTGTTATCGGGCGCATCTTTGGTGATGGTAGAGCCTGCACCTATGGTGGCATTTTCACCAATGATCACTGGTGCGACCAACTGGCTGTCAGAACCTATAAAAGCACCGTCTTTGATGGTGGTTTTGAATTTATTCACACCATCGTAATTACAGGTGATGGTACCTGCACCAATGTTCACTTCCTTACCAATTTCAGCATCACCCAAATAACTCAAGTGACTGGCTTTGCTGTTTTGACCCATGGTTGTTTTCTTAGTTTCAACAAAATTGCCTATTTTGCAGCCTTCAGACAACACCGTACCTTGTCGCAATCGGGCAAAGGGGCCAATCTGACAAGCACCTGTGGTCGTCACACCTTCAAGCACAGAATGCGCTGCCACTTGTGTCCCAGCCACCAATTCGCAATCCTTAATCACTGAATGCGCTCCTAAGCGAACGCCATCTCCTAACATCACTTCACCTTCAATTAACACACCTTTGTCAACTACCACATCACGACCACAGCGCAGTTGACCACGAACATCTATAGATTCTGGGTTCATTAAACGCACACCATTTTTCATTAAATCAGTTCTGATTCGTTGTTGAAAAATGGCATCCAATTCCGCCAATTGAACCATGTCATTAGCCCCTTTAACCGCATCGGAATCAGCCAATACAGCCGCTTTAAATGACTGTTGACTTTCAGCAGCCAAGGCAATTACATCTGTCAGGTAATATTCACCTTGCTGGTTGTCATTGGACAATTGACTTAACCAGTTTTTCAATTTTTTTGCTGGTGCTTGGATGATGCCGGAATTGATTTCTTTGACTTGTTTTTCGGCCTCATTGGCATCTTTTTCTTCGACAATAGCAGTAACCCTTTCACCATCACGGATGATGCGACCATATCCTTTTGGATTTTCAAGAACTGCGGTCAAAACAAATTGGCTTGCGTCAATGTTAATTAAATCATTGAGTTGCACCAATGGCGCATCTCCATACAATACCAAAACTTGTTCATCATCTTTAAAAAAGGGTACTGCTTGTTGAACGGCATGCCCAGTACCGAGTTGTTCCTTTTGTTCAGCCCAATTGACCTGCTCTTCAGCTAAATGTGCCTGCAACTGCTCACCTTGGTGACCAAAAACCATCGTGATTTGAGATGGATTCATAGATTTTGCTAAGTTCAAGACATGATCCACCATGGCAACACCTGCCACGTGATGTAACACTTTCAGCTTATCTGAACGCATTCGGGTACCTGCACCAGCTGCTAAAATAACGACATGTAAGGAATTGTTCATCAAGTGACTCGGGTTAGTAAGGTTAAATAGGCGTATTAAATGGTTCAATACTAATTAAGTTTAGCTATTATAAGTCATTTATATTAAAAGCTAAACCACACTATTTTTTCAAAAAACCAGAAACAAAAAAGCCGACTCAAGGCCGGCTCTTTTGATCATTATGACTAACGTTTAACGTTTGAGGTTTTTCTTCAATTTAGCCACTGCACTGATTTGAGCCAATGCTTTGGCCAAATCTGCTTGTACCATAGCCAGATCTTGCTTTTTGTTGTTGTCTTTCAACAACCTTTCAGCTTCTTCTTTGGCTTGAATCGCAGCCGCTTCATCAATGTCATCAGCACGCACAGCAGTATCAGCCAAAACTGAAACCAAATTAGGCTGCACTTCCAAGATACCACCAGAAACATAAAAATGTTCTTCAGTACCATCGGCTTGGATGACACGAATTTCGCCTGGTTTCAACTGAGTAATCAAGGGTGTATGTTGCGCAGTTATACCCAACTCCCCTTCAATACCACTGGCCACAACCATGCTCGCAGAACCATTAAAAATGGCACTTTCTGCACTGACAATATCACACTGAATGTTTGACATAATTATTTACCTCAAGCCGCTTTGGCTTCCATTTTCTTCGCTTTTTCCAACACTTCATCAATGGTACCAGCCATGTAGAAAGCTTGCTCTGGAATGTGATCGTATTCACCTTCGATGATGCCTTTAAAACCACGGATGGTTTCAGTCAAAGACACATATGTACCTGGTGAACCGGTAAACACTTCAGCCACGAAGAAAGGTTGTGAAAAGAATTTCTCAACTTTACGTGCACGGTATACAGTTTGTCTGTCTTCTTCAGACAACTCATCCATACCCAAAATCGCAATGATGTCTTTCAACTCTTTATAACGTTGTAATGTATTTTGTACAGCACGCGTTACGTTGTAATGTTCTTCACCAACCATTAATGGATCTAATTGACGCGAAGTTGAATCTAATGGATCAACCGCTGGATAAATACCCAACTCAGCAATAGAACGAGACAGTACAACTGTGGCGTCCAAGTGAGCAAAGGTTGTCGCTGGCGATGGATCGGTCAAATCATCCGCAGGTACGTATACCGCTTGGATAGATGTAATAGAACCTTTCTTAGTAGAGGTAATACGCTCTTGTAATTTACCCATCTCTTCAGCCAATGTCGGTTGGTAACCTACCGCAGAAGGCATACGACCCAACAATGCAGATACCTCTGTACCCGCCAATGTATAACGGTAAATGTTATCAATAAACATCAAAACATCACGTCCTTCATCACGGAAATACTCAGCGATGGTCAAGCCTGTCAAGGCTACACGTAATCTGTTACCTGGGGGCTCATTCATCTGACCGTAAACCAAGGCCACTTTATCTAATACGTTAGACTCTTTCATCTCGTAGTAGAAATCGTTACCCTCACGAGTACGCTCACCCACACCAGCAAATACTGAGTAGCCTGAATGCTCAATCGCGATGTTACGGATCAATTCCATCATGTTTACGGTTTTACCTACACCGGCACCACCGAACAATCCAACTTTACCACCCTTAGCAAAAGGACAGCACAAATCGATCACTTTAATACCTGTTTCTAAGATCTCGTCACTGGCTGCTTGCTCATCATAAGCAGGCGCTTCACGATGGATTTCCCAACGCTCTTCTTCACCAATGTCACCACAGCGGTCGATTGGATCTCCCAATACGTCCATGATGCGACCTAACGTTTTTTCGCCTACTGGTACAGAAATGGCTTTGTTTGTGTTAACCACATCCAAACCACGTTTCAAACCGTCAGTAGAACCCAAAGCAATGGTTCTTACGACACCATCACCCAATTGTTGTTGTACTTCTAAAGTTGTACCTGTTTCATCAATTTTCAATGCATCGTACAATTTAGGCACTGCGCTGCGTGGAAACTCAACGTCAACCACCGCACCAATAATTTGTAATATTTTACCTGAACTCATATCTGACTTCTCCTATACAGCAGCTGCGCCGCTGACAATTTCTGAAATTTCTTGTGTAATGGCAGCTTGTCTGGCTTTGTTATAAACCAACTGCAATTCTTTAATCAAATCTGATGCGTTGTCAGATGCTGACTTCATCGCGACCATACGTGCCGCATGCTCTGAAGCCAAGTTCTCTAACACACCTTGGAACACCAATGATTCGATGTATCTGGTAATCAAATGATCTAATACGTCTTTGGCACTTGGCTCATATAAGTAGTCCCAATTGTCTTTGCGAGCTACATCTGAATCGTCAGCAGGTAAAGGCAACAATTGATCAACCATAGGCTTCTGTGTCATGGTATTAACAAAATCATTAAAGACCAAGTACAAGTGACTGATTTCGCCTGCTTCAAAAGCATCTAACATGACTTTGACAACACCAATTAATTTAATCAATTCTGGGTTATCTCCCAATGAACTGATGTTGGCTTTCAAATTCACGTCAACATTTTTAAAGAACGATGCCGCCTTGTTACCAATGGTCACGACATCAACAGCAGAACCTTTGTTTTGCCATTCTTGCATGTGACCGACACACTTTTTGAACAAACCAGAGTTCAAACCACCACATAAACCACGATCTGTTGAGATAATGATGTAACCCACACGATCGGCTTCGCCTTCATGTAAGAATGGGTGTTTGTACTCGGGCGTTGCTTCAGCCAAATGACCAATGATTTGTCTCACCTTACGTGCGTAAGGACGAGATGCATGCATTTGGTCTTGGGCTTTTTTGATCTTGCTCGCTGAAACCATTTCCAGTGCAGTCGTCACTTTACGTGTCGATTTTACACTTTTGATTTTAGTTACAATTTCGCTACCAACTGCCATAAGACTACCTTAATTTGCGTGTTTGATTAATGCTTTACCAGCTACCTGTTTTTTTGAATGCTTCAACACCAGCTTTCAATTGACTTTCTATATCGTCATTGAAGTTACCTGTAGCGTTGATGTCATTCATCAAGCCTGATTCGCTGTTGTTCATGTATTCAACCAATGAAGATTCGAAGCTACCAATTTTGTTCAAAGCAACGTCATCCATGAAACCACGATCAATGGCATACAAAGACACAGCCATTTCGGCCACACTCATAGGTGCATATTGCGCTTGTTTCATCAATTCAGTTACACGTTGACCACGTTCTAATTGTGCACGGGTGTTTTCATCCAAATCAGATGCGAACTGAGCAAAAGCTGCCAACTCACGGTACTGGGCCAGTGCCAATCGAACACCACCACCCAATTTCTTAATGATTTTGGTTTGTGCAGCACCACCTACACGAGATACTGACAAACCAGCATCAATCGCAGGACGAATACCTGAGTTAAACAAATCTGTACCCAAGAAAATCTGACCATCAGTAATAGAAATTACGTTGGTTGGTACGAAAGCTGATACGTCACCTGCTTGAGTTTCAATGATTGGCAATGCCGTCAATGAACCTGTTTTACCTTTTACTTCACCGTTTGTGAAACGCTCAACATAGTCAGCATTTACACGAGCAGCACGTTCTAATAAACGTGAATGTAAGTAAAATACGTCACCAGGATAGGCTTCACGGCCTGGGGGACGTTTCAACAACAATGACACTTGACGATACGCCCAAGCTTGCTTGGTCAAATCATCATAAATGATCAAGGCATCTTGACCACGGTCACGGTAGTATTCACCCATCGCACAACCGGCGTAAGGTGCAATGTATTGCATGGCAGCAGAATCAGAAGCAGTAGCCGCAACAATGATCGTGTGATCCATGGCGCCATGCTCTTCTAATTTACGAACCAAAGCAGACACAGATGAACGCTTTTGACCAACGGCAACATAAATACAAGTAATGCCTTTGCCTTTTTGGTTGATGATGGCATCCAATGCCACAGCTGTTTTACCAGTCTGTCTGTCACCAATAATCAACTCACGCTGACCACGACCAATCGGCACCATGGCATCGATTGATTTCAAACCTGTTTGTACAGGCTCGTCAACTGATTGACGATCAATTACACCAGGTGCAATTTTTTCAATCGGAGCTGTCAATTCAGCAGTGATCGGGCCGTTACCATCAATAGGCGTACCCAAAGAGTCAACAACACGACCAGTCAATTCAGGACCTACAGGCACTTCCAAAATACGACCAGTACATTTAGCAATGTCGCCTTCTGAAATGTGACCATAATCACCCAAAATTACCGCACCAACAGAATCTCTTTCAAGATTCAATGCCAATGCAAATGTGTTGCCAGGTAACTCAATCATTTCACCTTGCATCACATCGGCCAAACCGTGGATGCGTACAATACCGTCCTGGGCACTGACAATCGTACCTTCGGTACGGGCTTCAGATTGAACTTTAAAATCTTTAATGCGATCTTTAATCAGTTCGCTGATTTCTGATGGATTCAATGTCGTTTGCATTGGGATTCCTCGTTTTTAGTATTAAGCCTTTCGACTTAATTGGTTAATTTCGTCTTCATGCGATCAACTTTGCCACGCAAAGTACCATCGATGACCAAGTCGCCGCATACTATGCGAGCACCGCCAATCAACGATGCATCAATGTGTGCATTGATGCTGATCTTCTTACCGGTTTTTTTGCTGAGTGCTGCAATCAAAGCTTGCTGTTGTGCATCTGTCATCTCTACTGCAGTATAAACATCTACAGTTTGAGAAGCTTCATCTTCTTCTTTATAAAGGTGAAACAGTTGCGCCACTTGAGGCAATAAGCTCAAGCGATCATTAGCAGCCATCAAACGAATCAAGTTGGTGTATTCTTCTGTAGCAAACTCGCCACACAACAATTTAACCAATTCATCAACCAACACATTGGGTTGGTTGATGAATGACAAAATATCATCGTTTTCAGTCAAGCCACCAGCCACTGACAGGTCATTTGACCATTGCTCAACAACCGAAGCTGACTTAGCAAACTCATAGGCTGCTTTGGCATACGGACGAGCTAAAGTGACTCTTTCATTCATAATCAGATCTCTTTGATTAAGTCATCAAGCAAATCAGCATGTTTTGCTGCATCAACTTCTTTAGACAACAATTGCTCAGTACCAGCAACCGCCAAGCCTGCTACTTGCTTACGCAAGGCATCTTTGGCTCGGTTGGCTTCTTGCTCAATCTCTACTTTAGCAGCAGTGAGCTGACGCTCCTTTTCTGATAAAGCGTCTGATTTCGCTTGGTCTTTGATTTTGCTGGCCATTTGGCTTGCTTGATCTTTGATTTGACTGGCTTGCTCTTTGGCATCACCAACCACTTTATCTGCTTTGGCTTGTGCTTCTTCCAATTCCTTTTCAGCACGATTACCAGCGGCTAAGCCGTCAGCAATCTTTTTCTCGCGCTCGTCCATGGCGCCCAAAATTACCGGCCAGATGTACTTCATAGTAAACCAACACACAGCAAAGAAAGCCAGTGATTGGATTAAGATAGTTACATTTAAATTCATGTTTCGTACTCCGCCTTAAATTTCAAGAATTAACCACCAATTGCTTTCAATGCAGCAGGAACGAATGGGTTAGCGAAAGTAAAGAACAATGCCATACCAACAGCAATCATTGAAATCGCATCCAACAGACCCGCGATCAAAAACATCTTGCCTTGCAACATAGGTGCCAATTCAGGTTGACGAGCTGAAGCTTCCAATAAGCGACCACCCAACAAAGCAAAACCAATCGCAGTACCCAAAGCGGCCATACCCAAGATGATTGCAACAGCAATAACTGTCATGCCTTGAATGTCTGCCAATAATGCCAAATTTTCCATCGTTTTTCTCCGATATATTTATATAAAAATAAAAGTTTTAAAAATTAATGTGCGTCATGCACTTCATGCGCCATATTCAAATACACCAGCGACAACATCATGAAAATATATGCCTGCAAAGTGATAATTAAAATATGGAACACTGCCCACATAAAGGTTAATACAAATTGGGAAATACCCATAACAGGTCCGCCCAATGTTGTGAACAACTCGGTGACTGCGTAATCTAAAGTAAACACCGCAATCAACATAAAGATCAATTCGCCAGAATATAAGTTACCAAACAATCGCAAAGCCAATGATACGGGCTTAGCCAATGTCTCAACTATATTCAGCAACAAGTTAAATGGCGCAATCAAAGCCTGCGCAAACATGTTGTCAATAGCGAAAGGATGCGTTAATAACTCTTTCACATAACCCAAAGGTGATTTAATTACGATGCTGTAATAAAACACCAACAACATCACGCCCAAGGCCAAACCAAAGGTGATGTTTAAGTCAGTAGAAGGTACGACGCGCATGTATTCAATTCCAACAGCTTGGCCCAATGCAGGCAAAACATCTACAGGAATCAAATCCATGAAATTCATCAGGAACACCCAAACAAATATGGTCAAAGCCAATGGCGCAACCATTTTAGACTCGCCTTTAAAGGTGTCTTTGACTTGTTCATTGATAAAACCAATAATCAACTCAATAAAGTTTTGCATTTTGCCTGGCACATCAGAGGTTGCCTTTTTCGCGACGCTGCGGAACAGCAACACAAAAACCAAACCAGTGATTAAGGTATATACCAAGCTGTCCAAGTGTACCGTCCAAAAAGCACTACCAGGAACCAATTCATATGTATTGTTGTGCAAATGATGCTCAATGTAACCACCAATGCCTTTTACTTCACTTCCAGCCATTTAATTCTCTCATTTAAAAGCCGTTAACAAGGCCACCCAAAACGTCACAAAGGTGGCTATAAATCCAACAAACAAAGGTAAAATAAGCAGTTTGAGCATGACGATGGCCACATAAAACAATGCAGCAACTGTAACCATTTTGTAGGCCTCACCTTTCACCATGCGTGATTTTATCTCTCGTTCATCTCGAACGGGTGACAAAAACACCTTCAACGCAAATGCCAATGAACCCATGGTGCTGATGAATGCGCCAAATAGGGCGGCATACGCAGCAGACTGTCCAGAAACAAAGTAAAACACCAGTGCCACAACAGCACCCACCAACAATTGATGAAATGGTATTTTGAACACAGTCTTCTTAACGTCTTTAAAGGATAATTCAGCGGTCATTTTCTGCTCTGACAAACCTGTAAAATTCAGGCCTATCGGACCTGTCAAACTTTTTGCCTTTGCTAAAAGCGCGTGCATTATAATTGCAATATGTCGTTAAAGCAACGGTTTAACTACAAATTAGAACGCTTAGATGGCAGCTTGTCTCAGAACCGTCATATTTCTAATAACGCTGATTTCAAGGATTATATAAGCTAATCCGAATACCACTGCACCGCCCCGGATGATCGTTTGTTATACAAATTTCGCAATGATTGTAAATTTAACTGTTTATGAATGGACTTGGTAGTATAACCCGAATTACCCAACAATTGTTTTCTGACTGAATTCGGCCTGATTCGACAAACACCTTTGAAAAGCTTTATCAATTATGGCCACAAACCTCATGTATATTCTTTTTCATTGTGCCAACCTCAAGACTGACTTTGTTGTCCATCGTTAACAGCTTGACTGTCAAAAAACACCGCTAATATCTGTGCTAATTTTTGCAACACATCACTGGCATGATCTGGATGAAATTTTTGATCATCTTTACTACCAAAAGCCAACAAACCGTGTGCTGCTTTTGCACCAATAGGCAACACAATGGCAGATTGCGCAGCCGACTCATCACCAAACAAAGCTTTGAGCTTAACCGCTGGCAAACGTCCAGCCAAGGGTGCGTCATTATTATTGAAGCTGGCAAACAGTGTTTTTAACTGGGCTGAATGGTAATGTACACAAACCTCATCGTCACTTAATTTAATATCGCCCAAGTACAACTTAAAATAATCACTGGCAAAATCCTTTTGTATAAACCCCACCAATGCACTGACAAATTCTCCTTTAGGCGCGTTCATAGACAGGTCTGTAAGCAATTGGAACAGTCGATCCATCAATCCCTCAGATCGCTGGGCATTGGCAATCAATTGTTTCATTTGTTTTGCCAACTGCTGGTTCTTTGTTTGTAATTGGAGCATTTTTCGGTCCGCCAAACTGACCACATCACCTTGAGGATTACCAATAGTTAACTGCTGTAACAAACCAGGGTTGTTGATAAAAAATTCGGGATGTTCCTTTAAATAGTTAATCACCTCATGCTCAGTGACTTGTTTTGTGCTGTCGCTCATGACTTTATGTCTCCTTGATATACATGCCGTGCCGGACCAATCAGGCTGATTCTATCACGATTTACATCACAAACAATGGTCAAAGCACCTCCTGGCATTTCGACCTCAATGCGTTCAGTCATGCCATACAAAACATGGCCTGCCCAAGCAGCTGCACATGCGCCACTGCCACAGGCTTGTGTTTCACCCACACCTCGCTCATTGATTCTGATCCGCATCGCTGCATCAGACAACTGTGTCATCAATTCAATATTGACCCCTTCCGGAAAATAGGATGCGGCTTGTTTTGATAATTTAGCCCAATCGACTTGATTCAAATCAGCATGCTTTTTTACCCAATGTGGGTTACCGACATCAACCGCCACACCATCGCCTTTGTTTTCGACCTTAACTTTACCCTGTAAAGTAGCTTCTATTTCATCCTCATTCTCACAGTTAAGGGTGACTTCACCTCCCAGTCCATGCACCGACACCGGCCAACTGTTCCAACCACTCCTGAACAAATACAGTGCCAAGGCACGCTGGCCATTACCACATTGTTCAGCCTCTGTAGCATCTGCATTAAAAAAACGATAGTGCAACTGACCACCTGATTGATGCAAATAAATCAACTGATCAAAACCTACCCCAGTACGCCTGTCAGCCCATTTTTTTATCGACTCAACAGTGGGCACAGCAACGCCATCACGCCCATCAACCAGCATGAAGTCATTGCCCAAACCATGCAGTTTATGGAATATCATCTGTCTTGATCTCAGGGCGGGGCGACTCAGCTTTCATCTTGGCTTGTTTCTTACCTTCTTTCTTACCTTCTTTCTGGGCTTTGTTTTGAGGTTCTTTGGGAATGTACAAATCACCTTTGTTACCACAGGCACTCAGTGTAAATAACACGGCCATCATTGCAAAAGCAGGTAAACCACTGACTCTTTTGTTCATGTCTTGCTGTCTCAACAGATAAATTGGACATTATAATACCGCACCTTATAATATGCACATCATTCAATTCTTTAGATACCCATGTTAGATTTCATCACAACTAAAACAGGCAACAACCCCAAACTCTTGATCATTTGGCTACACGGATTGGGCGCTGACGGCCATGATTTTGAACCCGTGGTTCCGCAATTCAAGAACCCCAAGTTTGACATTGAGTTCATATTCCCCCACGCCCCAATTCAAGCCGTAACCATCAACGGTGGCATGAAAATGCGGTCGTGGTATGACATCAAGATGATGGACATTGGCAAAATGCCTGACGAGCAAGGCATCCGTGAATCAGAAAGCAGCGTGCTTGAATTGATTGAAGCACAAATAGCCAAAGGCTGGCAAGCTGACCAAATCATCTTGGCTGGCTTTTCACAAGGTGGTGCCATCACCCTTCACACTGCCACACGCACAAAACACAAATTGGCAGGTATTGTTGCTTTGTCATGCTACCTGCCCATCCAAGACAAATGGCCAAATGAACACACAGACACCAACAAAACCACACCGTGCTTTATCGGTCACGGCACACAAGACCCTGTGGTGCCTTTTGATTTGGGTAAAACTTCAGCCGAACAGTTAAAACAGTCAGGTTTCGATGTCAGCTGGCACAGCTACCCACTTCAACATGGCGTGTCCATGGATGAACTGGAAGACATCAAGCAATTCATCCTCAAGTTAGTCTAACTAATGAACAAAAGCCCAATAAAACGTCAACAGCAGTTATTCCAACAATGGAGTCAAAGCCGCAGTTCATTGAATCCGGCCGAACAAGCCGAACTGATGTCACTGGGCTTAGATGTGTTCAGACCGATAGAACCCATCAACAAAGAACAGATTCAGTCCGAAATAGACTTCAGCAACATCGAAACAGTCTTTTCCACAGTGTCCACACAAAAAAACGTTCAAGCAAACAGCACCTTGGTTGCTGAACACCAAAGTGCAGGTGTAGGACAAAGAGGTAAATCATGGTCAACACCACTTGGCTTATCAGCATGTTTATCGCAGCGCTTTGAACTGGACATTGGCCTGCAAAAAATGACCGGCTACCCACTGATCATCGCCTTGGCCTGCCTACAAAGCATCAAAACCTTCGACCCACAAGCGGCCGTCAGCATCAAATGGCCCAATGATTTGTATTGCTATGGCGTTAAATTTGCAGGCATTTTGACCGAAGTTCAACCCAAAAGCGAAAAGCAAACGGAAGTCACCCTAGGCATCGGCATCAACTGGCAGCTGGGACCACAGCATTTCGCTCAAATCGACCAGCCCGTGTGTAACATCCCACTCAACACCCGCGACGTCACCCGCAATGAATACATCATCACACTGCTGAAACAAATCCAAAACAACAACCAGCAGTTCATCAATCACGGCTTTGCTTCATTTGTTGAATCATGGCAAGCAAATGATGCACTCAACGGCCAACAACTCACTTTAAACACAGCTTCCGGTGCCTACCAAGGTGATTATGCTGGCATCAGTGACCAAGGAGAAATCCAACTCAACATCAACGGTGAATTGAAGCGCTTTGCCAGTGGTGAAGCACAAATACTCAAATCTTGAAACAGAGAAAAAACGGCCACCTGACACCACAGAACCGCCTCAGCGTCAGAAAAATGACAAATCAATTCTCTGCCTAAGCGCCTCCAGTTGTATAATTCAAATTTTATTGCCTGAGATTTGAACGCCGTGAGGTATGTTTTTTTGATTTTGTTGATGAGTAACATTGGCTTCTATGTTTGGAGCCAAAAGCTGAGCGCACCACAGAACAAAAGCTTCACAGCCACAGACCCAGGCATCATAAAACTGAAATTATTGAGCGAATTACCTAAAGCGCCCATCCGAACACTTGAACCTGCGCCAAAAAACACAGCAGCAACCACAGTGAATCAAATCTGTTATTCGGCCGGACCGTTTGACTCAGAAGCCAGCATTTTAGCGACTGAAGAGTTAATCACACCTTTGGTGCTGAAAACATCTGTGCGCAAACTGACCACCACACAAGAAGCTGGTTACTGGGTGTATTTACCCGCCATGCCAACACGGGCTGAAGCATTAGCCAAAGGACGTGAACTGGCCGCTGCCAAAGTCAAAGATTATTACGTCGTCACCGCAGGCAACCACGAAAACACCGTGTCGCTGGGCTTGTATCGAGAACAATACAACGCCGACAACCGCATCACCGAGCTGACACGCAAAGGGTTCGCAGTACAAAAAGAAGTGCGCATTGAACAATGGCCAGAATTTTGGCTTGACTACAGCATCACCGATGAACAACTGGGCGCCCTTCCAGAACTCGCAACTGACACCATCAGCAGCAACGAAGTCAGCTGTCAAAACAGCTGAAACATATATCAGCCCCAATAATATAGCCGCAAGCACCACAACACCCAATCGTCACGGCCTTCCCCAAACGTCATTGCGGCGAAGGCCGTAATCCAGTCTTTTGTGTCCTTACCAGCCTAACACTTTAAATTTTTTTCACTGGATACCGACCTGCGTCGGCATGACGCCATGGTTGTTTTAGGTTTACTCCGAATGGCACAGTAAACAAATATCAAAAAACAAACAATTTTCAGAAAAAACAAAAAAAGGATTGAACAAAGAAAATTATTTGCTATACTTCGCATCCTCGTTTCACACGAGACAAAAACATACGTGCCGACATAGCTCAGTTGGTAGAGCAACTGACTTGTAATCAGTAGGTCCCGAGTTCGACTCTTGGTGTCGGCACCAGTTTTTGATTCCCTTTATTACTCCCCACCATCACATCCACCAGAATTACCAGAACCAAAATCTTGGTATGCGCCATCTGAATAAGCATCATTATTGACGCTTGCTTGATGATTTTTACTTCCTGAAATACCAAAAATACTGTTGATTGAAAAGGCGCAACCGACAAATGGAACCAGCCAAGCCAACAAACCATGAACAACTTTAGTTCTGGTTCCAATGTCATGATCTTTGTATAAAAAGAACATGCTCACACTGGCCAATAACACATGCACTGAAATAGTGATTCCTAATATCCATAATGTTGCTTGATCCATAATTCAGCTCAATAACAAAGCATACAATAATATCAGTTCACAAATGATTTAATTGGGCTTTTTGTAAATCGCCTCAATGAAAATCTACAGACCAACAACAGAATCAAGGCTATAACTGCGGTCATTATCAAAAATATCGATAGCCACCAAGTAACAGAAGGAATTACACCAGACATAACGCCCCAGTTTAGACTATACATGTAAAGCATAAAAAGTATGATGCAACTGAATACCAAGCCTTTTAGAATATAACTTAAAACGTCTTTTATTATCATAACTAACATGTGTTTGTATTTTCCACCAATGGCGAGCCTTACGCCAATCTCATACTGCCTTAACACCACAGAATAGTTAATTACCCCAAACAAACCCATAACAGCCATTAAAACAACGGCCACTAAACTGTAAATAGCCAGTTTTATACCAACGAGTTGCATAAACTGGGTGTTTGCCAATTGTGCTTCTAAAGAATCGTAGAGAAATACATCAACATGAGCACTGGTGCCGGAAACCGACTCTACTAATTGCTTTCTAGAAAGCGTTTTTCCAGTTTTTAACTTGATTACAAAATTGAAACCAGACTCAGATGCGATCAAATAAGCCCTTGGTTTTTTCGCTTTTTCATTTGGAAAGTCGACATCATTCACCACACCTTTAACTGTATAATTGGTTTTACCCCGCTTGAGTTGTAACCCAATAACTTTCTTCTCTTTTTCAAGTTTTTGAGCCAAGGCTTCATTGACCAGCATCACTTTATTATTATTTCTAACATCTGATGATGTAAAGTTTTCTCCTGCAATCAAATGTTGGCCAACCATGTCGATATACTTGTGATCAATTCTTTTGATGGCAATTGGATAATTTTCACCTGTTAACGATGAAGATACATTTGTTTCTATGAATTTTTGTAGTGGTGAATGAGATTGACTGACCAGCTCAACCATCGGAAGACTTGAAAGCTTGTCTTTTTGAGCCATCGCTTCAGCCTTTAAAAACTCAGGGGAGCTGTCGTCAAAATCTGAATATATTAAATAAGCATTGCTTAAATTATTGACATTAAACCCTTTGTCTTTTAATACTTGGTCATAATTTGTTTTAAAAACAAGCAAACAAATTACAATCAAACTTGAAGCCAAGGTGACTTGACTGACTATCAACACCCCCCTGACTTTTGTTGGTATTTGAATTCCAGCTCCTTTTCCACTGGCTATATATGACTTTAGTTTGTCATAATTTATCATGCTGACTGCCGCTTTGGAAAACACCCAAGCCAACATCACAACAATGAAAACCGCTGAAGCCAAGGTCGCATAATTTATTTTTAAAGCCACAATTCTTGGCAATACCATCGCGAAATTATTTTTTAAATAAACCATACCCACATGGCTCAGCAACAAGCCAACAAGGGTTGAAAAAAGCACCAATACCGTTGCTTCAACTAATACCAGCTTGAAAAGATCGCTCTGTTTAGCGCCCACAACAGCCCTTATTGCCCAGCTGCTTTGTTGTTGCGCCACACGAGATAAATACAAATTCACTATGTTCACACAAGCAATCAGCAACAGTCCAACCACAGCAACTAGTATCATTAAAACCACACGATCACTGTCTCCCACTATCTTTTCTTTCAGGCTTTGTGTTACCACAGCCGTACGCCAACTAGAGTAATTATCTAAACCACCCACGACTTCTGATTGCCATTTATTATTTAAGTCCTCGCTTATTCTTTCAGTCAAAACATCCCTTTCAGCTCTGTTCATTCGCATAACCAAATGGGCAGAATCGACATTGTTGCTCCACCCCCAATAATTCAATGCCAAATTGAATTGCCAAGGCACCCATATATGGGTCTTTCTGCCTATTTGATGTAACTGGGGTTCATTAAAATTTTCTGCTACCACTCCCACAATTTTGAACTGTTTTTTTCCAGCAAATTTTATTTTTACTCCTAAAATATCATCCCTTAAATCATAAAGGTTTTTCCATGTTTCATAACTGATAACCACATTGTGCTGCTGTTCAGCCAAGCCTTCAGCATCTGATAAAAACCTGCCTTTAGCCATAGCCACACCGAAAATCTTGCCGTATTCTGGCGTTGTGTAATTAATGAACACCATTGACTGCTCTTCATGTGAAGTTATGATGTCTTGGGCATAATCAACCATGGCTGCCTTACCTTTTACCAAAGCATTTTTATACACATGCTTAATAGAAGGAAATGTATAGTATCGCTTTTGCTCTGCACCAGATTCATCCAGATATACCTGATCTACAGCAAATAAACGCCCTTGCTCAGGATATGGTAACGGTTGTGTGACCAATAAATGATTCAGTGTTATGACACAAAGGAACATCGCCAAGGTAATTCCCAAGGTCAGTACAACCGTGAATGAAAATCCAGGAGTTCTTGCCAAGCTTCTTATACCAAATTTGATTCCCCCAAAGAAATTTTCTAATATTTTAATGCCCATCAATTTTTCCGTCTAACAACTGTAGTTGTGTCAAAGCCATCTGGGCATATTGCTGTTCATGAGTGACCAAACATATGGTTGTTCCTGCTTCATTTAATGCTTGTAACAAATTCATAATTTGTATACTTGTCTGCGTATCTAAATTACCAGTTGGTTCATCAACCAGTAAAATTGAAGGCTCAGTAACTAAAGCCCTGGCTATAGCAACCCGCTGCTGCTGCCCACCTGATAATTGATTGGGAAAATGCTGTGTACGCCCACTCAAACCCACCTGGCTTAAAACAGAATCAATCTTGTGTTTAACCTCTGCTCTCGTCATTTTTTGTGGGTGATACGTCAGCGGTAGCGACACATTCTCAAAGACAGATAATTCGTCAATCAAATTAAATGATTGAAAGACAAACCCAATGTACTGACACCTGATTTCAGCTGCTTGATCATGATTAAAACCAGATACATCTTGTCCATTTATTGAGTACAGTCCTGAATTAAATTCATCAAGCAAACCCATGATAGACAACAACGTTGATTTACCACAGCCTGATGGGCCAGAAAGAGACACATAGTCACCAGCATAAATTTTTAAATTGATGTTATTCAATGCATGGGTCTCAATTGTTTCTGTCTGATAAATTTTACAAATATTTTTTAATTCAATAATCACATCACTCATATCATTCTCACTTAGTTATTAATCACGACAGTGTCACTTTTATTTTTTGACAGCCCCGAGGTAATGAAAACATCTCCTTGATACGCCCCTTGGGTCAACTCGATGTATTGGCCACTTTCTTGACCAAAGGTTATTTTGTGCCTGATGGCCTGACCTGTTTCTTCTTGGTATTTATATAAATAGCCACTTGATTGCGCTTTGTAATTGATTGGTTTTTCTATATATAAAGCCTGCGCTAAAGTTTGTGTGGTGATTGATGCATCGACATTCAGGTTTAATCTTGCACTGTTTGGCAAGCTTTCTGGTAATAACACTTCAACTGTCACGTGGCCGTCAATTACATTAGGCTCTATTCTTGCCACAAGCCCTGAAATTTCATCTTGTCTCGTATCTATGGTCACAAACATGTTTTCCTGAACTTTATGAATGTCGCTCTGTGCCACCTGTATCGATGCCATTAAGCCACCCCCACCAATCAATGCAATGACGCTTCCTTTCATTACAGTTTGTCCAAGCTCCAATGGCAATTCCTGAATAACACCTTGACGACCTGCCAAAACTGTCAACTCAGACAATTTTTTATCTACCGCTGACAACTGAAGCTTTTTGAGTTTTATTTTTTCTTTCTGAATTAGAACAGATTCTTTTTGTAGCTCAATTAATTGCTCATAACTTTGATTATGAAATGACACTTGTTGTTTTAACTGAGACTCCTCAAGTTCTAGTTTGACAAAATTAAGTTTAGAGATGGTACCAGAAACTAACAAAGACTCAGTGGCGGTTCTTTGGTATTTAACCGATTCATACTTCGCCAATAGCTGTGCCTTTTGAAACTGTTCCTTTAGTAAGGCTCGCTTTTGATTTAACTTTTGCTCTTTTAAATTAGCTTCTGCTGTTGTAAGTTCTAATTCGATTGAATCTCTTTCGTGTACCAAATCAATATTTTCTAATTCAGCAATAACAGTATCAGGTTCTACATATTGACCCGTCTTATAGTGCAATCGCTTAACCGTGGCTTGAATTTTTGCAGTTATTAAATTTTGAGTAACTGGTTTTAAAACACCATAACCATTAACCGTCAGAGTTAAATCGTTTCTTTTTACTTGATCCAATGTCAAATCACTTAAATCAAAAGCAGGAATTGTATGGCGGTCTCTTAGCACAACATAAATCAAAACGACCAACACAAACACAATCAAATACTTTGGACTATAATTATTTTTTGGTTTTCCTTTTATCTTGTCCACAGCGCAACATACTTAGTTTTGAAATTGAGCTAAAGTTTGTCATGCTCAAACAGAGAACACCTGAGGAAAACACCTTCAAAAGGTGAGTAAATAATTCGCAAGATAAATTTATATTTATCTGTGGCTATAGCCCCGCAACAAAATCAATAAAACTTTGGCAATGCACATCAAGTGATGTTTCTGGCGTTATTGTGAATTGTTGGCTGTAAGTGACCAATGCGGTTTTTGCATCAATCAAGTTGAGCGTTAATCGCTGTCCAGTTGCTTGGTGCTCAATGCGGCTCTCTATAAACCACCTGACGCCGAATTCATGACTGAAATAGGGGAATGGACTGCCATTGTGTGATTGGACAGCGAATTGTGACAGGTAATTAATGTTGTCGTGCACTTTGGTGGCTTGCTTCAAGTGATGAGCCACATCGCTTACCGACTGACCATTTATAGCTGGGCTCACACTTTGCGTGGGCAGGATCACCACAGAAGTTCCAGTTGGCTGAAACCACCAATACAAGCCGGCCATCAAACTCCAAACCAACAGCAACAACAAGCCCAAAGCCCACAGCATCGGTTTCAGTTGCCGAGACCACAAGCTTTCTTTTTCATTGTTTGGCGCTTCACCTATGGACTTGTTGTCACCGTCGTTGTCATCATTGGGGTTAGTTTGATTCTCAGTCACATCTGACAACCAGCGGTACCCGACCTTAGGAATCGTACCTATCAATGGCGTCACTTCTGTCAATGGCTTGAGCTGCGCACGCAGATCAGAAATACACCGGGTCAAAGCATCGTCGCTGACCACTTGATTGGGCCAAACGGCATCGAATAACTGTTGGCGACTGACAGCTTTTCCTGCATTTTGAATCAACACCAACAACACACGACAGTTTACAGGGCTCAATCGCACACTGGCATCATTTCCTGTTGCATGGCGTACTTCACCTGTTTGTGTGTTGATCTGCAGCTGGGCAGAAAAATAGTTGTGTTGTCCCGTTTCATTCATGGGGCACAGTTTACCACCTGAGTGCGGCTTTTTTCAGTCACTCAGGCTTTGCTCACCCTTTACTCAGCCCACACAAAGGCGGCACTCAGCTTTCAATCAGGTGTTAAAATAACCTGCCATACATAATAGACGGCATGTTCAACAACCAATTGGAACCAATCATGAAAAAAATAAAGAAAACATTCTTTTATCTATTTGGCTTCGCCTTTTTACTCTTCGCCTTCACCGTCATTATCAATTTATCTGTTTTTGATGAAGAACTGTTACCCGAAGTCCAAGCCATCAAAGACATCAAAGCCCAACCCTATGGTGAGGACAATGCCTATCCTGCAATCATTGCCATCAATGGTGCATCTGGCCCTAGCCTACTACAAGCCACAAAAACCATACGTGACCACTTGAATCAACAAATCACGACAACTGGCATAGACTATTTATCAGATGCCGATTACAAAAATTTGATTGGCAAAGGCCATGATGACAGTTGGATAAACACCTACCACAGCTGCCGCTCACGAACAGATGATGGCTGTATGAACGCCTTGGTTAATGATTTATTGATTAATCCCATTACAGATCAGCGCTTACTTTCACAGTTACAACGCTATCAAAGTCTCCTTGGATTCAATGATTTCAGTGATGCACGTCAAATGTCATTTGACTCACCATTGATCGCATACGGACCCACCTTAAACCTTCAAAAATTGTTTTTAACTGATGCTTATATCAATCTAACAAGTGATGAATACCTGACACAATGGCACAATGATATGGTGTTTTGGCGCATGATCCTGAATAAAAGCCACCTTTTGATCTCAAAAATGATCGCTATCGCTGCGGTGTACACAGATATCGACAGTTTATCCACAGCCATCAAACACGGTGCTTTAAGTCAGCAACAGTTAAAACAACTACAAAGCAGTATTAAAACGCTCAGCCCAGCTGATATCAATATGGGCACCACCTTTGAGTATGAGTTTAAATACGGCATGAGCTTTATAGATGTTGCATTTGAGAGCGAAGAATATGACAGTCTGCTTGATGCGCTCTACAATATGTTCTATCAACAACATGCCACGCATAATATATCTTACTCAAAAGGCACAAAAAAATACAAAGAGGTCAGTAACTTAGATTCACGTTCTTTTTTCCTATACGCCAACAGCCATCAGCCAGAGATTGATTTTTCTTCTCCATTCACTTGGTCACCCACAACCCTTTACAACCCGATGGGAAAGCTGCTCATCAGTTATGCCTTACCCGCTTACAATGATTATATTGGACGCGGCCATGACTTAAACGGCATGTTTTATTTGCTGAAACTTCAAATTGAAATTGCACTGAACCCAGATAAAAGCGTTGAACAAGTGATTGCTCACTCTCAATACACCAACCCCTACACTTTGGAACCGATGCATTACAACAAAGACAGCCACAGCATTTACATTGACTGTATGGGCAAGCATTCTGTTTGTGAGTTGAGTTTGTAATTTAATATGTGTTGGGCATTAACAGCACGCTGTGCGTTATTTGCTTCGCAAAAAAGACACCCGCCTGCGCGGGTGTGACGGTAGGTATGTCATTCCCGAGACGTCGGGAATCTCTTTTTTATGTTTGACGCTGCTTATTGTTTGCTTTGTTAAAACCTGTAGTTGCTGGGTTTGCCCCAGCCATATTGTTTTTCATTGTTTTTTGTCAGTGAATAGCGCTATGCTTTGTTTTAGGTTACAAAGAGGGGTTTTTTATGAAGCAAGCTTTCAGGGTATTAATCATGGTGTTTGGATTGGGTCAATTGTTTTCATGTGGTCAAAACAACCAGCTCAGTGCCTGGTTGGAAAATGACAAGAAATTATCTCAACAGGACTCAACAGCCCTCTCCAAATGGTTGTTAGACAATGATTTAACAGCAGAAGACTTTAAAGTGAGTGAACCACCCAAGGGCCACAGTGGTGAGTTTTCAGTGGTCGTATCAGGTCAACACATTCAATCGATCAGAGCCAAAGGCGTCAAAAGTTTAAAAGGTTTGTCACAGTTAGCTGAACTGACTTCGCTGGATTTTAAAAACTTCAAACAAACCGACTTGTCAGATTGTCCTCCCCAGCTCAAATTGCTCGGGATTGCAGGCGATGAATTGCTTACATTAGACGGTGTCCAAAACTGTAAACAATTAGAACAAATCAAAACAGTTCACAGCGCAGTCAGTTCATTAGAGCCTTTGTTGGACTTACCCAAACTGACTTCAATCAAGATCAATTTCAGCCAGTTAAGCACCGTTGAGATTGGTCGCAGCGCGCCACTGTTAAAGTTCTTGGACTTAAGTCATAACCAAATCAATCACTTTGCTATCCATGCTGAATTACCACAGTTAGAGATACTGGTGCTGGACGATAACCAACTCACCAGCTGGAAACACAACCAAAACACACCGTTGTTAGTCGCCATATCGGTCAAAAATAACCGCATACAAGACTTGACCACAGTTGCGCCGATTAACAGCGTAAAGCGAATCAGTCTATCAGGCAATCCATTGCATGACTTAACCGCATTAACCGATTGGCCAAATTTAAAATCAATCGACTTTAAAGATAAATTAGCAGATTCATCCGCACCCATAAACCGCAAGATCCGTCATGCCAATGGTCCGCTTGAATTACAACTGGCCGAAGCGGAGTACCTCAAACAAAAGTATTTAGCTAACAGTGACTTCATTGAATCTTTGCCAGAGAAAACCGGCGGCCAAGCCTATGGCGTTGGTAAAAATATCAGCAGTCATTTCAATCTTCACAACAACCCCACGGTATCTGGCTCAATCAAGATAGACGACTTGAATGGACTGATGCGTTTACCGGTGGTCAGCACCGATGATCTGTTACAGTACCACCGAAAAATTGTGATGCGAGGTCAAGCTTCGGTCAAGCAAGGATCATTGAACATTTACAGTCCCACAGAAATAGACTTTTGGGACATGGCCAAGTTGTTTGTCGACACACCCATCAAACAAAGACCCAAAGACCGAGACGATTTGGTCATCAAAGGTTTTATAGTCAATCGGGTATCTCCTGGTGAAACAGTAGAGTTCAGTACAAATCTGGTTGCCATTGCCGGCAAATATCTTCTGCTACTGGGTCCAGAACAAGGTGAAGCTTCAGATATTCATCTTGAGTTTGAGTGAATAACCTGTGAGTGTTTCTGTCTGTGCATTTATTGAGTACCAACATAAAGGCTGTTGGCAATTATATAAAGCCATTGAATTGGCTGACCGAGAACCACCATACAACTTTGCACCAGACTCATGGGGCGAATACAACTTCAACATATACTACCAGCAATCAGGTGAAAAAGGATTACCAAAAGACCTCAGCATTGGACTCCAACAAACCATTGAAACACAGCTTGATCTTTACAATGATGACGCCTTGAACCGGCCTTCATGGATGTCGTTGGATGAATTGATCAATTTTTATCAGTCAGATGTGGATTATCAATACGCACATTTTGATCTTGAATACTTACAACAATTGAAAGACAAATTAAATGCGGACATACGCGTGGTGTGTTGGGCTGAGTGAGCTGTTTATTTCGCTCGACTCCTGAATCTTTGAAAGTTAAATGTCAGTAAACTCACGTTTAAATTGTTAAAAGCCAAGAATAACTAAAACAGGAGTCAATAATGAAAAGATTAATTTTAAGCCTAGCCGGCTTATTGGTGTTGCTAACCAGTGCTCAAGCAGCACTTATTTATGTTGATCGTGATGATGACCTGATTATCAATGGCGATGGTGGTTGTGATTTACGTGATGCGATTAATTCTGCCAATTTTAATTTGGCGTTTGATGATTGTAATGCGGGTGACGATGACTTGCTTGATTTGGTTTTGATTGATGTGGATGGACCCATTCAACTCAGTAATGGCATCGCTGTATTTGGCTCAACCTTGATCGGGCGCAATGGCCTCGGCCCCAGGCCTTTGATCATTGCAGCACCAAATAGCCGACATTTTGAGGTGTACAACGAAGATCCAGACGATGAATTTCTGATTGCGAATTTACACTTAAAGGGCGGTTTTGAAGCCACTGAAAATGGCGGTTCAATCTTGATTAACAGCGGTGATCGGGTTTCCATTGTTGGTACCATTTTTGAAGACAACCAAGCACTCAGCGGTGGGGCAATATATGCCACCGGTGCATTGGTTGATGATTTTGAAATTCTGCGTAATGAATTTATCAACAATACCGCAACCGGTGATGTTGATGATGTGGGTTCCGGAGGTGCATTCAGTGGCACCAATTCAGTGACTGGGGTGATGTTAATTGAGGACAATGTTTTTCGTGACAACATGGCAGGTATAGGTGGCGCCATGTACATCAGTGATGGTGGTGATGACATCACCCTCAGGCGCAATCAGTTTATCGCCAACGAATCTACCGGTAGCGGTGGTGCTTTGTATTTCAGTGCAAGAGAAGGCGGGCAAGATTTTAATATGCCTAACAACGTTTTAATGTTTAATACAGCAGCCAATAACGGCGGTGCCATGTTCAGCTTTGCCTCCAACAATTCAACCATAGAAATCACCAACAGCACATTGGCATTCAATGAAGCGGACATTGGTGGCGCCATCAGCACCAATGGTTCAAATTATCAAATCAGAGCCAGCACTTTGATTCACAACCGAGCCAATGATGGTTCTCAAGTTAACCGTTTGTTTAATACCGGTCTGATGGTTTTCTACAAAAGCATCATAGCCAACAATGGTCAACAAACTGATAACTGTACCGGTGGCGTTTTGGGTGGCCTTGGTGACAACATCGATTCGGATGGTAGTTGTGGTTTTGATCCACTAGACAACAACCAAGTGGCAGATCCAATGCTCAGTGGCATCAAAACTTATGACAATGGTTTTCCAGGTTTTGAACCGACTGTAAACTCGCCAGCACTGGACGTTGAGGACGATGCTTTTTGTTATGTTCCTCCTGGAATTGATTTAACTGAGGATCAAAATGGCAATCCCAGGAGTCTTGATGGTGATGATGATGGTACGGCCAGTTGTGATACAGGTGCCATTGAAGCACCCGCCAATACCGACTTAATTTATGCCGATCAGTTTGGTTTGTAATGTTGTTCGGTGGTTTGTAGCTGCAGGGCTAGTCCCTGCCTTGCACCACAACAGAAATCGATACAAAGTGATTTTCCTAATAGTAATAACACCCCTTTGTTGAAACATCACGCAAAGGCACCCGCAAGGGGTGCGGCTACGAGTTGATCTTATCGTAGCTGCAGGGCTTGCCCCGCATCAGAGATTAGAGATAAAGAAATTTTCTAAATAATCAGAACATGCATTCGTTTAAACAACACGCATAGGCACCCACATTGAGTGCAGCTACTGTGGCATGACAGTAGCTGCTTTTAGCATTCAGCGTGATTCCATCACGCCAGATGCAGCACCACTGAAAGGTGTGGTAATGCCTTGTTCTTGCATCAGTTTGGGTGATAATTTGCATGAGTTGGGACTGCCAAAGCGGCCTGGTTTAAAAGTCCAGACCACACAAGCATCAGCACCTTCGCAGGCTTTTAAGCATTGTGCGGCATCTGCAACTGAACCTTTTTCGGGCTGTGCCTCATTGGGCAGGTAGTATTGCTCGTGTTTGGCATCCGCTGGCATGCTGTAAATGGTGTCTTTTTCCATCGCATAAGCGGCCATTGTCGTAACAGCCAAAGCCAAAGTTATGATGCTTGCATTTATTGTTTTGATTTTCATAATGAATCTCCTCGTATTGTTAAAAGGTAGGGTTGACATAAAAGTAGCTCTTTACTGACAAATGATGCCATCAAAGCCGTCGTTAAAAATGTAGTCATCCACCGCCAGTTGATTGATGGTGATGACTTCTTGTCGTTCTATTGGAACCTGAAGATCTGCTCCGCCCACCACTTCGTTTAAATAGATCCCTGGCACCATGGCTGAATGATTGATGGCAACGGTGAATGGAACAACTGCTTGAGTGAAGCCGATTTCATCAGATGGTGAAAAACCGCAAGAACTGTCTGGATTATCACAACTCAAGCCCACTTCATCGCCCCAGCCATTAACCGCTTCGGCTTCACAATTCAAAGTGCAGCTTAAAACTGATGTGGTGGTGATTTTGGTGTTGCGGCAGGTGATGGAAAAGTCAGGTTGACCGGCCAAAGTGAACCCGGGTGAAAACTCAGAAGTTCTGCCACCACCTTCAGTGGCGGTGGTTACGATCACATCACCTTCACTGATGGGTGCCGCAGCGGATAAGGTTCTGGCCACAGGGTTGCCTGCCAGCCATTGAGACTCTGTGAACGTGGTGCTGGCCAGCCAGGTTTGACCTTCTTCACCATCACTGTCAGCGGCATAGACATCAACCGTTATCGGGTAATCACTGGCACCATTGTGGCTGTCGATTTGGTAATTCAAATTGATGCGATTACCGCTGGGGTCGTGTTGAGCACTGTTGATGTCTGGAAAGTTTTGTAAGCGGTTGGCGCCCGAATCAAAATCACCCGGGTCATTGGGCGTGAAGCCATCAGACTCTAAGTCGATGCCTTCATTTTCATTGTTGTGGATGCTGTTGTAGCGCAGCTCAATCACATTGTTGCTGAAATTACTGATTAATACACCACACCCGCTGGTTGGGCCACATTGATTGTATGCAATGGTGTTACCCTCACCAGGTTTGCCCACCTTGGTGTCGATGGCAATACCTGATGCGCGTATGCCTGCACTGTGATTGGGTAAAGGCGTTACCCCATCTTCTGCCACCCCGATGAAATTACTGATGATATCCACTCTTCTTAAGGGTGAATTAGAACTGGTAGATAGCAACAAACCAGTACCTGAGTTTCCTGATATGATGTTTTTTTCTACAACCACATCACGACCTCTTGATAAAACAATACCTTCTCTATTGGGCAATGCGACCATGCCTGACAAGTCTGTGCCAATCAAGTTGTTGGTAATTTTTAAGTTAAGCTCTTGGTCTGGAGAGATATGAATGCCATTGATGTTATTGCCAGAAATCAAATTACCCAACCCAGGAAGGTTAGCACCAATCATCACATTAGAATGAATCCTTGATGACAAGAATATACCTGTGGTGTCATTGGGCACAGCCAAATCACCTTCAGGATTGGTGCCAATTTTATTACCAAAAACACCAACAGACCCTTCGGACAAATAATAGTCAAACTGAATACCATTGACTAAATTTCCTGATATAACATTGCCCTCAGTTGGCATGTAACCACCGATGACATTGTTTTCACCTTCGTTAGTTGTGACAATGATGCCGAATTTATTGGGCGCGCTGGCTTGTCCATAGGGCATGTTCAATCCTATCCATGAGCTGATGATTTTGTTATTAAAACCATGGTCTTCGTAACTGCCGGTAAAATAACCCATCCTGACTCCGGCATTATACCAATTGGTCACAGACAGGGCTTTTATGTGGCTGTTTTCCAATAAAGTGAGCCCATCTAAGGTGTCATAAGGACCCGCGTTTTGATCTCCTGCCAGTGATCCATCAATCACAATGGTTGGGTTTCCAGCTGTTGATGTGCCTGCCGTTGAGCCGTCAATGGTGATGTCAATCAGGCTGGGTAATTCTGAAGTGGGTTGTATCATCCAATATTGAAAAGCCGAAGCACCTGAACCACCTGAAAAATAGTTTTCATTGATGGGGTCGGCTGGGATATCAAATGATATGGTGTCGGCTTCCGGTGTCGCCAATGCCGCAAGAATGGCGCCCCTTAAGGTACATGCTGTTTGGTTACAAGGGTTACCATCTGCAGTTGAATCTACAGTAAAGTTGGCTGCGGGACTCGATACCGCCCAAAGTAACAAAGTCATAGTCATAGTCATAATATTTTTCATAAATCACCTCTGATTTTTAATGTCATACCCCTATAAACAAGCGTGAGCATGATTGACTGACAAATATTTTTATTATTTTGGCTGCAGACCGTGACTTATGAACCAATGACATTGCCATTTGGTAATGTATTTGTAGCTGCAGGCCAGTCTTATAGCAACATGCTCCCCTGCCATGCCCCGCATCAGAGGTTCTGTGCAAAGTGTCACTCAATAAAAAATATAACCCTTCGATGAAACGCCGCACAAAAGCACCTGCACGGACGTACAACTGCGGGTGGGGTTAAGGTCATGGTTTGCGCTGCGTTGTTAACTGGGCAGCCTCGGGGAGTTATTTTTTAGCTAAATCTTCGATTCGCTGTTTCATCACGTCATCAACCACACCTTTGGCACCGGTTGCTTTGTCTATCAAAACAATGCGACCCGAACCCAAACTGGCTGCGGTTTGTTGTTGTTTGCTGAAAATACCGTATTGCATCATAAAACCATATTCATGGATTTCAGTCACGGCTGTTCCTACTGTAATTTGATCCGGGTAAAAAAGCGGCCTGCGGAATTTACATTGTGTTTCTGCCAATATCGGCGCCAGGTGTTTGTGACTCATCAGTTCCAATGACTCAAAATAAGCCAAGCGAACAGATTCAAAATAACGGAAATACATGACGTTATTAACATGGCCAAAGGCGTCCATGTCGCCCCATTGAACAGGTAATGTGATTTGGGTAGGGAAAGCTTGGTCAAATTCTTCGCGGGTTCTCATGATTCATGATTATTTTATTAAAGCCGCATCTTGCCATGAATTTAAGCGACCAACAAGTCCGATTAAAACTGCTTGAACTCCAACTTCATTTGAACATCATGCCTGTCTCTAGGTACTTTTTAAGCTCAGTTTCTGGATCGATCATTTTGGCTTTTTGACACACGTTTTCAATACACATGGCTTCATATTGATAGGGATCATAAGGCATGCTACAAACAATTTCTGATTGGTAGAAACAAGATTCATCATACTCTTTTTTCAAAATATCAATTTTTATAGCGCTTGCATTATTGATGACATAATTCCCACAGCCTCCCCCGTAAGGCTTCAACTGACAATCCGCATGAGATTGGCAACTGTGATTTTGTTTCATTAATTGCTTAATTTGAATACCTTTTTCACTGTTACAGTCTTTTAAATTAAGCGCTTTTTCATCAATAAAAGTGATACTTCCTTCTGGTTCTGGTTTTAGAATCGTAACTGGCGAATCAAACAATTCAAACATGCCCAGTGAAAAAGCGACCAAGCCCAATAAAGCCAGTACAGTCATTGCGATGTATTTCATTCCATTCCTTCAAAAGTCAGTCAGGGGATTAGGCAAGTAAACATCGTTTAGGTTCCACAGCTTACAAATACCGAAGTTTATTTGGTGTTTATGATGAACTCTTTGGGATCCGCCTTGAGCTCAATGACCCTTGATTTCTCACATTGATTTTTAATACACAAGGCTTGGTATTTGAAAACATCAGCAGCTATTGAACAACTTATTTTTAAGGTATCAACGCATGATGCGTTTTTATTCAGCCAATCATCTATTTTTGATCCATTGACTTTACTGGTAATAAAAGTACCACAACCTTGAGCAACAGATTTAAGCTCACAGTCTTCATGACGCTGACAAGTTTGCGGTCCTTCTTGTAATTCTAATATGGATTCTTGAATTAAAGAACCACAGACCTCAACAACCCGCCCTTCTTCTGACTTGATATCAGCTTTTGGCTCTGTTTTTGACACAGTCTCAGCATGGGTCTCCAGTTGATGCACAATTTTTTCTGCTGGCTCTTGCTCAGAATCAACCGATGAGCTGTCCATTAAGTCGATAACAAACAATGAAATTGCACCCAACGTCAATACAGAAACCAAGGCCAAAAGTATGTATTTCATGATGATTTCAAAATCCCTTCCAGTTGATCAATCTTTTGCCAATGCTCACCACAAACATAACGAGGTATCGCCCAAATGTCACTGTCTTTGCTGACATGACTAGGCTCGGTAGTGAATGCCGCTTTAAGGCCAATTTTTTCTGCATTTTGGGGCAGATATTGCGTTTTAAGGTAATCGCTGAAGTTACCATAAGGGTAAGCAAAATACCTCGATTTTAAATTCAGGGTTTGATTAAGGTATTCTTGAGATTGTTGCAACTGATGGTCACAACTCGGTGCATCATTGACTTCCCTGAATGATTTTTCCCGACTGAAATCACGGTGAAAGGTGACGTGATTGTGGTCCCAACTGTGATTTTCAATCGCCATCACACCTGATGCTTGTGCTTTTTGCCACCAATCATCTTTCCACCAACCCAAGCCCGCCAAACAGGTTTTATCCAACTCTTCACGACCTTCGGGTGAAACGATGACAAAACTGCTGATGTGAACTTTTGAGCCAGTGGCTTGTTGGTGGTCTTTGAGGATGTTGAAAAAACTGCGTTGTAATCCAAAATGAGGGTGTTCAATGTCGTGGTAATCAAACCACGACCCATCATCACAGGTCAAAACCACGGCATGCTCAACGTTAACATCAACGGCTTGACCTTGGTGCCATTGCATCAATTGATCCAATGAAATTACTTGAAGCCCTAGTTTTTCAATCAGCTTGAGGTCAGCTGCCAAAGCGACATGGTCATTGTTATGGTATGCATTACCCAGCACGTTGTTGCTGTGGTAAGTCAAAATAGGTACTTCAACCATCGACCTTATAACATGCCAGTTTCTAATTTCGCCGCTTCAGACATCATTGAAGAATCCCAAGGTGGATCAAAAACAATCTGGCAATCTACTTTCTTGATGTTGGGAATCAATTTGATTTTGGCCGAAGCATCTGAAACCAACACATCACCCATACCACAACCAGGTGCTGTTAAAGTCATGTCCATGCTGACAATAAACCCGTCAACCGCTTGCTCAACGATACATTCATAAACCAATCCTAACTCGACTATATCGACTGGGATTTCAGGGTCATAGACGTTGCGTAACTGATTCCAGACTGCCTCTTCTACATCGGCTTTGTTGGCGTTTTCGGGTAACTTTGGTGTCGGCAAGGGTTCTTTGCCTAAGGCATCGGCATTGTGTCCCAAAACCATGAACATACTGCCATCAACAAAAATGGTGAAACTGCCACCCAAGGCCTGGGTGATATATCCCACCACACCGGCTGGCAATTCGATTGTTTCACCGGTTGGCACTGTGATGGCTTCTACATCACGTTCTAATTTGAATGGTTCACTGGTCAAGCTGTACATGACATTCTGGCGTTTTAAAGCAGCGGATTTTACCATGATTAGAAAGGCAAATGCGTTTGATTCAATCACAGTGGCTTGCGATTTTGATAAATTTGATTCACATCATGCTATTTATTCATCACTACGTATTGATTCGTACAACATATGTAATACAATATTCTTTTTGCTTTTAGCTTTGATATGAATTTTGCTCGCTCTTTATGCCTCACTCTGGTCTTCGCCTCTTTCACAGCCATGGCCTGTTTTACACCACAACGATCTGCTGTACTCAATAAATCCTATCCTGACACCAATTTCAGTAAAATGATGCATGAAATGCACAGCCAGCCATATAAAGGGTATCAGTTCAAAGGCGTTACAAAATGCATCAACGGCAAAGCAGACATATATGATTGCCATAATGTCGACTTGATTGGCCATTTGAATTTGAATGAAATTGGCGGTGGCCAAGGATCTGACAGCTGGGGCTGGAAAGACCAAAATTCAGGACGCTATTTTGCCTTGGTGGGTCGCTCCAATGGCACCTCTTTTGTTGAAATTACAGATCCTGCATCACCCATATATCTGGGCAATTTACCCAGCCCCAACGGTACAGCCAGTGCTTGGAGGGATATAAAGACCTACCAGAACTATGCCTATATCGTTGCCGACGACATAGAGGATCATGGGATGCAAGTGTTTGATTTAAACCAGTTATTAAACCACTCAGGTGAGCCCAAAACCTTTTCACCTTTGTTAAATTACCGTCAGCAAGGTTTTCAATACGCCCATAACATCCACATCAATGAAGCTACAGCTTATGCTTACATTTTAGGTGCAAACACCTGTGCAGGTGGCTTGGTGGCAGTTAACTTAAACAATCCGAGTGCTCCTGAATATGCAGGTTGTTATGCACAAGATGGCTACACCCATGATGTGCAATGCGTTATATATACAGGTCCAGATATTGAGCATAAAAATAAAGAAATATGTTTTGCCAGTAATGAGGATACCCTGACCATTGTGGATGTCAGCAATAAAAACAACATGGTCTATTTATCCCGTACCAATTACCCCGGTGCTCAGTATGTTCATCAAGGTTGGCTTTCTGATGACCAAAAGCATTTTGTTTTAGATGATGAGCTGGATGAGTTGGCCAGAGGCGGAAGCAGACCAGACGAAGCACGGACCTATGTCATGGACTTGACCAATTTAGACAGCCCCAACTATATTGGCTTCCATAAAGCCACAGGAAAATCGATTGATCACAACCAATACATTGTCAATAACCACAGTTACCAAGCCAATTATTCTGAGGGACTGAGGGTAATACATTTAGATAATTTGTCACAAGCCGAGATGTCTGAAGTGGCTTTTTTTGATACCCACCCAAATAACCCTGCCGTATCTAATTTCAGTGGTGCATGGAATGTGTATCCGTTTTTTGATAATGGCATGGTGCTGGTTTCGGACATCAATCGTGGCATATTTATCTTAAAGCCAAACCTGCCACCTACCATCAATATCCACAGCTACCATACAGGTCTGTGGTTCAATACCGAACAATCAGGCCATGGTCTGAGCTTAGAAGTCTTGGCTGACAATCGCATGGCCGTTTATTGGTACACTTATGATAAAGATGGCAATCAAATGTGGTTGGTCGGTACAGGCACTTTTGAAGGCAACAAAGCGATTTTAGATGTCGCTCGAACCAGTCAAGCCATGTTTCCGCCTTTGTTCAATCCTGACGACTTGAATACAGAAATTTGGGGACAATTTGAAATAGAGTTCAGTGACTGCAATAACTTGAATTTCACATGGTTTCCCAATCAAGAATCAGGTTTCGATAGTGGTGAAATGACCATGACCCGTTTGACAGAAATCCCAGGTTTGAGTTGCCAAAACAACGATAACTGAACCAGCTGAACCTGATTCAGTGATGCAATTGGCAATTCAGCACGTGCCAATTGCATTTTTTTTAACCTCATTTAAAAATAACACAGTTATATAAAAGAGGTGAGTATGAAAAACATATTAATATCAAGCTTGTCACTGCTCAGTGGCCTTTGCTTAGCATCTGACCCAACTGACAAACAAACCATGATTGTCTTTGATGGGTCAGGCTCGATGTGGGGGCAAATTGATGGGCAAGCGAAAATCACGACTGCACAACAGGTGATGGCCAAAATCAGTGGTCAATTTCAATCAACTGATGCCATAGGCTTAATGGCTTATGGTCACAGAAAGAAAGGTGATTGTGGTGACATTGAACTGTTGTTACCCGTTGCTCGAAACCAGTCAACAGCGCTTATTCAGCAAGTTCAAAGCATCAAACCCAAGGGCAAAACACCGATAGGGGCTGCATTAAAAATGGCCACTGACCAATTAAAAATTGCGGAACAGGCCGCTGAAGTGATTTTAATCTCAGATGGATTAGAAACGTGCCATTTGGATCCCTGCCAAGTGGCCACTGATGCCGAAGCCTTGGGCATTGATTTTACAGCACATGTGATTGGGTTTGGCTTGTCTCAGGACCAAGGCAAACAATTGGCTTGTGTCGCTGACATCACAGGCGGCCAATATTTGGCGGCAGAAAATGCAGAGGACCTAACCGCTGCATTGAATCAAGTGCTGACTGAGCCAGAAACGGAGCCAGTTTCAGACGCCTTACCAACAGCCACCATCAATGCACCCCAAACCTGGCCAACCATAGGCACCACTTTTTCAGTTGAATGGACAGGCCCCAATGGCAAACATGATTACATAGATATTGTTAAGCCCAATGATAACCGTGTCTACGGTGAGCTCAGCTACAGCTGGGCCCAAGACGGTCAACCCGCTCAACTGAAAGCACCTGGCACACCCGGTCAATACCAGTTACGGTATATTTGGCAAGGCCAAAAGAAAAAACATGTTTTGGCAGCAGTAGACCTTGAAGTAAAAGACAGCGAAGTCAGCCTCATAGCCCCAGTTAAAGTGTCGGCAGGCGAAGGATTTGATGTGAGTTGGACCGGTCCAAACCAGCCAGGTGACTATGTTGATTTGGTCAAAGCCGGCGACATCAGGGCTTATGGGGAATTGAGCTATTTTTATACTGAAGCAGGAAAAAAAGGGCAGTTATTAGCTCCTGCCAATGCTGGAGAATACGATATTCGCTACATACTTGAAGCCGCTGATGGGCGAAAGGTATTACATAGGATTCCAATCTTAGTTGAAACTGCTGTTGTGACTTTGTCAGCTCCACCTGAAGTTGAAATAGGACAATCATTTGATGTCTTTTGGAACGGCCCTGTTAACAAAGACGGCTACATAGACCTGGTAAAACGTGGTGACATTCGAACTTATGGCGAGTTCAGTTACTTTTACCTCAAAGACCACCCCGAAAATGGCGAACTCAAAGCCCACGTGATAGCCGGTGAATACGACGTCAGGTTTATTATGATTGGCAGTGATGGCAGACAAATAATGGCCACTCAACCCATCAACATTTTACCTGTCGAAGTGACTTTGGATGCACCTGACCAAGCCACTGTAAACAGCCCAGTAATGGTTGAATGGCAAGGACCAAGCAGAAAAGGCGACTACATTGATTTGGCCAAACACAACAGTAAAAAACCCTACGGTGAACTGAGTTACTTTTACACCAAAGACAACCAAGGAAAAGGGCAGCTTAACATGCCCAAAACACCAGGAACTTATACCATACGCTATATCATTCAAGGAAAGTCGCGCCAAATATTGGCCACCAAAGACATCACAGTAAAATAAAAAACCATTCCACAAAAAAGCCCCGAACAAATGATTGTTCGGGGCTTTGATTTACTTAATTGAATGTCGCTTACTTCTTCTCTGGCACTGGAAAGCCTCGATCACGCATCAGAGCATCAATGGTGGCATCTCTACCTCTGAATTTGCGGTAAGCTTCAGCTGGGTCCATGGCGTTGCGTGGCGCAAACAGGTATTTCACTAACTTGGCAGCCACTTCTTTGTCATAAAAACCACCCGGTGCTTCTTTGAAAGCTTCTGCTGCATCTGCTGTCAGAACATCCGCCCACATGTAACCGTAATAAGCTGTAGCATAGCCTTCACTAGAGAACACGTGACCAAAATGTGGCGTTCGGTGACGCATCACCAATTCTTTTGGCATGTTCAATGCCGCCAAAGTCTCACGCTCAAATTTGTCAGGGTCAATACCTTCTGGGTCTGCCAAGTGGAATTTCATGTCCATCAAAGCCGATGCCAAGTATTCCGTGGTAGAAAATCCTTGGTTGAATGTCGCTGCTTTTTTGATTTTAGCAATCAACGCTTTTGGAATCACCTCACCTGTTTTACTGTGCTTCATGTATTTGTTGATGACCACATCGGTTGACAACCAACGCTCCAACAACTGTGATTGGAATTCTGTGTAGTCACGCACGCCACCGTTCAAGCTGGGGTAACGCACATTCGATGCCAAGGCATGCAAAGCGTGACCAAACTCATGGAAGAATGTGTTCGCATCGTCCCAAGAAACCAACAATGCTTCGCCCGGAGCGGGTTTGATGAAATTAGAATTGTTGGAAGACAAAACGGTTTGTTTACCGTTATAAGTTTCATGTGAGCGGTATGAAGTCGCCCAAGCACCAGAACGCTTGCCTTGACGAGCATAGGGGTCCAAGTACCATAAGCCGATGTGCTCTCCTGATGATTTGTCGGTTACTTCCCAAACATTCACATCTTCGTGGAAAACTGGTACTTTGCCTTTTTCAATGGCTGTGAATTTGAAGTTAAACAATTCACCTGCTACATAGAACATCGCTTCAGTCAGGTTATCCAACTGCAAGTATTGTTTCACTTCATTGGAATCCAGGTCGTACTTTTTCTTGCGCACTTTTTCAGCGTAGTAACGGTAATCCCAAGGCTCAATGGTAATACCATGCCCTAATTCATCGGCCACTGCTTGCATGTCAGCAACTTCCTCTTTAACACGTGCAATGGCAGCTGGCCAAACCGCTTCCATCAAACCCATCGCATTTTCAGGGGTTTTTGCCATGCGGTTTTGTAAACGCCATTCGGCATAGTTGTCATAACCCAAAATGCCCACACGTTCTTTACGCAGTTTCAAAATTTTTGCGATCAACTCGTTGTTATCGTATTCATCACCATTATCACCACGTGAATAGTAGTTAGTCCACACGATTTTGCGCAACTCGCGCTCATCAGAAAAGGTCAAAAACGGATCCATTGATGAACGTGTATTGGTCACTGCATACTTGCCTTCTTGGCCTTTATCAGCCGCTATCTTTGCTGCTGATTTAGTGAATGATTCAGGCAAGCCAGAGAGCTGGTCTTTGCTTAAAAATGTGACATAACCTTCTTCATCATGCAGCACATTGTTACTGAATTTATTGTAAATTTGACCCAACTCTTTGCTGATGGCTGCGTATTTCTTCTGCTTTTCAGGGTCTAAATCCGCACCACGCATGGCAAAACCTTCATAGGTAGTTAGTGTCAATCTTTGTTGATCGGCATCCAATGGTGTTTTCAAAGCGTCTTGATAAACCTTCTTAACACGGGCAAACAATTTTTTATTTTGTGAAATTTTCGCCGACATATCTGAAAATTTTGGCGACAATTCCATTTGTAACTTTCGCACTTCCGGACTCGACAAATTACTGCTCCAGATACCAAAATAGGTACCCGCTCTTCCCAAACGCTCACCCGCACTTTCCATGGCCACGATGGTATTTTCAAAAGTAGCAGGTTCTGGGTTATTGGCAATCTTTTCATAATCTGCCAAATTTTCTTTGATCGCAATATCAAACGCAGCGCTGGCATCTTTCAAGTTCATTTTATCGAAAGCAGGCACACCACCGTAAGGACCTGTCCATTCAGCCAATAATGGATTGACTTGCTCAACTTGGACTGACTCATGTTCATGGCCCGCATGTGCTGAAGCCGTAGCAGCACCGAATGACAAAGACATAGCCATCGCTAAACCGACAGCTAAAGTGTGTTTATTGAAACTTTTCATACAATTCCTCTTAAAAATTTGGCAACCATATTGCCCAATCCATGAGTACTTTATAAGTACCAAAAGTCATGCTATAAATGAACAAGGGGAATCAGGATCAGTTGTGGTTTGAATGGCTTGATTTCATGTGATCGTATTTGCTTTGATATACCGATACAACTTGCCCATTGTGACTATTTTCAATCGCTTTAGTGATTGCTTTTATGGCTTGATTGGTCCGGCCCAAAAAGAAGTTAGCTTTCGCTAAACCCGCATAAGGTTGGTGTAAATAATCTGCTTTTTGTATCGCCTTTTCGTAGAATTTAATTGCCCTCAGGTAATTTTTATTTTTCAATTCTTGATCAGCTAAATCTAACCATTTAAACGGATTTGGATCATTGTATTCATCTATAATAACAGCAATTTCCTGCGCTTTATTAACCCTGTTATTTCGCACCAAAAGTTTATGGTAGTTGTTTAACATTTCTAATTGGTCATGACCAAATGAAAGTCCATATTCAAACAACCGTTCAGCAAAATCAACATGGCCCATGCGGTCGTATAAAACACCTAACATGTTGATAGCCACTAAATTATCTTTATCTAATTGAATCGCTTCTTTCAAATGCCAATAGGCTGTTTCTAACTGACCATCGATCATAGATTCTGCTGCACGATTACTGTAAAACATGGCATAAAATTCTTCTTTTTTAACTTTCCTCAACGTTCTTGAACCCAACGTCGAAAAATAATCAATTTTAATCTTCAAGTCTTTACTAGAGAACATGGGCACGTTTGTTACGTGCTTGTCATAAATAACCGTTCTGATGTGTTGGGAGTTCAATAAAAACCCACTTTCTCTTTGAAAGACACCGGGCGTTTTTGCTAACTCATATTGAATGGCCACATTACTCATCTGGGCCAAAGCCTTGGTTAAAATAGCCAATGACAAGCAATTACCCGAATTCAACTCTAAAGCATCTGAAGCGACCAGGGTGTCTGAATGAAAATTAAAATACTGTAGTTGGGTTCTTAGGAACTTATAAATCTTGCGGCTGGGAGAGAGCTTTCTGTAATCAGAGGAACCAAATAATTGCTTAATTTCTTTTTTTTGAGTTTCTGTGAGTTCAAATAATTGATCTATTGCCAGTAACTGTGGTTTTTCTCCCATGGGCTTATTGTGGAAGAGTTCTTGCTGTTGGTAGTCACTTTTAATTTGATAGGTTTTTACAGAGTTGCAAGCCACCAAACCCGACAAAAAAAAGAGGGTTAATATACAGCGTATCGACTTGTCGAGCTTGAAGTACATTCAATGATTATAACCCATTCCGCCACCTTTGGCAAAAAGGCTAAATGCGGTTGATAAATTGATGAATTAAATCTGATCCGTCGACAGTTTCGGAGTCTTCTCCCATCATCACCCTGGGGTCAAAATTTTCAGCTGCTAATGCCTTTCTCCTGTCACTGATATAAGCTTTCATTATTTGGGCATTCCATTCTGGGTGGAACTGAACACCATAAACATATTGACCGTATCGAAAAGCATGGTTCTTATCTTTTTCGCTTTTGGCCAGCCTAACGGCCCCCTTAGGCAGTTGACTGACTGATTGTAGGTGTGACACCCAAGTTTGGTATGTGTTGCGTTGGGTAAAAGCAAACAAAGGGTCTTTTATACCATCGGCTGTTAACTCACATTCATCCAATCCCATGTTTCGCCCCTTGGGGTTATAAGAGACTTCCCCGCCCAGCATATCAGCAAGAAGTTGGTGTCCAAAACAAACACCTAGCGTGGGTAAAAGGTCAATACTTTTGGTCAACCACTTTTGGGTTGATACCATCCAATCTTGCTGTTCAGTTATCATCGCAGCAGAACCTGAAATAATCACATGACTGCAATGATCAATGGCCCACTCAAGACTGGGCAAAACCTCGCCTTTATGGACATGTACGGTGTGCATTTGTTTATCAGGTACCGCGCGTTGAAACCAGTCATCGAAATTACCGAAGATTCGCGCGCCTTCAGTGGCATCACCTGTTTGAATTACGAGCATTTTCATCACTTTATCCTTACTGTAAAGCCTTTTAATGAGATGAGGGCGGCGCGATACGAATCGCTTCTTCTAAGGAGGTTTGACCAGATTTCAACAACTGTGCCATGCCAATACGCAACGGTAACATACCCTGTTGAAATGCGGCAGCAGTGACTTTTTCAGATGGTATATCTGACTTAATCAATTTCCTTATGCTGCCTTTGATGGGCATCATTTCAAAAACACCTGAACGGCCATGGTATCCGGTATTCCTACATTCATCACAACCTTTTGCTTGATAGAGCTTTTCTGGAGGACTGATGTCCCAAGGATGCACCATTGACACCCATTTTTCAGCATCCACTTTGGTGGGTACCTTGCAATGTGGACAGAGTAAACGAATCAGCCTTTGGGCAATCACACCTGCCAAGGTACTGCGTAATAAATAGTCTGGCACGCCCAGGTCTAACAAGCGATTGATCGCCGATGGCGCGTCATTGGTATGTAAAGTTGATAACACCAAATGTCCAGTTAAAGAGGCTTGAACAGCCATGGTAGCCGTTTCTAAATCACGAATTTCACCAATCATGATAATGTCTGGATCTTGACGCAAAAGGGTTCGTACCCCATCAGCAAAGTGCAAATCAATTTTGGCATTGACCTGCATCTGGTTCAAAATTGGCACCACCATCTCAATAGGGTCTTCAACCGTCGATACATTCACATCCGGTGTGGCCAGTTGTTTTAAAGTTGAATACAAAGTTGTTGTTTTACCCGAACCGGTAGGACCTGTGACCAAGACTATGCCATGAGGCCGATCAATCATCTCTCGCCATGCAGCTGCCTCTTCCACACTGAACCCCAAATCTTGGTAATTAATAACCACGGCATCAGGATCAAAAATACGCATCACACATTTTTCGCCAAAAGTGGTGGGCATGGTGGAAACCCTGAGCTCTATTTCTCTGTCACCTTCAGATAATGTTTTGATTCGACCATCCTGAGGTCTGCGCTTTTCTGCCACGTCTATTCGTGACAATATTTTTATGCGACTGGTGACAGCGGCCATAACTGCAGGTGGCAGGTCATAGACTTGCATCAAACGACCATCTACCCTGAATCTGACTACACCATTGTCTCTTTTAGGCTCTAAATGGATGTCACTGGCACGTTGATCAAAAGCATATTGCAATAACCAATCAACCAGTCCAATCACATGTTGATCATCGGCATTGATGTCTTTTTTGCTGCCCAATTTTACCAATTGCTCTAAATTGAGCACTGGATCTAAAGATTTTTGATTGTGCCTTTTTTTAGCGCTTTGTACTTGTTTATTGACACCGTAAAATTCATACAACAACCTTTGAATGTCTATTGGGTTGGCATGAATCCTTTTGATTTCTTGGCGGTGAATTTTGTTTAAGTCTGAAATCCAAGCCGTATTCAAGGGATTAGCCACAGCTATGGTTATGGTATCTTTGGTGACTTCAACGGGCAATATCTGATGCTGCCGAGCATAAGCCTGAGAAATCACCTGGGTCACTTGATTCACATTGATCTTGGTTGGATCAATTTTCAAATAAGGCATCTCATGGGTTTTAGCCACCCATTTGGTGATGAACTCCATGGTGATCGGTTTTTGATTGCGTTGATTAATGAGTTTGTTATCAACAATCGCTACATAAGGATGAACTGATGCCGATGCCACCGTGGCTTTTTCTAACAAAGTAACAAAATCTTTTTGACTGATGATGTTGGCTTTTAACCACTGCTTGGCAATGGCCGCCATAAAAGTGTTCTTGATCGTCGTATTTTCAGTCATCAAACAGTCTTTGTAAGTTATTGTCGTTAAGTATTGTAGCGGATTCCCCCGCCAGATAACAATCTTTCGCCAAAAGCAACAACACATGACTACAATGTGTTTTGATGGCATTAACATCATGACAAACCATCACCACAGCTTGCGCTTTACTTTGTTCCTTCAGCAAATGCATTAAAAACTGTTGATAAACACAGTCCAAGTGATTCAAAGGTTCATCCAATAACAAATGCGGACTTTTTTGAGCCAGACAAGTGGCCAACTCCACTTTGCGCCTTTCTCCTCCAGACAAGTGGAGCAGTGAGCGGTCTTTGAGGTGACTGATTTTTAACTTGTCCATTAATTCTAAAACAGCTTCAGGGTCATTTTTTTTCGTTTGCCATGCAAACTGGCCCATTGATATGGCTTGAGTCACCGTAAAGTCTAAACAAGGCTCCTGGATTTGTAACAAATAACTGGTCTTTCTGGCTCTGGCTTGAATGTCTAGTTGTTCAATGGGTAAATCATCAATAAAAATCTTTTTTTTGGTGGCAGGTAACAACCCTGTAATGGCATGTAACAAAGTGGTCTTTCCTAATCCATTGCGCCCTAAAACACCCCAAAATTGACCAGATTTAAATGTCACACTTAAACCTTGGAGTAAAACCTGATGGTTTCGTTGGATATCAAGATTCTTTATTTCAATCATGGTGTTTTGCTGTTAAGCCAAAGAAATACTGGCACGCCAATCAAAGCGGTAAAGATTCCTACAGGTAATTGGATTGGAGACATAACAATACGCGACAAAGTATCTGCCGCCAATAAAAATATGCCACCGGCCATGACGCTCAAAGGAATCAACATAGAGTGCCTGTTTCCTACCAATAGTCGCATCAAGTGCGGCACCACCAATCCAACAAAGCCTATGGTTCCCGCTTGTGCCACCGCAATAGAAGTCAATAAAGCAGTGACCGTAAATACCAACAAGTTAAGTTGCACTGCATTGACACCCGATTTGAGTGCAAACAATTCACCTCGTGCCAATATATCGAGTGATTGACTTTTGCTGAATAGCAACAAAGTCGCAATCAAAAGGACAACTAAATGCCACCACTGCGTGCGCACAAATGACAAATCTCCCATTAACCAAAACATCATGGATTTCATCTGATCAGGTGGTGCTAAAGCCAGCATCATACTGATAATGGCTGCAAACCCAAAAGCCAAAACCACTCCATTCAAAGTCAATTTACTGGTTCGAATTTGACCATAATAGCTCAATTTTAATAACAACATCGCAGCACCAAACCCGCCTGCAAAGCCGGCTAGTACTTGAAGGTTTGAGGATAAAGAAGTTGCTGTGAGTATAAAAAACAATTGGACCGTGGCAGCACCACCAGATACGCCTAATAAGTAGGGGTCTGCCAATGGATTTTTCACCATGTTTTGAATCAACAAACCAGCCAAAGACAAACAACCACCGACCAATATGGCATTAAGTACCCGCGGCCAACGTACTTGCCAAATGATGTCATGTAATGGGTGTTCGCTATTCGACAATGCATCCAGGGGTGTCGAGACAGGTCCATATAACAAAGACCAAAGTATGACAAAAGAAAGAACAACCCCTCCAATGAGACACCCAGCCAACAAGCTGCTTTTCATGTTTAATTTATCAGTTACTCAAACCAACTGACATCACCTCATGTCTGGGTACAGTCAACGTCGCATTACCACTCATATAACGGGTTGAAACCGTCAATTGTTTGGCGTCCATCGACATCAACTTGCCAAAAATTGGACGACCTCTTTTGGTCTTTATTCTGACATTTTTTCCAATGGCATCATTCCAATTCGTTAGGTTGTTACTGCTTTTCTGTTTACCAATTTGATGGGTAATCACTTTAATCAGTTCTTTGGGTTTGTTGGCCTCTGCCTCTGCTTCTGCCTTTTTCTCTTGTGCTTCCATTTGCAAGCGCAACAAATCCATATTCAAGTCTAAGTGATCAATCGCTTTCAACTCGACTTTTTCGTATTCATTTTCACCCAAGGCCACTTCTAAACTGCTGGCAGCTAAAATATCATTTTGCGGCACACCGGCCAATTCGAACATATATTTCGGCTCATCTAATTTAAGAATGGCATTCACTTCAGACTCTGCTGCCAAAGACCTTTGGTATAAATTATTGAGTTTTTCAGGCATGTCTTTAGCCACCAATGCACGCAACAATTGTTGCAACTGGTTGGCACTGTCTAAACGAAAAGCTGCGAAAGAATTTCTGTGTTTTTTGGCACACATCTCGTTGCGCTTAATATTAAAGCCTTGGTCAGCATGATAATAATATAAAGTATCAACTATGGTGTCATTAAATGTTATTCTAGGCACATCGCTGGAACGTGTTAATGAACCTGACCAGGTGATATACCAGGCATCTGAAGTTTGTACATTAACACTGAAGTCAATATTCAGTGCATCTGATAATTGGTAAGTTATCTCTATATCATGACTTAAACCGCCAGGGTACATGGTTTGCCACTGCGATTGACTGAATGTGTCGTTTTCGCCTTCTCCACAAGCAAAGCTGCCTAAATGACCTGCCACCAATGGCCAAAAGTTATTACCGTATACCTCTTCAACCAAATCATTACCATTGCCATTAAATCGGACACCGTAAAGATTAATGCCCAAAGAATGGGGGGCCAGAGCAACCAGATCACGAGAATCTTTCAACAACAAGTCCCATACATCTGCATGAATTCTCATTGAGTCAATTTGATACCCTTGTCTCTTCCCTGCAGGAATAAATGTGAGCCTTTTGAGCCTGATTTCACCGTCCAAGCTGCTTTCCATTTGGCTGTGCTTCCATTCACCCAAAGTACCCAAGTGACCCATCACACCTTCTACAAAGTATTTACTGTTACTTTGAATTCGCCAAAAAGGTAAACCCACAAGTAAAGCGATCACAACCAAAGCTATAATTTTATTGTTATTCATAAAGTCATCTTACATCACAGGCTCTGCAAAACCAGCAAAAGCAGAGATTATTATTGTCTGAATTTCTTTCAAAGGCAAATCCACTTTGGGGAAATTACCTACTGCTTCATAATTTTTATAAAAATCAGGGTGGTTAGGAGCTACTTCCTCATGATTTTCTTTAAGCTCATAACTCGTTGCATAACGGAATGGCCAGATATCAAAAACAGGTAACTTCCTCGAAATGGTGGCCATGAATCCACTGACATCACTGAAAAAAGGAATTTGTTCTTTTGCCGCAACACGCCATGAATTTTTATTCAAAATATCTTGGGTGATATTTTTTGTCAGTTTTTGGGCAAAAATTTCACTGTCAATGATAAAACCTGCTTCTGTATTCAAATAATCTGATCGTGGATCAAAATTATGTGACCCAATCATTGAATACCTGTCATCAACTACGAAAGACTTGCTGTGCATCCCAAAACGTGTTTTTTCATTGATTTGTCCAAATGAAAACATGTCTGTCCAGTCTGCTGGTTGCTTCCTGAATTCATGGATGTTCATGCCTAGTTTTTTAAGGTAATAACGTTTGTATTTAAACGAAATAGCATAAACATAAAAGGCGTCAGTGGATGCCAACGAATTGGTAGATACAATCAATTCATAATCAGGTTTTTCTTTGCGCAGCTTCTTTAGCATTTTTCTTGCCTTTTTACTGAACACCAAATACGGGGTTTGCATCAACAATTTGTGCTCCGTTGAAGCTATCAAATCGTTAATACTTTCGGTCAACTGAATATTTTTCTTTCGTGACTTTTTATTGAAAGGTTTGTCGTGTGTGTCACTGAAAAAATCCAACTTATTAACCGCAACGACCTCCGAAATCCATTTTTCCTTTATCGATTTTATGTCCGTGGCTTGTTGTACTTTAATTACCGCTTTTTCATCGTATGGCTTTTCCCAGTCATTGTGTGTCACCTTTCCAGATAAAATGCGTTGACTCACATCCAACAAATATTCTGTCGGCACCACATGCTCTGATTGCCAAAAGGATTCAAATGATTCGCTCATCGCTGATACTTCAGGCCCTATACCCAATACATCACGGTCTTTATAGTTGAACACTGCATCCCAGTCATAATAACGATTTTGAAAATTTCGGCCGCCTACCATGCCATATTGACCATCAACTATAAACACTTTATTGTGCATGCGTTTATTCATGGAAGCCAAGCAACATGCCAAAGCACCAACAAAGTCCAAGGGCGAAGTATCTGCTTCACCAAACACAGGGTTGTACATACGAAACGATAAATTTTCATGCAAGGTGCTGATTTCAGCCACAAATCGGGGCGAGCCCATAGAAAACATTTGGTCAATAATCACCCGTACTTTGACCCCCCTTCTGGCTGCAGCTAACAACTCACGAATCATCAACAAACCCGCATCATCATTCACCCAAATAAAGGTTTGTATGTCTATATTTTTTTTAGCCGCCCGAATGAAATGTATTCTCATCGCCAAGGCGTCAGAACCATAATCAATCAATTGAACACGGTCTTTACCATCAATCATGGCCTGATTGAATACAGATTCATAAGGAGATAACAGCGCACAACGGTCAATGACATCATCACAAGTTAATGTATTGTCTTTTTGCACCTCAATGATTTGTGTTACTTTTCTCTTTGTCTGCTGGCTTATTTGGCAAGAAGCCAAAGTAAAAACAAAAAATAACAGTGTCAGAAAACGCCAATTCATCATTTCAATACATTCAATGTGACTTTTGTCACGGGTTCTTTTGTTGCCACAGAACATGCCATGCCTTTTATCAAAGGCACATCAAAAAAATGTAAGCCGCTGCTTGAAATGGCTTGTGGCAAAAAATACCACAGCACACCACCTTCAAATTTGCACCAAGCTTCCTTTTGTGCCCACCATTTAAAAAACAGTTCAGTTTGGTCCTGCTTGTTCATAGATTTCAACTGTTGCCATTCTGTTCTATGATAATGTCTTTGGGCTATGCCTTGGGTATTTCTTTTGCTGTTGATTCGCTCTACATCAATACCAATCTGCTCATCATCAATCACATAAGCATGAAATTGGCCACAATGTGCATAAGAAAAGTGTGGGCCTTGTTCAACGTAGGGTTTACCATTTTTTCCTCGTTGAACATCAAAAACACCCCCATTAGGGTGAAATTCACTCAATAAATTCTGTAAAATGTCGGCACTGTACTGCTTGGCTTTTTGCCTGTCGCGGTGCGGATTGACATTCAGCCAAACTTTCAACTCTTTGTTCATTAAATATGACTTCCAGTGCTCAACAAATCAGTAACACATTGCAACATAAAATAACCCAAGAAATCAATAACAAGGGCAGCATCAGTTTTGCACGATTCATGGAAATGGCTTTGTACCATCCTGGATTAGGCTACTACAGTGCTGGCCTGAAAAAATTCGGTAAAGAAGGTGATTTTATCACTTCTCCAGAGTTGGGGTCTTTATTTGCGCAATCTCACGCCCAATTATTTCAACCCGTACTCGAAAAACATGATGATGCCGTTATATTTGAATTGGGTGCTGGCATGGGCAGTTTTTGCCATGATTTATTACTGGCTTTAGATAAACTTGACCAATTACCCCAAGCTTATTGGATTCTTGAAGTCAGTGCTGACCTGAAGCACCAACAACAACAAAAAATTGCTCAATTGCCAAACCACTTAGCAGACAAAGTGATGTGGCTAGATGGCTTGCCTGAACAACCGTTTAATGGTGTAATTTTTGGAAATGAAGTGCTAGATGCCTTACCAGTGGAAGTCTTCAGATATCAAAACAATGAATACCATCGTTTGATGTTAAAAAATGACAATGACCTGTTATCAGAATCTTGGCAACCATTCTCCTCTGAGCTGGCCCAGCAACTCAACGATAAAAAATTAAACTTACCCAACGGGTATCGCTCAGAATTTATTCCGAATTTAAATCAATGGCTGACAAGCGTCACCACTCAATTACAATCAGGTCTGATTTGGTGGGTGGACTATGGGTACGGCGCACCTGCCTATTATCACCCCCAAAGAAATGAAGGCACTTTGGTTTGTCACCAAAGGCATGAAGCCAATTTCAACCCCTACCAATCTGTAGGTTTACAAGACATCACTGCTTTTGTTGACTTCACTCACGTTGCCGAATGTTTGTCTAATTTGGATTGTGAGGTCAAAGGGTTCGGTACACAGGCAGATGTGTTGATGGCCGCAGGCATCGATAAACTGTTACAACCTGAAGGAGATTTTGTCGATTATTATCAATTGGCCTCTGAAATGAAACAATTGATGCTGCCCACAGAAATGGGAGAAAAATTCAAAGTTTTGGCTGCCACAAAAAACCATAAAGGGGATATCAGCGGCTTTGAAAACAACCGCCTTTATGACCTATGAGGGGTGAAGTTTTATGCGTGTAGCAATGCCCTCAATGTTGCTTTTTTGATCTTCAAAATCATTGTCAATACAATTGGCTATCCAGCCATACAACAATTTTGAATCATATTGAATTTGATTGATGGTGAGTAAACTGTGGTTGATACAACCCAAGCCAATTCTCGCCACCATCACCACAGGTAAACCCAAAGCCAAAGCCAAATCTTTTAGCATCAATTTTTCCGACAAAGGCACACACCAGCCACCGACGCCTTCAACCAGCACCCGATCATATTTTTGATACATTTGAGCGTACAAGTCCAAACATTTTGCTAAGTCAAACTCAGCTTTTAGATCAGCTATGTGCGGAGAAGCGGGCTTTTCAAAAGTATACGGATTAATTTCACTTAATGCTTGTCCCGTTACTTCGGCCAATCGTTGGGCATCTTCACTGACCCACTTGTCATCAATTTTTATTGCACCTGAAGCAATAGGCTTAAAAGCGCCTACACTATAACCTGCATTTTTCCAGGCTTTTAATACTTCACCTGCGATATGGGTTTTGCCTGCATCGGTATCGGTTGCAGTTAAAAAACAGCTGGGTAAACCAGCAAAGTTATTTGAGCTTATTGGTTTCATGCTTTGGTCGCTTCAAGCAACTTGGTGAGTTCTTCGTATTGCTTTACTGTGACGGTTTCCGGTCGCTGTTTGGGATCGATACCAACCGCTTCTAATTGTGCCACTTCAACAATTTTCTTTAAGTTATTTCGAATCGTTTTGCGACGCTGTTGAAACGATTGCTTCACCAACAACTCAAGCGCTGGTAAGGACACGGTATTGACTTCACTTTTGGTAGTCAATTGCACTATTTGTGAATCTATTTTTGGCGGCGGATCAAAGGCCTCTGGCTTGATTACCAAGTGCGCAGTGCAATCAAATTGATGCTGGAGCATCACAGACAAGCGCCCAAAGTTCTTTTCACCCGGAGGGGCACATATGCGCTGCACCACTTCTTTTTGCAACATAAAAACCATGGTGGAAATGTTTTTAGCCTGATACAACATGTTAATCAGCAAGGGTGTTGAAATGTTGTAAGGTAAGTTTCCAACCACTTTGTAAGGGCCATCAGTCAACTGCAACTGCAAAGCATCCATGTGATGAATCTGGACATTATGAGCTGGCCCAAATTTTTGTTCTAATACTGGAATCAAGTCATTATCCAACTCTATCAGTTGTAAATCTGCTTCACTGGCCTGAATGTATTGTGTGATGGCACCGTGACCAGGGCCAATTTCAATGATGCGTTCTTTTTGCTTGGGTCTGATGATTTTAACAATGTTATTAATCACACCATCGTCTTTTAAAAAATTTTGGCCTAAATGCTTTTTGGCTTTCATTGTTGTTTCCTGGCGCAAGCTTGTGCGCATGATAAGGCGGCTTTTAAACTGCCAGCATCTGCTTTGCCCTGGCCGGCAATGTCCAATGCTGTCCCGTGATCAACACTGGTTCGAATGATAGGTAACCCTAAGGTGATGTTAACTGAAGAACCAAAACCGGCATACTTTAATGGAGCCAACCCTTGATCATGATACATCGCAATGATGGCATCAAAAGCTTTGACTTTATTGGGCGTAAATAAGGTATCTGCTGGGTAAGGACCATAAACGTCCACATCTTTTGATTGCAACAATTTCATGGCAGGAATAATGGTATCAATTTCTTCCATCCCCATGTGACCAGATTCACCCGCGTGTGGGTTCAAACCACACAAAGCAATTTTTGGTTTTTTGATTCCAAACTTTGTATCCAAGTCATGGGCAACAATTTCACATGCTTCCACCACTGCATCAAAAGTCACACATTGTGCCACATCTTTCAGTGGGACATGCGTAGTCACTAAAGCCACCCGCATTACCTCATTCAACAGCATCATGATGACTTTATCAGTACCCGTCAGCTCAGCTAAAAATTCAGTGTGTCCCGAAAATTCAACACCTGCATCATTGATGACACCTTTGTGAATTGGACAAGTAACCATCGCTTTAAAAGTACCATTTAAGCAGCCTTTGACTGCCTCTTTGATGGTATCCAAAACGTATTGAGCATTGTTAACATTTAAATGCCCCAGTTGGTTACTGCTTTTCAGTGCTACGTGGTGGATTTGATTGGCTGGGAAGTTGGGTATTGATTGGTGAATCATGTCACGATCACCTATCAATACACAACCTTTTAACTTTCCTTCTGTTTCAAGCTGCGCCACCAACTCTAACCCGATACCCGCAGGCTCGCCCAAAGTAATGGCAATCATTATTACAACCTGATATCGACAAATGCTTCGCCACGGATTTCACGAATCCAATATTCAATCGCTTCTTGCATTTTACGTTCTTTAATGGCATTTTCAGCTTGTTGCTTTTTGAATGCTTCGGTGATGTCAGATTCTTTTTTACCCATATACTTAACAATATGCCACCCATTTTCTGTTTGGAAAGGCTTTGAAATATCTCCTTCATTTAAAGATTTGATCACATCGCCCATGCGTTGACCGTATTGATTTAACTCAAACCATCCCAGGTCTCCACCCAATGGTGCAGAATTATGATCATCAGATTCTGATTCAGCCAGTTCAGCAAAATCTTCTCCTGCCATTAGCTTTTCATGAACGTTGTTGATGATATTCATCCCCTCTCTTTGTGTCACCACTTGATTGGTTTCAACCATGAAATGTAATGCATTATGTAATTCAACTTTCTTAACCGTATTGCTACGCTTTTCATCCAGTTTTATGATGTGATAACCATTAGGAGAGCGAATAGGGCGTGAAATGTCTCCCACTTCCATAGACTTAATTTGATCAGTAAACAGTGGTGGTAGTTGATTGATTGGCCTCCATCCTAGACGACCACCTTCTAATGCCCTTTGTCCATCTGAAACTTGAGTGGCCAAAACCGCAAAATTTTCTCCTGCAATCAATTTTTCATACACCTCATCTGACTTTTTCTTTGAGGCTTCTGCATCAGACACGCTACCACCTTGAGGAACAGCAATCAAAATGTGTTGCAAAGACACTTCACCCTGATCTAAAGCGTTATCAGCCAAAAACAATTTGATCTCATGGTCGCTGACCTTAACTTTTGAATTGGCATAGGCATAACGCACTCGTTCGGTCTGTAAGTCTCTTTTCATGTCGCGCCTGAAATCTGAAAAATCAAAACCATCATTTTCAACTGCTGCAATCATTTGCTCTAAAGAAACACCATTTTGCTGAGCGATGTTGCTCAAAGCTGCATCAATTTCTTCTTCAGATATTTGGATGCCCACTTGTTCTGCACGAGCAATTTGAACCTCTTGTACAATCAAACGCTCTAAAACCTGACTTTCTAACACGTCTTTAGGAGGCAGTTGATTGCCTTGTGCTTCAATCTGTTTGGTGATTGAGTTCATCGCACGATTCAGTTCAGACCTCACTATAATGGTGTCATCAACAACAGCAACGATTTCATCTAACAGCTGCTCTTCTGCCTGTACTGAGTTAACTAATTGCATCATGCATACAGCTAAAATAATTTTCTTAAACATTAAAATGCCTCTTCATATCCTAAAATTGATTGTTTCAATAAACGCCTGGGATTTCTCCCCAAAGCGCCTAAGCCATTGAGTTGAAATTCCACATAAAAACCATTGTTACTTAAACCCGTTTCATCTACCAAATGGTGCCTGCCCATCAAACGCAAAGCCCAGCAGCAACCTTTATACTCATAGCCAAACAAGGCTTCAATGGTTTTATGGCTTTTTAATGAATAATTTACTCGGGTCAATAACCGGTGCGAGTCTTTAATTGGAATCACCGCAGAGGTGTCAATTTGTTCTATTTTATTTTGCCTGTATCGATAAGCAAAATTAAACACATCTCCACGCGATGATTTTCGTTGTAATTTAAATAAACCCCTTTCGAAGTCTTTACTGTCTTGGTCATAATGCAAACTGACGCCTGCACTCCAATTATTATGCAGGTACAAATTATATTCGGCAATGAATGGAGATTTCGTTAAATCTTGTGGCGTACCACTCAATTGCACCAATTGATCATCAAAATAGTTGATTTGTCCTAAAGTTAAATTCCACCGTTCTTCTCCAGAAGCTGCAAAACTTCTGTGAGTGATGGCCAGTGCTGCTTGATTCATGTCCGCTTGTCGATCTGAACCAGAAAAACGATTCGTTTGAAATAGCATGTTGGAACCAAATGTTAACAATCTGCTGTCAAAAACAGGAATGTCGTCTTGGTTCTTTTCAGGCACATAAACATAAAACAACCGTGGCTCAATGGTTTTATATGTACCAGAGTCTGCCCATTTTTCAAATGTAAGCCCACTGTCTAATGAAAAAATAGGTAGCGACCTGCTGATGCCTTCTCTGTTATCATCAAAACTGTAATGTGTTGACCTGTAAACCAGCTTTGGCTTAATACTACCCCAAGTATTCGAAAACTCGGTACTGACCCAAGGCTTCAGCTCTGTTCGCCATGCACCAACGGCATCTTCCCTATAAAAATTCACTAACTCGCTGTCGATACCATAATCAAATCCCGTGGTACTGGCAGGTTTATACCAAGAAAAACGCACTTCAGGTAATTTTTGATAGGGTTCATTGGCTGCGGTGATGTTTTGACTCAAGACTTGATAATCGTTGAAACCAGCAAAAAATTGCCAACTATTGGCATGACCTTGAATGCTGACCTGGCTTTTTAGATATGGTGTAGATGTGAGGAATGAACTTGATGAAAAGTCTTCATAGTATTGACTGTCTGAAACGTGGTTCAAATCAGTTGAAAAGCGCCAAGCACTGTTAATTTGCGTGCGGTGTTTATATTGAAACAAACCTCGGTCATTACCCCGCTTATCATCATTTGGTAAATAAGTACCCTCTAAAACCCCAGCCGATCGTTTACCTAAGTACCTGAACTCAGTGCCTAACATCATTCCATGGTCTTGTAAGTAACGTGGTATCAACGTCAAATCATATTGTGGGTTGATATTGAAATAATAAGGTACTGACAAGTCAACACCGGTTGTGTTTGAATAAGAAAATGCAGGCATGAGTAAACCACTTCTGCGATCACCGTTTAATGGCAACTTAATCCATGGAATATAAAGCACTGTTTTATCTTTAATTTTTAATCTAGCTCCTTTGAATGTTCCCATGCCTTCTTCATTATCTAAATGCGCTTCTTTGGCTACTATTTCCCAACTTCGTTGATCAGGTGAACATGTTGAAAAAGTCATATTTTCAACAAACGCTAGATCACCACTCAACTCCATCTGATCGGCCTTTCCATTCATATCTGAATCAAGCATGAAATAGCTTAAATGTTTAATTTTTGCAGATTTATTTTGATTGTCCATCTCTGCATCTTTAGCCATGATGCGCTGGCTGTCATTTTGTAACCAAACACCACCATCTGTTTTGAATCGCTGTGTTGCTTTATCAAATGAAAGTTGAGGCGTCATAAAGCGCAATTGGTCTCGTTTGATGCAAACATTGCCTGACAACAAGAACTGCTTATCCGATATTTTTTTGGCATTTGAAGAATTGACTTCAATATTTGATGACGAACTCGGCTGTTCAAGACAGCGTGTTTGCACGTCTGACAAATTGATGTCGTTAAACTCACATTGCAGCTGTGCAGAAACCACGCCAGATAACACGGTTAGACTTAAACAAGACAAAAAACTCAAAGCTAATTTTTTCAAGGGGCAACTCAATTGTAAATTTTTATGATATCTATTTTACATTCCAAGCGCGCTATTCTAATATGGTTGAGGTTAAAAGTCTGTAGCTGAACCACATTCAATCCCTCAGCAACAGTTTGTTATATCAATAAAAGAGGTACATATATCATGGCAGGAAAATTTGTTGTTTCACATGGAAAAGATGGAAAAGATTATTTTGTATTGAAAGCAGGTAATGGAGAAGTCATTCTACAATCTCAAGGCTATAGCTCTGCTAATGGCTGCGAGAATGGTATTGAGTCTGTAAAAAGCAATGCTGACGATGAAAGTAAGTTTGAATGTAGAGAAGCCAAAGATGGCCGTGTTTACTTTGTACTGAAGGCAGCAAACGGTCAAGAAATTGGCCGTTCTCAAATGTATAAATCTGAAAGTGGCTGTAAAAATGGTATGGCATCAGTTGCTAAAAATGCTGCTGACGCAACCGTGGTTGATGAAAGAAGCTGATAAAGGCTTTGCAAATTTTAAAGGGCACGTTTATCGTGTCCTTTTTTTTGCCTGATTATTATGACTTGGTACCAAGATGAATCCCTATGGGAAGTGTTTTATGATTGCATGTTTGATCAAGCCAGCTTTGATTTAGCCAAACAACAATGCCCACAAATTTTGGAAATGGTTGGGCATCCAGTTAAAAATGCACTGGATCTGGCTTGTGGTCCTGGGCGACATTTATTGGGTTTTGCTCAATATGGTATCGCCGTAACAGGTGTTGATTTAAGCGGCTACTTGCTTAGCCATGCAGCCAATCATTTAGACCAACAACAAACAGAAGGTACACTGGTACACTGCGACATGTTGGCCTATGAACCCAAGCAAAAGTTTGATTTGATTACCAATTTATTCACCTCTTTTGGGTATTATGACGGTGCAGAAGACAATCAAACACTGTTAAACAAAGCCTATCAATGGCTGAACAAAGGCGGCTCTCTGGTGATAGATACTTTTGGTAAAGAGCAGGTCGCACACATGATGGAACCCGTCCATTTAACCGAATATGACAATGGTGACTTAAGGATTGAGCGGCCCATGTTGATTGATGACATGAGTGTCTTTGCCAATGAATGGATTTTGGTCAGGGGTAATGAAGCTTTCAGGCGGGAGTACCAACACTTTGTTTACAGCGCTGTCGAAATGAAAGCCATGCTGGCCAATGCTGGATTTGAAGACATCCGCATATATGGTTCTTTTGAAGGAGATGAATACGATTTGAACGCTGAACGATTGATTGCTGTTGCTCAAAAATAAACGGTGACACTAAAAAGGCTGCTCTGTGGCAGCCTTTTTAATACAAAGAGACCTCTGTATATATACCGTAAATCAGTCTTTATTGACTTGGTGCAAATGAACATCCGATTGTGGGTAAGGAAAACTACAACCGCCCGCTTCTAAGTTGGCTTTCATTTGTTCAAGCAAATCACTATAAACAGTCCAATAATCATCCACCGTAGTCCAAGGCCTTACAGCAAAATCCACACTCGATGCACCCAACTCAACCAAAGCAACTTTTGGAGCAGGCTCTTTCATTACCAAAGGATGTGCATTAACCGTTTCTTCCATGATTCTTTTAGCCACTTTCAAATCATCATCATAGCTGACACCAAAAACCAAATCTACTCGGCGCGTACCTTGAGAAGTGTAGTTAGTGATCACATCCGATGTAACCTGACCATTAGGAATGATTACTTCTTTGTTGTCAGTGGTTAATAAAATGGTGCTAAAAATCCTTAAATCTTTGACCTTGCCTGATACACCGGCAACCTCTACAAAATGGCCAATTTTAAAGGGCCTGAACATCACCAACATCACACCAGAGGCAAAATTTGACAACGAATCTTTTAATGCCAAGCCAATGGCCAGACCCGCAGCACCAAAAACAGCCAGCATAGAAGTGGTTTGGATACCCAGCTGAGCCAAGGACATAATCACCACAACAACCAACAAAGTATAATAGACAATGTTACTGATGAAATTAACCAAAATCACTTGCTGACCTGATTTTTCCAATGAGCGCCTGATAAGGTTGGAAACCATTTGAGTGACTCTGCGACCCACCCAAAACAGGAGCAACGCCAAAAGCACATTGGTGGCAATGTCTATCAACAAAGAAGGGTCACTGATATAGCCCTCTAGCTGTGTTTTAAGTTGTTCAATCAAAGAAGGATCTTGAGCGTTCTGAGATTCTTGTGTATCTTGCATTTTTTCTCCTTATGTCTTTGTTAAGTAAAATAAAGCAGCTGAGTTTTATTTATAACCCACTGCCATCACCCGCTTTTTGAATCGGTGTTGTTCATAGGCACCTTCTGGCGCCTCTATGACCGAAACATTTTTGAAACCAACTGCTTCCATTATCCATACCAACGCCTCGATACTGGGCGCCAAGCAAATGCCCGTCGTACTCATTTCCGGCCCATCCAGTTCATAGGTTTCATCAATCACGGCAAATGAACCCATCATCGGTTTCACGAATTGGTAATTGCCCCAGTCTAATTGGCCCGACAAATTGGGGGCCACTTGGGTTTCAATAAAGCACACGTCTTTGGTCAACGAATAGGCCGTTCTGATCGCACCTACTGGATTTTCTAAGTGGTAAATCAACCCCAACATCATGACAATATCAAAACGACCATATTTTTCTGGCATCACATCATGAACATCAACACGTTTGGCATGAAATCTATCATTCAACTGCATACCTTGGGCTATCAAATTGGCATCATCGACATGGTCTTGACGCGCTTCTAAACCTGTCACATTCACACCTTTAGCTGCCAAATGACAAGCGAAGTAGCCTTCATGACAAGCCAAATCAACAGCTGTTGAATCACCCCATTTGCCATCATATCTTTCATTTAATACACTGTCCAACATCGCCAAACGCGTACTGTGAACCGCCATGGCATCATCTGCCATGTAACTTTCAGTGATTTCTCCCGAAGGCAGGTGAAAGTGGTAGAACCATTTTTTTTCTAAAATTTTGTTAATCAAGTCACTCATGTGTTTCCCTTGCTTAAAAATTGCCATGTTAAATCCATGGCTTGTTTGTTTCTTAATATACCTAAATGATTGGTGTTAATCACATGGTGTGAAGCCAGCCAATCTGCCCGTGTTTCTGAAACCGCTACCGTACCATCTGAAGGCTCATCAAAATGACACACCAACCGACCAATGCCTATAGGCCAATTGCCCATGATCATTTGACAACTTCGGCTTGTTTTTACACTGTCAACACCGTGAGTCAATGGCTCTACAGCCCAATGTAACAAACGTTTTTGCCATGAAGACTTGGCCATTTTTTTAGCTACTTGGGAACCATTTATCGGCGATGCCAACAAAGCAATTTTGCCCTTTTTACGTATTTTATCAGCTGTTCTGACAGATAAAATACCGCCCATTGAATGACCAAGTAAATGTACAACTTCTTGTGGTCTTGAATTAACAAAAGCAGCCAATTGATCGCTGCTTTTGTTAATCTTTTGCTTGGTGGTTTTGTAACCAAAGCGGTAAACATGGTAGCCTTTTGCCATGAAATACCGTTTAAAAGCAAAGAATGTCCAAGGTTTCATCCACAAGCCGTGGACCAAAACAATGGCTTCGCCATTATCACTCATTGGCGTCACTCATCCGTTTCTTTTTCAATCACCTGAACATGTACTTCTGCCAATTGATCGGCCTCAATTTCAGATGGTGCGCTGGTCAAAGGACAAGAGCCACTTGAAGTTTTGGGGAAGGCAATGACTTCACGTATCGATTCCTGACCACACATCAACGCGGCCATGCGATCAATACCAAAAGCAATACCTCCATGCGGCGGGCAACCATATTGCAGCGCTTCTAACAAGAAACCAAATTTATCTTCTGCTTTTTGTGCATCAATACCAAGCAATTCCAAAACAGCAGACTGCATCGCTTGATCATGGATACGAATGGAACCACCGCCCAGTTCAACACCATTTAATACCATGTCATAACCCTTAGAAATGGCCTCACCTGGGTTGTCTTGCAATTCAGCAACAGAGCCAACTGGCGCTGTGAATGGGTGATGCAATGCATCCCAACGTTTTTCATCTTCATTGTATTCAAACATCGGGAAGTCGATGACCCACATAGGACGCCATGTATCTTCGACAAGGCCTAAATCTTCACCCACTTTCAGTCGCAAGGCGCCCATAAATTGAGACACATCACTGTATTTACCGGCACCGAAGAACAACAAATCACCATCTTTTGCTTCATTTGAATCCAAGATACCATTCAAAGCATCATCAGACAAAAATTTCACAATAGGAGACTGTAAGCCTTCACGACCCGAGGCTTTGTCATTGACTTTAATCCAAGCCAATCCACGTGCGCCAAAACGGCGTGCATACGGTTCATAATCATCAATTTGCTTTCGCGTCATTGAAGCACCATTCGGTACTTTCAATACAGCCACACGGCCTTGAGGATCTTTTGCTGGTGCTGCGAACACTTTAAACTCAGAGTCTTTCACATGTTCTGCAATGTCCACCAATTCTAATGGATTGCGCAAATCAGGCTTATCAGAACCGTATCGACGCATCGCTTCAGCGAATGTCATTCGAGGGAAGGCCGGGAAATCAACATCCATGACTTCTTTGAATGTCTTTCTAACCAAATCTTCTGCCATCGTCAAAACATCTTCTTGTTCAACAAAAGCCATTTCTATATCTAACTGAGTAAATTCAGGTTGTCTGTCAGCACGCAAATCTTCATCACGGAAACAGCGGGCAATCTGATAATAGCGGTCCATGCCAGACATCATCAACAATTGTTTAAATAATTGAGGTGATTGTGGCATGGCATAAAAACCACCGTGTTGCATTCTCGATGGCACCAAGAAATCCCTCGCGCCTTCTGGTGTCGCTTTGGTCAATATCGGTGTTTCTATATCCAGAAAATCTTGTTGAGACAAATTATGACGCAAAGCATGTGTCAGTTTAGAACGCAAACGCATGTTGTGTTGCATTTGGTCACGACGCAAATCCAAATAACGGTATTGTAACCTTATGTTTTCACCTGCCGATTCATCTAACATGAATGGTAAGGGCTTTGAAGGGTTGAGAATTTCATATTGATCAACCACCAACTCCACTTTGCCGGTATTCAAATTGTCATTGGTTTGACCTGCTGGGCGATTGCGAACAGTACCCGTTACGCGCAAACAATACTCATAACGAGCAGAATCTGCAATTTTAAACGCCGCCTCATTGTCAGGCTCCACCACCACTTGTAACAAGCCTTTGTGGTCTCTCAAATCGATAAATATCACACCGCCGTGGTCTCGGCGATTGGCGACCCAACCACAAACTTCCACTTGTTGATCTAGGTATTGTTCCGTTACTTGGCCGCAAAATTCGCTACGCATTGTATTATCTCAGTTCGCTGTGTTAAAAAAAGCCCTCAATTTTACCTGAATCAACACAATTGAAAACAGCTAATCCATACCAAAAGCGCATTTATAGCCAAATAAATGGAGATGTACGTCACATTTCACTGTTTTAGTGGTTAAGCAGGGGTTCAATCCTATAAAATAAAATATCAGGCAGTATCAATTTATTTGGGGAAAACCATGAGCAAGAAATTTGGACATTATGAAGTCGTATCAGAATTAGGTCGCGGTGGCATGGGCGTGGTCTACAAAGCGTGGGAGCCTTCTTTAAACCGCCATGTGGCGATTAAAGCATTGGGTGAGCATTTACTCAGTGACGAAGCACTGATCGAACGATTTACTCGCGAAGCCAAAAGCATGGCCGCCATCAACCACCCCAATGTGATTCAAGTCTATTTTATTGGTAAAGAAGAAGGTCAACCTTATTTCGCCATGGAATTCATTAACGGCATGTCCTTGGATGAACTGCTCAAAGGACAAAAAGCTTTGAATATTTTGCATGCCAAAGAAATATTGCGACAATCTTGTGCAGGTTTGTCAGTGGCTCACGCTGCTGACTTGGTTCACAGAGACATCAAACCAGCCAATTTGATGATTTGTGAAGACGGAACAGTTAAGGTGGTTGATTTCGGTATTGCACAAACCCGTGAATATGGTGACAAACTCACCAACACCGGAGAGTTTGTTGGTACACCAGGCTATTTATCTCCTGAAGTGTGCACAGGTCTTGACGTGGATTCACGTTCTGACATTTTTGCCTTAGGTATTGTTTTTTATGAAATGTTGGCCGGAAAAGTGCCTTTTGAAAATGATTCACCTTTGGGCTTGATGTTAGAAGTGGTACAGGCAGATATTCCAGACATTCGCGCCATCAATAAGAAAGTAGACAAAAAAACCAGCTACATTTTAGAAAAAATGATTGCCAAGAATCCAGATGAACGCTTTCAACACTGTTCTGACGTGATGGCACAATTAGGGCCTGGCTCAATAGACTTGACCATTGATGACATTAAAAAACAATCGATGACAGTCAAAGAAGACGTCACAAAAAGGCCTGTGTCTGAGCAAGCCACATTACCCAATGCTGCCACCCTTGATCGAAACAACATCACTACCACCAAAGTAAAACGAGGCAGTAACAAAGCGGTATGGGGTTTGGTATTGGGTGCCGTGGTGATTGGCGCTGGTGCAGTGGGTGTGTATGAGGGTTATATCCCGTCACCATTTGCTGAAGAAGACAACCAAGCCATGACCTTGTTTGGTAAAGACAAACCCAACATTGGCCTGTCTGATGTGGCATTGAAAGAGTCAGCAGCAACTGACCAAAATACTGTCAATGCCAGTAATTCAAACCCAGCGGCAAACGACTACAACAGCGCTGATCAAACTGGATCTGCTACTTCTGCCATCGCAAACGACAACGCACAGCCAGATACAACCACAGTTGAACCTGCTGACACAGCAACAGCCCAATACAACCAAACTTCTGATGACAACGCTGCAACAACACCCCCTCTGTCAACAGATGTGGCACAAGAGCAAAGCAGTCCAACAACAATCGATCCAACGCCTATAGACCAATCTGCACTGACCATCAACGAAACCACTATCGCTTCTGTGAATGTGCCTCAACACCAAACTCAACCCAAAGTCATTGCCAAGCCAATAGTTAAAAAGAACAAAGGCACTGCCGTATTGGTATTTGGTGACCCTGCGATTGCCAACCCTGTAGAAAAGATTATCGAAGCCGAATTAAAACGTGCTGGCATCAAAGTATTGAATGAACAGTTTGTTCCCGGAATGTCTAAAATCATGTCTACTGGCGTTGATTTAGCCGCCATTCGCAGCAAGTTAGATGATTTTGGCGGAAATGCCATGATCATTGCCAATGTAAATTTTGTCGGTGAACAACAGTTAGAATACTACGGTCGTGCATCAACCTTGGTCAATGCACAGCTGGATGTTGACAGCTACCATTTGGCAGACGGCGACTCCATTGGCATGGGTTATGGCAGTCAAATCAGCTACACTTCACTGAATGCAACAGACAATGCTGAAGAGGCTGTGATGGCGTTTGTTAACAACCTGGCCCAAGACATCAAAGACGCAGGCATCAAATAACCAGTAACAGATGAAAAGGATTTTACTGCTGTCTGGCTATGACGCCAAATCACACCGATATTGGCGTCAACACTTGGTTCATCAGATACCTGAGTATCATTGGACTGTATTGGCACTGAAAGACCGGCACTTTTCTTGGCGAATGGGTGGCAACGCACTCAACTTCGCAACCGATCATGAGCACGCACTAAACCAAAGCTATGACCTGATTTTTGCCACTTCAATGACGGATTTATGTGGTATTTTTGGCTTATTCCCCAAATTGGCACAGATCCCCAGCTTGCTCTACTTTCATGAAAATCAAATGGCTTACCCAGCAAGTAAAGCCCAGCCTGACGTCATTCACTACCAACTCAACAGCATCAAGTCAGCCATAGCTGCCAAACAACTGATATTCAACACACCTTACAATCAAGAAACATTCCTTACAGGTGTAAATAAATTTGAACAGATGGTGCCAGACGGCTTTCCACGACAGCTTTCACAACAGCTCGGACAGAAAAGTCATGTGATTCCAGTACCCTTAACTGAAGACTGCTTTGGTCAAAACAACAAAGCCAGCAAAGATAAACACACACCGCTGACAGTCACTTGGAACCACCGATGGGAATATGATAAAGGCCCAGACACCTTGCTTAAGGTCTTGGAATTGTGTCAACAAGAATCCTTAAATATCAAATTCAATATCATCGGCCAACAGTTTCGACAAACACCAGACGCTTTTAAAAAAATCCAAACAAGTCACAGCGGTCAAATTTCACATTGGGGGTATGTTGATAAAAGGTCTGATTACTTGAGGATATTAAGACAATCAAATGTTGTTTTATCAACGGCACACCACGAATTTCAAGGATTAGCAGTCATGGAAGCCATAGCTCAGGGCTGTGTGCCATTGTTGCCAGCCAGATTAGCTTACCCAAATTACTGCCCAAAAGCATACCTATATGACAGTCAAATGCATTCCCCAGTAATTGAAGCTCAATCCATCACCAAACGACTGAAAAAATGGCAACACAAGCTACCTGAATCACCTGATGTATCCGCTTATGACTGGACCCACTTGAAACCCCTTTACCAAGACATAATCATCAACAACTGAATCTGCATTTGCTACAATGGCACTTTTGCACAACGCCCTGCTGATGAACACTTTAGATATAATTGTCCCAGTATTCAATGAACAAGAAGTCCTGCCCATGTTTCAAAAACGAATCACTGGCATCATGGACACATCTAATGTGAACTGGCGAGTGATATTTGTTGATGATGGTTCAAGCGATGACAGCTTGACTTTGATGCAACAAATTAACCGCGAAGACAGCCGGTTTGGCTACCTGACCTTAAGCCGAAACTTTGGCAAAGAATATGCACTCACGGCTGGATTAGATCACGCGACAGCCGATGCCGTGGTGGTGATAGATGTTGATTTACAAGACCCGCCCGAACTCATTCCAGAAATGATAGATGCCTGTCGCGAAGGCTACGATGTGGTTTATGCCACGCGGAAACAACGGCACGGCGAATCTTGGGCCAAAAAAGCCACTGCCAACTGGTTTTACAAAACCATCAATGCGGTCAGCAAAATCAACATCCCCAAAGACACCGGCGATTACCGCTTAATGAACAAAAAAGCCTACACAGCAGTCAATACTCTGCGCGAACGCAACCGCTTTATGAAAGGGCTTTTTGCATGGGTAGGCTATAAACAAAAACAAATTTTATTCGAACGCGAACCAAGAGCGGCTGGCACAACCAAATGGAACTACACTAAACTGTGGCGGTTTGCCTTAGACGGCATCACTTCATTTTCTTACCTGCCTTTGCGCTTTGCCACTTGGATAGGCATGGCTGTGGCCAGTTTTGCCTTTATTTATGGTGCAGTAATTATTGGCAAAACATTGATCTTTGGAAATGACGTGCCCGGCTACCCGTCATTGATGACTGTGGTCTTGTTCCTCGGCGGCATTCAATTAACCGCCCTAGGCATCATCGGCGAATACTTGGGCCGGATGTTCAACGAAAGTAAACAACGCCCCTTGTATTTGGTTGCTGAATTTAAGCCACCAAAAGAACACCAATAAATTAAAGTCTATAAACAAAAACAGTGAACAGCTAAAAAGTGTTAGTATTTGTGTCACAAAATCAGCCTTTAATTAATCGAATAGAATGCCATGAAGAAAGCAACTTGGACGCTCATTACCTTGATACTGATAACCACCGCCGCCTGCAAAAAAAACCACCCTCCTATAAATCGTGTGGCACATGCTGGGGGTGGTTTAGAAAACAAGCGATACACCAACACACTGGAAGCCTTAGATGAAAACTATAAAAGGGGTTTTCGATTATTTGAACTTGATCTATCATGGACCTCAGACAATCATTTGGTTTGTTTACATGACTGGAAATCTACTGCAAAAAGGTTGCTTAAACTTGAATCCGGTAAACCATTAACATTAACCTCATTTCATCAACGAGCAAAAGAAGTTTATCAATGGACACCTTGCGACCTCTCTTCATTAAATAATTGGCTAACAAAACACCCAGAGGCCTATATAGTCACTGACATTAAGGGGCGAATTGAGAAAGGACACCAACTCATTGCTGACACATTGCCTAAAAAATTAAATCAAATTATCCCACAATTCACCCAAAAAGATCATTACAACAAAATTAAAGACCAAGGATTTTCCAAAATGATTTGGACCTTGTTCAGCTATAATGGAACCCCCAAAACATTAGCAGACGACAGAAGACACATGAAACTGTTTGCCATAACAATGCCAAAATCTAAAGCAGATGCAGGTTGGGCATTAACAACAGGGGACACACCCACTTATGTTCACACAATCAATGACCCAAAGGTTGCAAAACATTACACCCAGAATCTAGGAATCAGTTCGGTTTACACAGACTTTTTACCCAGCAAGTAATGATATGAACAAACGAATAAAAATCATAGGGGCTTTAAGCTTGCCACTTTTGACCATTGAAATTTTCGGCAAAATGGATTGGTCATCCATGACTTTTGCTTTAGTGCTTTGTGTGGGACTAAGTTTAGCCTTGACTGCAATAAACAATAAAAATATTTTAAACATAGCCTTAAAATTATTTTTAATGCTCATTTATTTGTTCACTTTGTTTCTGGCCTTCATTGAAGCGGTTACATTTGATTTTACCGGACAAGGGTTCACCAATGAGTTTTATTACCACATCAGTTTCGATGCCTTTCGGGTCGGGTTTGACAAATATGGTTGGGGTTTGCTGTTATTGGCTCTCTTAATGGCTGCAGTAACCATAGGCATGATCAGGCTAACACAAATGAAAGCCAGTTCAAAACCACTGACTGTTTTGGCAATTCTGATAACATTGAGCGCATGCAGTCAGTCAGTAACAGGTCGGTTTTTATTAGGCTGGTATAACTACCATCAAGATGACACCTTCGTGGTCAATTCAGAACAGATAGCTTATTGGAAAAAACACGGGTTTATCAATCAATCTGATGTACCTTTGAAGCAGCTTATTCAAACAAATAAAGGCAAAAAAAATCTCATTTTGATTTATCTTGAGTCATTTAATCAATTTTTTATAGATACACCTCCGTACCAGTCATTAACGCCAGGGCTGAATGAACTCAGCAAAAAATATTCGCCCATTCCCCACGTAAGCTCTGCATACGTCACTATTGAAGGTATTGTATCCAGCCAATGCGGCACATTGCTTAGTATGAAAAAAGGTAATGACAGCATGATGAAAGCTGAACACTTTTTGGCGAACTTGCCGTGTTTGGGCGATGTTTTGAAAGAAGCTGGCTACCAACAACACTATTTGGGTGGCGCCAAAATGGAATTTGCTGGCAAAGGTGAATTTCTCAGCGCCCACGGATACAGCCACTTGAAAGGATTAGATTACTGGAAAACACAACCCATTGAACTTAACAACAATGTCTGGGGGCTGGGTGATGACGCACTATTTAATCAAGCATTTAATGTCATCAGCGAGTCCAACAAAGGGCCGCAACCCTATAATGTCTCCCTGCTTACTTTAGGCACACACCTCCCAGGTTTTACTTATCCTGAATGCCAGCACTTAGACCTCAATGCAAAACCATTTCTGGCTTCGATTCAGTGCACAGATTATTTGCTAACCAAATTTATAAACCGCCTAGAAGAGTCGGAGTTATTAGACAATACTTTATTAATGATTGTTGCTGACCATGGCGTCTTCCCAAACCCCAAAATGAATTCTCTGTTTGGTAACTCGGCCTATGACAGAAGATTGGTGGGGTTAACTAATCACAAACACGTGCCTCAAAACCAAGAAATGGCCAGTTATGACTTGGCTCCTACAGTATTAGACTGGCTTGGCTTTGAAAATGATAAACTCTTTTTATTTGGACAATCAATTGACGACCCACTACACAGCAATCATAAACATTTAACTAGAATCCATGATTGGCACAAAGGCAAATTGACTACCAACCTCAAAGTAGACTGCATGCAAAATCCAGAACTGCTTAGTCAATGCGATAAAAAAGCATTACTGTCATGGCTCAACCAAAAACACACTAAAATGTCCAAGACCTCCACAGTCATGTCCTTGTCATGCCAACCCAAGGTTAAAATCAATTTGAATCAAAAAAATAAAGAACTCAATGTGAACAATCAGAATTTATACGACCATTTTCACTACAATGGTTTTTATATGACCAAAAGACAGTATGAAAGCGGCTGGTTTTTATTAAGGCTAAGCAACACAAAAGACGTAAGAGCACTAACTTATTGGAAGGACAATAAAGTAACAAGAGAACAGTTTCAATCATTTTTTGATGAGGAACTGGAAGGAGACGGCTTACTGATACACGTATCTGCTGACAATGAAATTCACATTAACAGTAAAATCAATGATAATTGGAAACAACAGCCCGCTTCGAACATTAACCTATGTGATTAAATGATGTTATTAAACCTCAATGAAATTGGCCAACAACAAATAGAATCCGATGTTTGTATCATTGGCGCAGGTGCTGCCGGCATCACTATGGCCCTAAAACTTGAAGCGTTAGGTATTAAAACAACCTTGCTTGAAGGCGGCGGCTTGACCTATCCCAAACCTGGAACACATGACCTTTATGATGCAGAAATTGGCAATAAATTTTATCCTGTTCAAGCATCGCGATTAAGGTACCTCGGTGGTTCAACTAACCATTGGGGTGGCTGGTCCAGAAAGCTTGATCATTTTGATTTCATGGACAAGCCTTATTTCGATGGTGCTGGCTGGCCAATTGACAGAAACGAAGTTAATAAATACTATTCAGAAGCTGCAAACATCTGTGAAATACCCAACCTTGATGCTGCACATAATGGTTACTATAAAAAACAATTAACTGACGGTGTAATCAATTGGAAAAATACCGACTTTACCAATAAATTTTTTGTCTTCAGCCCGCCAACACGTTTTGGCAGCAAGTACCTTGAAGATTTAAAATCTGCCAAGCATGTGAATACCATTTTACACGCGAATGCCACAAACTTATTATTTTTAAACAACAGAGTTACAGGCGTAAAGGCCCAATCATTGAATGGCAATTCCCTGACTGTAAAAGCGAAATTAACAGTTTGTGCTATGGGTGGCCTCGAGAACCCACGTTTCTTGCTGAACCAGAAAAATGAAACATTTAAAAATGGCGTGGGTAATCATTCAGACAATTTAGGCCGTTATTTTATGGACCACCCTGGGTTTCAACCCATAGATTTGCTGCTACCTACTGAACTGAAATATAAATTACATCAATTTGAATCTCAAAAAGTCATGCCTGTTTTGAGTATGTCTAAAGAAGCACTTCTCAATCACAAATTGAACAATTTCTGTGTATTATTGAATCGCACAAAAGACTCGGAATTCCTACCTGGAGAATATGGCAAAAACCCATGGTTTCAAACCCCTGGGAAAATGGGCAATTACCGCAGTCAGTTTATCTTCGAACCGTCCCCCTGTAAGGAAAGTAGGGTTACGTTAACCAATGAGAAGGACCAATTAGGTATGCTTAAACTCAAGCTTGATTGGCAGTTTAATAAGCGCGACTTTGACTCTGTTGAGCGCATCATTGGTTTGCTAACAACTGCTCTTGGTAGCAGACACCTAGGCAGGGTCAATTGGCATAAACAATTTAATTCAGAAACCATTGCCGCCATTGGTGGTGGCATGCACCATGCCGGCACAACCATTATGGCCAATAACAGTGATGACGGTGTGGTTGATCAAAATTGTAAAGTACACCAGTGCGAAGGCCTATATGTTACAGGAAATTCTGTTTTTTCAAATGTTGGATTTTCTAACCCAACATTAACCATCGTGGCACTGTCACTGAGGCTTTGTGAACACATTCAAAAGGAATTACAATGAATAATGACCGTCGAATAGTAACAAAAGCCCTGATTTCTACAGGATTAGTTGGCGCTCTGGGTAGTGGCTACTACTTACTAAAGACAAATGCTGATTTAGATTTGAATGCGTTTATTGCATCAATTGAATTAACACCTGGCTTTGAAGATTTATCAAAAAATAAAGCAGGTGCCCTGGTGCAATTGAATACAATTTATACAGAATCACAAACCAACCAGACACCGTTTATTCAAATAATCAAAAACAAAATTCAAAATGATTTTAGATTAAAGCAAATAACAACATTCAACAATTGGCAACTCAGTAACACCGAAGCCTTAATCATTGCAGCAGCAATAGAGTTGAGGGGTATAGAAACCACCAGAGAAAGCAAGAAAATATTTGAAAATGCTCCATTTGAACCCTTTTTATCAATCACTGCTTGGGGGCCACAAGAAACCTACCAAGGTGTGAAATTCAATGAACAGTCAGATGGTCATTGTGGCTTATGGTTTGTGCTTGATGAGATTCCAGAAGGGCTACAGCTCTACATAAATGGCAAGAAAAGCCGTTTGGTTTATGGTGAGAAGGGATTCACAAGCGGCATCTATGAACATGTTGACGAATTTATCAACCGAGTAGGCGACTCGGAGATCATTGTTTATGATGAAATCAACCACCGAAAAGAACACATAGGTACTTTTAAGGTGTTGCCAGCTTTTGAGCTTCATCAATACCCTGACGGGAAAAAATCTAAAGTTTTCAGTTCAGTTAAAAAATGGGGACCTCAAAACATTCAAGCAGGCGAAATTTTCAACCCTCAACCTTCGGGTAATGCCGCATTTTGGTTTAAAGTTAACAGCTTATCTAACCACATACAGCTAAAATTTCAGAACCAAACCTTTTTAACCACAGTAAGGAAAGACATCATAACTTCAAGTATTCCAGAAAAATATGTACCAACAGAAAGTGGTCAGTATCCAGTATCATTGTTCAGTGCTGAGCACAATGAAACCTATGAAGTTGGTTTTTTGAACGTCAAAAACCAATAAAGAGTCACGCAATGATTTCATTTTCAGTTGCACATTCATGAAGTAAATATTAGCCATGGTTTTTAGCTCTGTTACATTTTTGTTTTACTTCCTACCTATTTTTTTGGCGTTATATTTTCTCACCCCATTTAAAAATACGGTTCTGTTGATTTCAAGCCTCATTTTTTATGCCTGGGGCGAGCTAGGGTATACCGTTTTAATGCTGTTCTCTATAGTAGTGAATTACGGCTTTGGCCTTAACATTGATAAGAGTAAAAACAATAAAAAACTCATATTAGCTGCTGGTATTTGCTGCAATCTATTGCTGCTGACATACTTCAAGTATTTCAACTTCCTCTCAGGTTTATTCGCAGCGCATTTGACGGACCCCGTTCATTTACCTTTGGGTATTTCATTCTTCACCTTTCAAGCCATTTCTTATCTGGTAGATGTATACAGGGGTGATGCCAAGGTTGAGAAAAATGTGTTCAATTTAGGCCTGTACATCTCTATGTTTCCACAATTGATTGCAGGCCCTATCGTTCGTTTCAAAACCGTTGCAGAACAAATTCACACCAGAGCAGTAAACCTCAATCAAATCAGTATAGGTTGGCGTATCTTCATTATCGGGTTGGCTCAGAAAGTATTGATTGCCAATACGGTGGCCTTACCTGCTGATCAAATTTTCTCATTAACGCCCATTGAATTGACAACAGCCTTGGCTTGGTTAGGTAGCCTCTGTTATTCACTACAAATCTATTTCGATTTTGCAGGCTATTCGAACATGGCCATTGGCCTGGGATTAATGATGGGCTTTACTTTTCCTGAAAATTTTTCGCACCCTTATATTGCACAATCAATCACTGAGTTTTGGCGCAGGTGGCACAAAAGTTTATCTGGCTGGTTTAGAGACTACCTTTACATCCCCTTGGGAGGTAATCGCGGCTCTAGTACACGCACCTACTTCAACTTATTTACTGTGTTTTTTCTTTGCGGTTTATGGCATGGTGCGGCTTGGACGTTTATTATTTGGGGCATCTACCATGGCGTGTTTTTAGTCCTTGAACGCCTTAAATTGAGCGATATTTTAAGTGCCAGCTGGCGCCCACTGAGGCATATTTACCTGTTATTGGTCGTGCTTTTTGGCTGGGTTATCTTTAGAGCTGAAAGCATCGACCACTTGATTTACTTTATACAAGCAATGTTTGGCTTTTCACAAGCAACCATAAGTAATCCCTACTATTTAGACCTCTATATTAAAAATTCAACAATAACAGCAATCACCTTAGGGGTGGTATTTTCAATGCCAGTGTTCGCTGTATTAAAAACTAAAATTCAACAGTTTAAAGCTACAGGTCACTCATATACTACCGTCATGTGCTCTGGCATATTAGAGCTGTTTTATGCTGTCATTTTTATTTATGCTTTGATGCTGGTTGCCAGCGGCAGCTATAACCCTTTTATCTACTTCAGGTTCTGATCATGAAAACAATTTATCAAATGATGTCACTGTTGTTTTTTATGTTGGTACTTTCATTGCCGGCCCTTAAATACTTAACAGAAGAGCCTAAAAGCCATTCTACAATTGAGAACAGAGCACTTGCCTCTCTGCCTGATTTACCTCTCAACTTTGATCAACTGACATCTGCAAGAAATGATTTCGAGGCTTATTTGAAAGACCACTTTGGTTTCAAGGATTCAATCATTAAACGAATCAACGGCATCAACTATTTTCTCTACAAAGAAACCACGTCCAAAAGGGTTTCCATTGGCAAAAACGGGTACCTGTACTTAAACTCCCACGGCAATGACAATAAGAATGCCATTTTGAAATCTGTATGTAACGTCACAACACCTACAGAAGCCACCCTTAAAAAGATGAAATCTGGCCTCAATCGCTTCATTGACCACCATCAAACTAAAGGCATTGAAACTGCAATAACAATTATTCCGACAAAATCAAAAATATATCCAGAGTTTTTACCCAATATGGAAGGGCATTGGTGTGACAACACTCACCCCACATGGATTGATGAGTTTATCAGTGACCTTAATAATTCTCAGCTGATTTATCCTTTGGCTCTTTTTAAGGCCTGGAAAACTGAATTTGATGTATTCCTCCCAAAACGTTTTCACTGGAATGGAAAAACACCTTACAAAATGGCTCAAAAAATCTTAAAACACTGGAACATCGAACAAACCCTGTTTCCATCATCAAGCATTGAACCAATCAAGTCAGACCTCAACAATCACCTAGCCGGCTTAGCATTTTTCGACACCACCACCAAGTACAGCTACCTAGATGAAAAAATGACCCGGTGTAGAAATGCCGACTGTATAACAGGATTTAAATCACATTATGAGCGGGGGGTTGTTCAACAATACAAAAGAAACACCGACAATTCACTTACATTGTTGATACTTTCTGACTCCTTTGGGCCAGGAATCACACGTCAACTTCCAATTGGTTTTTCAGAAGTGGTGTCAGTGGACCTGAATCACCTTCAAAAAAACGAGGAAAAAGCATTCATTAAGTGGATAGTTAAAAAAGTAAAACCAAGCCACATGCTTTATGTTATGCATGATGGCGGCATCATTTGGCAGTCATTAAGGCTAAACAGAATGCTTTCAAAAGTTGAATAAATAAAGTGCCATTTATCTCGTGTGTCAATGGTTTAGAGGGGCTTACTTGCTACAAACAGCAATTGCTCTTCACCTAAATAACCATATTTTTCTGACCAAGCGGTAATCACATAAGGCTGTTCAAAACCAATCTCAGACATTTCATCTAATATGTTCCAACCAAAATCATAAAAGCTCAAGCAACCTTTATCATTGATTGGATCACCGTGATATTCGGGGGGCTCCAAATGCTCAACTTCATTTTTGTCGTTAATGACTGCCCTTACAAGGTGTTTATGTCTGTTGGCATCAAAAGGGAATGACATCAGAAGCTTCCCCCCTGGTTTTAAAACCCTAAACATTTCTTTCATGGCTGACTTGTAGTCAGGTATATGTTCCAAACAATCAAAAGACAGCACTAAATCCATGCTTTTTCCTTTGAAGGATAATTGAGTCAAATCCTCATGCTGGATATATTTGAATCTTTTTCGTACTTTTTTACCTGGTTTCGTGTCTGCACCTACATATTCACTCCCAGTAACTTGATACCGTTTCTTTTTTAAATACTTATAAAAAGGGGTTAACTGCTCTGTTATATAAATACGCTCTGATTGTCCCAGCTTTAGGTGTCTGACCAGTACATGAAAAGACAGTCTTGTTCGATTGTTAAGTAACGTTTTAGGACAAATCAACCTTTCCCTCCAGTTGATTTTTTCACCATTTGCATACTCCCAGTCTACAATAAAATCTACTGATTGGTTTGCAGTTATTGAATAACCAGGGACAACAAATGATCGCCCCGCATGAGTTTTTTCAAGGCTTAATAATGCAGCATTTCGTACTTTATACTTTGGGGTTGACTTAATATAATGAGAAACAAACTCATTTTTGCTTTTGAAAATAGTGAAGTTCATTTCAAAGATTGGCTAAATTTTTATTATAGCGTATTCTATGACAAAATTATGAACGTAAGAACAAAGCTAAAAAGATTTTGCTAATGAACAAGTTTTCAATCTTAATATGTTAGAATTCCGTTCATATTATAATAATGAGCTAGGGTATCAGCATGTCTAAATCACAAACTTTACAAGATCCATTTTTAAACGCTTTGAGAAAAGAGCGTATTCCTGTGTCTGTTTTTTTGATGAATGGTATTAAGTTACAAGGTACGATTGAGTCATTTGACCAATTTGTTATCGTGTTAAATAACACCACCAACCAATTGGTTTATAAGCACGCGGTTTCGACCATTGTGCCTGCTAAAAACGTCAGTACTTATAAAATTCAACAAGAAGCTGAAGACTGATAAGGTTAATACATACCAAAAATTCGAAAGTAACCTGTTGATGACGTGCTTATCAGAGGTTGCTTTTTTTATGGGCAAAAATAAAGACCGCTCTCTTCATGTAAGAGAAAGTATTCAAAGGAGATAGATCAACTTGTTCGAGAGATCCAAAAGAGGCGACAAAGCCATACTGTTATCACCCCACACACCAGATGGTGAATTGGAAGGTGAGGCTTTGGACCGCTTGAATGAATTCAAAGAACTGGCCACCACAGCTGGCGCTGAAATATTTGGTGTGTTGACCAGCAGCCGACTGAATGTAGAGCCTAAATTTTATATTGGTACAGGTAAAGCTGAAGAACTGGCTCAATTGGTTGAATCTAATGAAGCCGATTTGGTTTTGGTTGATGCGTCACTCAGTCCAGTACAAGAACGAAACCTTGAAAAACTGGTTCAAGCCCGGGTTTTGGACCGCCGCACCTTGATTCTCGATATTTTTTCTCAACGTGCACGCTCTTATGAAGGCCAATTGCAAGTTGAACTGGCCCAATTGAAACACATGTCCACTCGATTGATTCGTGGATGGACCCATCTGGAACGCCAAAAAGGTGGTATTGGTATGCGTGGGCCGGGTGAAACCCAGTTAGAAACGGACAGGCGTTTGTTGGCCGTACGCATGAAAAGCCTGAACAGCAAACTTGAAAAAGTGGTTAGGCAACGAGAACAAGGCAGGCGACAACGCAAAAAGTCAGGGGTTAAAATGATTGCTTTGGTTGGTTACACCAATGCAGGAAAGTCAACATTGTTCAACAGGTTAACCGATGCCGAAGTGTATGCACAAGATCAGTTGTTCGCCACTTTGGACCCAACTGTACGCCAATTAGAATCAATTTCAGGAACCAAAGCAGTGATTTCTGACACGGTGGGTTTCGTGCGCGACCTGCCCCATGAACTGGTGGCGGCATTCCGTGCCACTTTACAAGAAGCCTTGGATGCTGACCTACTCTTACATGTGATAGACGATGCCAACCCAGAACACCGTGACCACATCAATGAAGTCAATAAAGTCCTGTTTGAGCTGAAATTAAAAGATGTACCCATGATTGAAGTGTACAACAAAATTGACGTTTCTGGAGCAGAACCCGCTTGGCTTAAAGGGCATGAAGGCAGTGCAGATAAGGTTTGGCTTTCGGCTTACAGTGAAGAAGGCATCGATTTATTAATGAAAGCCATTGAAGAACGGGTCAATCGTACCCATCTTACATTGGATTTCAGCCTGCCTTTGTCTGAAGCCCGCTTGCGCGCCCAGTTTTATCAAGCTGATGCGGTAAAAAATGAGGCTTTTGACGATGCAGGTAACTGGTTATTGACGGTTGATATGGCAATAGAAAAGTGGCATCAAATGGCCAAAGCAGATGGTTCTGAAGGACAGTTTGTGGCAGAATTATTGACCCAACACGATCAGGCACCCAAAAAAGACAACTTTATCGGAGATTAATATGCCTTGGAACGAACCTGGCAACAATCAGTCGGGCCCTAACAAGCCCAACAAACCACAAGGCGGTAACCAACCTCCAGGGTTTGACAAAATACTCAGCGACTTTTTTAATTCATTAAAAAGTCTCTTTGGAGGCGGCTCTGGCGGCTCATCCAACAACAACGGTGCACAAGCACCTATATTGTTTTTCATCATCGCCATACTTGGTTTAGGACTGTGGAGTTCAGCCTACCGAATAGATCAACCCGAACGCGGTGTTGTTTTGATATTTGGTAAATACTCACATACCATGCAACCCGGGTTGAATTTTACTTTACCCAAACCTTTTGCTGAAGTTTATAAGGTCAATGTAGAAACTGTTCGTCAAGAAGACAACAGCGGTCAAATGCTGACCGAAGATAAAAACTTGATTGAAATTGACTACTCGATTCAATACCGGATTGATGAAACACTGGTCAATGATTACCTGTTCAATATCAGCAACCCTCAAAACACGGTATCACAAGTGGCAGAAAGTGCCATGCGCCAAGTGGCAGGAACCAGCACTTTAGACCACATCGTCAATGAAAACCGCACAGATGTGAACTTCAAAGTTCAGTCAGAGTTGCAACAAATGCTTAATGAATATGGTGCTGGAATTGAAATTCGCCAGGTGAACATCACAGAAGTTCACCCACCAAGAAATGTCAAAGAAGCCTTTGATGATGTTGTGAAAGCCAGAGAAGATCAAAAAACCTACATCAATCAGGCCAATGAATACGCCAAACGTGTGATTCCTGAAGCAGAAGGTAAAGTGTTGAAAATCATCCAAGAGGCAGAAGCATACAAAGAATCAATCATTGCGGAAGCCAAAGGTAAAGCAGAACGCTTCGACTTACTCAGAACTCAATATGAAATGGCTCCTGAAGTCACGCGTCAACGCATGTATTTAGAGACCATGGAATCTGTTTTAGGCGAAACGGCTAAAATTGTGATGGATGGAAAAGACAGTAACTCTTTGATGTACCTGCCCATTGATCAATTGATGAAGCAAAGCAATAAACAATCCATTCAACCCATCGATTTCGGTACCACCGTTGTTACAGCACCTGCTGAAAGAAAAACAACCACCAGAAACAACCGCAACACCAACCGTGGCAGAGGAAATTAATCATGAATAAACTGATATCACTTTTTGTAGTTTTGATTATGCTGGCGGTTCTTTCAGGCTTTTTTATCTTCACTGTTGATGAAAAAGAAACAGCCGTTAAATTTAAGTTTGGTGAAATCATCCAAGCAGGTTATGAGCCCGGTTTACATTTCAAGTTACCGGTTGTTAATAACATCAAGAAATTTGATAAACGCATCCAAACCTTAGACAACAAACCAGAACGCGTCTTCAATACAGACAATGAATATTTAATGGTAGATTATTTTGTAAAATGGAAAATAAAAGACGTTCAAGAATTCTACACCGCCAATGAAGGTTTGATAGCCAAAGCAAACGCCAACCTTTCAGGTGTGATTAAAAATGCCTTGTTAGAAGAGTTCTCGGTTCGCACGCTAGATCAAGTCATCTCAACTGAGCGTATAGAGTTGATGGAAAACTTGAAAAAATTGACCAGTATTAAAGCGGTTGATTTTGGTATGGAAATTATTGATGTTCGTATCAAACAAATCAACTTAGACGACTCAGTCAATGAATCTGTTTATAACCGCATGCGTTCAGAACGATTGGCAGAGGCTGCTGAACATCGATCTAACGGTACCAAAGAGTCGATTAACATCAAAGCCCAAACAGACAAAAAGATCCGCATCATGTTGGCCGAAGCTGACCAACAATCAGCGGTTATCCAAGGTCAAGGTGATGCTGAAGCCACACGCTTGTATGCTGAGAGTTTCAACAAAAACCCAGAGTTTTATGCCTTTACACGAAGTCTTGAAGCTTACAAAAAGAGTTTCAGCGCCGACGGTGGTAGCATGATGGTACTGGACCCCAATTCTGAGTTTTTCAAATACTTTAAAAATCAGAAGTGACAGAACATCCGATTATTGCCGCCATAGCCTTGGTGATGATATTGGAAGGGATCATGCCCTTTTTAGCCCCGAAGGGATGGAAAGAAATGATCAAACAAATCGCGCAGATGGAAGACAAACATGTGCGCGTATTCGGTGCCATCATGATGGTGGCAGGTGCAATCACATTTAATTACATACAATCATGAAAAAGACTGTCGTAGTGCTCGGAACCCAATGGGGTGACGAAGGTAAAGGTAAAATTGTTGATCTTTTAACCGAAGATTCCCACGCTGTAGTTCGCTATCAAGGCGGCCACAATGCAGGCCACACACTGATCATCAATGACGAAAAAACCGTCTTACATTTGATACCTTCTGGCATCTTACGTGATGGCGTTAAATGCTATATAGGGAACGGTGTGGTGATTGAGCCCAAAGCCTTGATCAAAGAAATCACACAATTAGAAGTCTCTGGTGTTGATGTTCAATCTCGACTGTACATCAGTCAATCAGCACCTGTGATCATGCCTTACCACATCACATTAGACCAATTACGTGAAAAAGCCAAAGGTAAAGACGCCATTGGTACCACAGGTCGCGGTATTGGCCCTGCATACGAAGATAAAGTGGCACGTCGCGGCATCCGCATAGGTGACTTGCTTGATCCTGAGTTATTGAAAGCCCAATTGACTAAAGTTTTGGCTTATCACAACTTTGTTATCGAAAATTACCACAACAGCGAACCCTTAGACTTTAACGAAGTTTATCAAGCTGCATTGGAACAAGCTGATTTCATCCGTGACATGTGCGTTGACGTCACTGGTGAATTACACAAACATTTAGAAAATGACGAGAAATTGTTGATGGAAGGGGCTCAAGGCTCTTTACTAGACATTGACCACGGTACTTACCCATTCGTTACCTCATCTAACACCACTTCAGGCAGTGCATCTACGGGCTCTGGTTTGGGTGCGACCCACATTGATTATGTCTTAGGCATCACCAAAGCTTACACCACGCGAGTTGGCGGTGGCCCTTTCCCTACTGAATTGTTTGATGAAGACGGTGCAGAATTAGCTAAACGTGGTGTTGAGTTCGGTGCAACAACAGGCCGTGCCAGACGCTGTGGCTGGTTGGACTTAGTGGCATTGAAGCGTGCAGTACAAGTCAATGGTGTGACTGGTTTATGTGTAACCAAACTGGATGTTTTAGATACTTTTGAAACCATCAAAGTCTGTACTTCTTATGGCCAAGATGCCTTCCCAAGTGCGGCATGCGATTTTGACAAAGTACAAACTGAATACCAAAGTCTGCCAGGCTGGCAATCATCTACCCGTGGCATCACAGAAGCGGGTGACTTACCAGCAGAAGCCAAAGCTTTGTTGAAAGTCATTGAAGATTTTACTGGTGCACCAGTTCATATGGTTTCAACAGGTCCAGATCGTTGTGAAAACATCATCATAGAAAATCCAATGAAATAAAGTTCAACATGACTGGTTCGAAAGGCCGCAGATTGCGGCCTTTTTTTTAGAATTTTGGAAACAAGTCTTTTTCCCAACTGTTGAAAACCGCTAGCACTTCAATTTCAAGCTCAGTATCAGTACATGGAATTTGTTTAAACGCTTTCTCTTGTGGATCATACCACTGAGAAAATACCAATGAAACCGCTGTCAAAACCACAGCAGCAACCATCCCACTCTTGCCACCATGATGATCGGCAATCATGGCCAAGAATCCAAACGACAACGCTATCAAAATAATCACCAATAAAGCCAACCACATACACCGTTTCACTACAGGTTTTAAAGCTGCCAAAGCTTCATCACTGTCAATCGAGGGGTGTGCTTGTTGAAACCTTCTAAGCTCAAATGATGAAAGTAAATATATTCCCATAATACCAATTAATGACAAGCCAAATAACTCGACCGACACTTCAAACATACCGTCCCATAAAGTGGTCTCAGGGTTGTACTTATTGAACAAAAAATAACCGCCATAGCACAGCAATGCCAAAACCACGATAAAGAAAGATACCCAATGGTTTTGATTGAGGTTACGCTCAACCTTGAGCTCACCAATACCGTTATTTGCGTCCTGATCAGAAACACTGGTGCCTGCCTCAAAATCAATAGACTGCCAAATAACAAAGCGTTTATTCAGACACGAACCCAAAGCCAAATCCATTTTCAAATCATCACTGCTGTGGAACCGTTTCTTGACCGCATTTTTTATGATTTTGTTTTTCTTTTGACCTTGCGGAATGGTGATTTTTTCATTATGCCGGCCATCAAAAAAATGCCAAAACACATCTTCTTCTAATGGGCCTTTGTCGTTGGTGGTTATTTCTATTTTTACCAGGTCATCCCATAAAAATGACTCGGCACCATTATCAGTATCAAATCGGACACCATTGTCATCACTGATGAATGTGCCAGCACCCGCTCTTGGCAAGAGGCGATCGGTGACAAACAAGACAATAACTGCCAACAGACACACACTGATGACAAAAACCACAATACCTGCCAAACTGCTTAAAATGACACCTTGTGAACCTGCCACATATAAACTCATTTGAATGGCTATATACCCAGATACAATCACCACCAATAACCATACCATGTCTATTATCATTTTCATTGGCTTACTCCTCAAACTGTAATTCTTGTTGTCCCGTGGCTTGGTCATGATACTGAATGCCCAAACCCAGTAACCGCACTGGCATTTGTTGCCTATTCCAAGCTTTAACTATCAACGCTTTAAATCTTTCAATACTTAACTTGTTGTGAGTCGTTTGTGCTGTGGTGGTTTTGAAATCACTGAACCGTACTTTGACATATAAAGATTTGATGTCTTGTTGTTTTTTTGACATGCTCTTTTTGTGGCGTGTCACCAAAGAGTCAAACAACCTCTCCACAACCGGCATACAGGCTTCAATACTGGGTAAATCATGAAGAAAAGTATCTTCCACACTGACAGATTTTCTGGTTGACGATGTTCTCACAGGTCGATCGTCAATGCCACGGCATAACCTATGCAATGAACCACCAAAAGTACCAAAATGCGTTTGTAATTGCCTTAAACTCAACTGTTGTAAGTCAAAACAAGTATTCAAACCCAAACCTTTCATTTTTTCAGCGGTTACTTTGCCTACACCATATATATTTTTGACGGGCAAACCCCTGACAAAATCATCAATCGCATCTGGAGTAACAACGAATTGACCATTGGGTTTGTTCCAATCACTGGCTATTTTGGCCAAAAACTTATTCGGTGCAATCCCAGCTGAAGCCGCCAAATGATGTTCTTGGTATATGTCATGTCTGATGGCTTGGGCAATCAGTGTGGCACTGCCATGGTGGTGTACAGAACCTGTTACATCAAGAAAAGCTTCATCTAAACTCAACGGTTGAATGGTGTCAGTATAACGCTTAAAAATGGCTTGAATGCCTTTGGATACCTGTTGATAAACAGCCATGCGAACGGGCTGGATGATCAATTGAGGACATTTTTTGATGGCTTGTGACATCGGCATGGCGGAGTGTACGCCAAATGCCCGCGCCTCATAATTGCAGGTTGCCACCACACCGCGTTTATTGGGCTGGCCACCGACTGCAATTGGCTGGCCTGTTAAATGTGGGAAGTCTCGTGTTTCAATGGCCGCGTAAAAACAATCCATATCGACATGAATGATCTTACGTTGTGCCGAATCAGGGCACACATCTGCCTCAGAGCCTTTCATCCACCAAGGATCGTGGCAAGGCCCCTTTTAAGTCGACTAATAGACCGTCGTTTTTCAAATATTTTCTCACTTGATCATTAATATATTGTTCATGTGCTACAGCCAATACCACCAAGTCGTATTCACCTGTGTTTGGTTTTGGAGTTAACTCGATATTCAAATGTGTGACTGCATCATCTGCATCAGCCCACGCATCATGCACATCCACATGGGCATGTAACTGCTGTAATTCATGAACGATGTCAGCCACTCGGGTATTACGCAAATCAGGACAGTTTTCTTTGAATGTTAACCCCAGAACCAACACCTTTGATTCTACGACATGTTTTTTATTCATAGCCATCAGCTTCAAAATTCGTGACGTCACATAATTGGGCATGTCTTCATTGATGCGGCGTGCTGTGGCTATCAATTCTGGAAAATGACCACTTTGTTGCGACTGGTGAATCAAATAATAAGGGTCAATCCCTATACAATGACCACCGACTAAACCCGGTGTGAATTTCAAAAAATTCCACTTGGTCGCTGCTGTGTCAATCACATCCAAAACATCAATGTTCATTTTATGAAACATCATCAACAATTCATTCATAAAAGCAATGTTGACATCGCGTTGCGTGTTTTCAATCGCCTTGGCTGCTTCTGCCACCTGTATAGTTGGCGCCAGATGGGTTCCTGCGGTTATGATGCGATCGTATAAAGATTGTAAAAACTGAGCCGTGGCTTGGTCTGAACCTGAAACCACTTTGATGATATTGGTTAATGTATGTACCTTATCACCTGGATTGATTCGCTCAGGTGAATAACCCAGAAAAAAATCTTTATTCAGTTCATAACCTGTTAATTCGCTGATCAATTGACCACAAATATTTTCAGTAGCCCCTGGATAAACCGTTGATTCATACACCACCACATCACCTTTGTTTAACACTTGGCATAATGATTCAGTGGCGGCTTTTAATGGTGATAAATCTGGACTGTTGTTGTTATCAACTGGCGTGGGTACTGTGACAACATAGCAATTACAATCTGCCATGTCCTTAACGTCTGCGCTGAACGTTAAACCCTTAATTTGTGCTTTAATCAAAGCCTCAACGGATACTTCCAAGGTGTTATCTTCGTTGGCCTGAAGCTGCGCTATTCGCGTTTGGTTGATGTCAAAACCCACCGTTGGGAAATATTCGGCAAAAGCGACAGCCAAGGGCAAGCCCACATAACCCTGACCAATTACTCCAATTTTGACACCAGCAACATTCATCTTAAACCTCAAATTTTGGTAACTTCTGCTCAGTGAGGTTTTGACTTAAACGCACGTATTTGGGCAAACCATTGCTTTCGAATGGAGGATACGCCTCACCTTGAATCAACGGCTGCATATAGGTTCGACACGCTTCAGTGATACCAAAACCATCTTCAGTAATGTAATCACGCGGCAACATTTTTTCAACGTTGGCCATGTCTTTCAATTCTGCCACTGCAATTTCCCACTCATAGGGGTTGTCTTGCAAACGCTTGATCACAGGCATGGTTGAATTTCTTCCTTCCAAAGCCAGTTCAATCGCTTTTTCACCCACCGCATAAGCTTGTTCTAAATCTGTTTTAGAAGCCAAATGACGTGCAGAACGTTGTAAATAATCACTGATGGCGTAATGGTATTTGTAGCCCAATTCTGAACGCACCAATTGGGCAATAACTGCCGCAACGCCACCCAACTGTGCATGACCAAAGGCATCTTTGGTTCCTGCATCTGCCAAAAATTTGCCTTCAGGGTTGCGAACACCTTCTGATACAACAATCGAACAATAACCATGGTTATCTACCGACCACTTAACACGCTCCAAAAAGGCCGTCTGGTCAAAAGGAATTTCAGGAAACAAAATGATTTGTGGTGGCTCATCATGTGACTTACCTGCCAAACCGCCAGCCGCAGCAATCCAACCCGCATGACGGCCCATCACTTCCATGATGAACACTTTGGTCGAACTTTCTGCCATAGATTCAACATCCAAGCTGGCTTCCATCATAGAGGTCGCAATGTATTTCGCGGTGGTACCAAAACCTGGACAGGTGTCGGTCACAGGTAAATCGTTGTCGATGGTCTTTGGCACACCAATACAAGTCACATCCAAACCATGCTCTTTGGCCATTTTAGAGACCTTATAAGCTGTATCTGATGAATCACCGCCACCGTTATATAAAAAATAGCCGATATCATGTGCTTTGAACACTTCAATCAATCTGGCATATTCTGCTTTTTGTGCTTCTAAATCTTTCAACTTAAAGCGACAAGAACCAAAAGCCCCACCGGGTGTATGTCGCAAGGCCGCAATGTCTTCATCACTGTGCTGTGCTGTATCTACCAATTCCTCACGTAAAACACCGATGATGCCATTCTTTGCTCCAAAAACCGTTCCAATTTCACCGCTTTTACGCGCCGCTTCGATGACACCACAGGCTGTGGCATTGATGACGGCGGTGACACCGCCTGATTGACAATAAAGGGCATTTTTCTTTGACATATGTTAAATCCTGGTTGATATTTAGCGCCATGTATTGACTTGAATGTGCGCTGTCGTGTACTGTAGCACGTTTTTTAGACACCTGCGCAATCTAGGCGCGCGGTGTTTCGTGCATGTGGCGTGATTTTACCTTATTTTTTGCGACTGTTTCATGACAGCTGTTAAAATCCCCACCATTAAGCTAAACAAGCGTAAGCTAAAGAGAGACAAAAGCTATGAGAATTGTTTTATTGGGTGCCCCAGGCAGCGGTAAAGGCACACAAGCCAAATTTTTAGTCGAAAAACACAACATCCCTCACATTTCAACAGGCGATTTATTGCGCGGTGCCATTGCAGCACAAACAGCATTGGGTTTGGCTGCCAAAGAAGTGATGGACAAAGGTAACTTGGTATCTGATGACATTGTTTTGGGCATGTTAAAAGAGCGTGTCACACAAGAAGATGCCAAAAATGGTTTTATTTTAGATGGCTTCCCAAGAAACTTGGCACAAGCTGAAATGTTAGAAGCTTTGTTAAAAGAATTAGACATGGCATTGGATCACGCCTTGTTGATTGAAGTGAACCCAGATGAAGTGGTCGAAAGAATTGCCAAACGTGCTGAAATCGAAGGCCGCTCGGATGACACTGAAGAAGTGGTGCGTAATCGCTTGAACGTTTACAAAGAACAAACAGCACCCGTGGCTGAATACTACAAAAACCAAAACATTGTCACTGAAATCATGGGCACTGGCACCATCGAAGACGTACAAGAACGCATCGAAGCAGCCTTGCGCTTCTGATTGTACATAGGTTTGAATGGATTAAAGGCTCGCAGTTGTGGGCCTTTTTTATTTACATCGCTTCAAACTTGTTCAGACTTTACTACCCGAAAAAGCATTTCACCTTCAACAGCATGTGATTCGACTGCAGTCAAGTTATGGCCAAATCGTTCACACCATATTTCAAAATCCAATTCTGCATGTGGATCTGTGACCACGACTTCAATAATTGCACCCACAGTCAAATCAGCCATCGCTTTTTTCAGCATCATCAAAGGCATGGGACAGATGAGGCCACGTGTGTCGAGGTGTAGGGTTGAATTTGTCATGAGTGGCATTGTAAACCGAAGTGCGTTTTTTTAAATCCCTAAAATGCAAAAGACCGCTCTGTGGCGGCCTTTTTAGGTCAAAAGATTAAGTAAAGGGGGAAAGGGTGTGTGCACTTAATCTTTAACTTGATTATCATTTTACTTTTTCAATCTGAATGAACTGTGAAAATCATCACAAAAGCCCTCAAAAACCAAATAATTCCAAAAAAAGGCCGCAGATGCGGCCTTTTCTGAATTCTTATTTGTGGATTGACCCATTGAATTTTTATCAAGCAGCCATTTGGGTTTTCAGTTTTTTCAACGCCGCAGCTTCTAATTGTCTGATGCGTTCGGCTGACACTTCGTATTTTGCCGCCAAATCTTGTAAGGTGGCTTTCTTGTCCACCAACCAACGGCTTTGGATGATGTCCAAAGAACGCTCATCTAATTTGTCCAAACCTTTAAACAATGAATTGTGGTTCTTGTCCGCTTCAGTGTCTTTAATCAAGACCGCTTCAGGGGTTGGACTGGTGTTGGTCAACCAAGCCTGTGGCGAGTAGTTGCTGTCTTCATCGTCATCAACAGGTAAGTCAAACGACACATCTTGTCCATGCAAGCGTGATTCCATTTCAACCACCACTTCTGGCTTAACATCTAAGTCTTTGGCCACACGGTTGACTTCTTCTTGGGTAAACCAACCCAAGCGTTTTTTGTTTTTTCGTAAATTGAAAAACAATTTTCGGTGCGCTTTGGTGGTTGCCACTTTAAGAATGCGCCAGTTTTTCAAAATATATTCATGAATTTCAGCACGAATCCAATGTACGGCAAACGAAACCAAACGCACTTTATGCACAGAGTCGAAACGTTTGATGGCCTTCATTAAGCCAATGTTACCTTCTTGAATCAAATCTCCGACGGGTAATCCATAACCAGAATAGCCTTTCGCCACATAAACGACAAAGCGTAAATGAGACATCACCAAAGAATGGGCAGCTTCCAAATCATTGTTATCACGCACGCGATCAGCCAATGACCTTTCTTCTTCTACTGTGAGTACAGGAATTTGATTGACGGCACTGATATATGACTCCAAAGAGCCAGTTACCGAAGGTACGGGTAGGTTTTTAATAGTTGTTACAGTCATGTTTATTCTCCTTTATAGTCATCACTTAATAGTCAATGACAAAGATATTCTGTCCAGTTTGACCGCTGGAAACAGTCTAAGTTCCGTCCTCTAATGAGCAACGGAAGCCAAATTATATCATTTTTAATACCACAGTCAAATAGGCCATGAGTTTACTTATTTAAGCGTCCACTCACACTGACAATGGGCCAGCTGTGCCCAACCATTTTGTTGGTTATTTAAAACCACATTCAATTGGGTTTGAATCGGTCCAATAAAGGCATGTAGACTGTGCTGTAAACCATTCTGCTCTGGCAAATAAGCGGCTACTTTTGCTAACATATCTACCATCAATTGATCCTTTAGGTTCAACGATTTCTCAATCCATTGGACGCCATAAGTTGAAAGCTTCGCCAGGCTGGCTGCTTCCTGTATGGCTGATTCCAAACCACCTAAGTTATCGATCAAACCGAGCTCTTTGGCCTGTTTTGCAGTCCAAACACGTCCTCGTGCAATGCGATCCACCATGGCAATATCCAAACCACGTGCTGCCGCCACTGAGCCAATAAATTGTTGATAACCGAATTCAATGTTACTTTGTATCAGTTGTGCAAACTCCTCGTCTAAAGGTTTGCTGGTATCAAATGCGCCCACCCACTTGGTGGTTCCCACGCCATCGCTGTGAATGCCCAGTTTATCGAATAATTTAGGGTAATTCATCAACATACCGTAAATGCCAATCGATCCGGTGATGGTCGCTTCATCAGCCCAAATGCTGTTGGCCGACATAGAAATCCAATAACCGCCAGAGGCCGCGACATTACCCATGGACACCACCACAGGTTTTCCCGCAATTTTCAGCTGTTCTACTTCTCGTCTGATTTGCTCTGATGGATAAACCCCGCCACCCGGGCTGTTGACCCGCAAAACCACTGCACGGACACTTTTATTGATTCTCGCCGCTTGTAATAAGGCACTGGTTGATTCGCCGCCAATTGTACCTGGGTCTTGCGTTCCCCCCATGATGCTGCCTTCAGCAACCACCACTGCAATTTGGTTTTTCAATAACTGATTAGTTTTGTCTGTATCTAAAGTCAGGTAATCTTCAAAAGCAATGCCCCTGAATCGGTTGTTGTCATCATCAAACGACGCCAGTTCAGCCACATGTTTGTGCATGAAACTGCGTTTTTTCACTGCATCTACCAATCCAGCCTCTACCGCCATATCTGGTACTGAACCTTCTTTCTCAATTAATTTTTGAGCCTGCTGTTCAACAATTGTTTGTAATTCTTCAGTAGAAATACCTCGGCGCCCAGATATGTCTTGTAAGTAGGTGTCCCATAAATCATTCATGTAGTGCAAACCCGCTTCTTTGGCTTCTTGGGACATCTCATTACGCACATAGGGTTCTGCAGCAGACTTATACTCTCCAACCTTGAACAGGTGTACATCCACACCCAGTTTATCCAAGCCTTCTTTGAAATAGCTGCGGTATGAACCAAAACCTTGTAAAAACAAAAAGCCTTGAGGGTCTATCAAAATTTCATCGGCCATGCTGGCAAAATAGTATTGAGATTGTGATAAATTTGTTGCCAAAGCGACCACCGGCTTACCACTGCTGGCTTTGAATTGTTCAACGGCACGATTCAATTCTCGCAAATGAGCCAAACCCGCGCCCCACAAATAATCAGGGTCTAACACCAAAGCCGAAATTTTAGGGTCTGTTCCGGCCAAAGCTATGGCCCGAGTCAAATCCCTCATGCGGGTTTCAGGTACATCACTTCCCCGCAAGTTATCAATCGCTTGACTCATCGCATCACCACTGTATTGATCAACAATGTACCCTTTAGGTGCAAGAACCAATGCGGTTTTTTCCTCTAAATGTACCGGCAATCCACCCATCCACCAACCCAAAATCAACACCAATAAAAGTAACAACAAAGCGTGGCGTGTAAAATTAGCCAGCCAAACAAAAGGCTTGGTGAGGATGTGAAATAAAGTGACAAATGGGTTGCGTTCTTTTTGGCTCATAACAGTTTGTAATGTAATTGGAGTTGTGGAATTTTGTGTATTAATTTTACTTTGACCATCACCGCTTGGCATGGTTCAAAAGTAACTAAATGGCACTGTTTTGCTTTTTTGACTTGTCAGCGCATCAAATCTGCCGATAATTATAAGCCTAATCTGAGGAATATAAACATGAAATCCACCACAATCAAAACGGCCATCATCGCCTTAACTGCTTTGACCGGCAGTGTATCAGCTGAGATCACATCCAGTTACAAAAACCAAAAAGCCGCATGGGATCAACACCTAAGCATGCGACAAAATACGCCTTTTCATGGTGTTACTTGGAGAAATGTAGGCCCCATCTTTCAAGGTGGTCGAGCCGTTGATGTGATTCGTCCAACAGATCAACCGCATGTCATCTATGTGGCTTATGCATCAGGCGGCGTGTGGAAAAGCACCAACAATGGTCAAACTTTCACACCCATGACTGATGACTTACCTTCTCAAGTGGTCGGTTCATTGGTGATTGACCCGAATGATTCAAACACCTTATGGTTGGGGACTGGCGAAAACAATTCTTCTCGTTCATCTTATGGTGGCATGGGTGTTTACCAATCCAAAGACGGTGGTGAAACTTGGGCATTCAAAGGCTTGGGTGACACTGATCGAATTGGTCGCATTGTGGTCGATCCGAAAGATTCAAACCGCATTTATGTGGCGGCATTGGGTAAGTTATATTCAAAAGGTGGTGACAGGGGCTTATACCGCAGCACCGATGGTGGTGACACTTGGGATACACTGATTGAAGGCAAAAAATATACGGGGTTCATAGATTTAGCCATGTCACCGAATGGTGACTTGTATGCCTCTGCTTGGGATCGATCACGCAAAGCTTGGGATTTTCAAGAAGGTGGCGAAGGTTCCGCACTTTACAAAAGCAGTGACAACGGCGACAGTTGGCAGAAACTAACCAATGGACTGCCCTACGGCGAATACATGGGTCGCATGGGCATCACCACATCCATCAGCAACCCTGATGTGGTATATGTCTCAATAGACAACCAAACACCTTTACCAGAAAGTGAATGGGACATGGGTTCCAGTGCAGTCACCGCCAAACGACTAAAAAACATGGACAAAGCCGAATTCCTGACACAGGATAAAAAGGCGGTTGAATCATTTTTACGCAGCAACAACTTCCCCCCAGAAACCAAAGCCAATGATATCATAGAAAAAATAAAAAATGATGAAATGACACCCGCAGATTTGGTTGATCAGTTGGCTGATGGTAACAACAACTTATTCAATGTTGATATCAAATCTCTAGAAATATACCGATCTGATGATGCCGGCGCTTCATTCAAACGCACACACAAAGAAGACCTCCAAGGCGTGGTCTTTTCATACGGTTATTATTTTGGACAAGTCAAAGTAGACCCTCAGAATGAAGACATTGTTTATGCCACAGGTGTGCCGTTCATCAAATCAACTGATGGCGGCAAAACATGGGCATCTGCTTGGTCTTCAAAAATGCATGCCGATTTACAAGCCATTTGGATAAATCCTCAGCATTCAAATCACATCATGGTTGGCAATGACGGTGGTGTCGATGAAAGTTATGATGGCGGCCAAACATGGAACAAAATTGACCAACAACCCGTTGGACAGTTTTATACCGTTGCGGTTGATATGGAAACACCATACAACATCTATGGCGGCTTACAAGACAATGGCACACTCAAAGGTTCAAGCCAAAATGATTGGACACAAGGTGAATCTTGGGAACGCATCTTTGGTGGTGATGGCATGCACGTCAATGTCGATGATACCGAAAAACTAACCTATGTTGGATTCCAATTTGGTAATTCATTCCGTTTAGGCTCTGCCGCACCCAAGAAAATCACGCCACCTAATTATGTCGGCGAAGAATCCTTACGCAAGAATTGGAACACGCCGGTAATGATGTCCACCCACAATCACGATATTTTGTATTTTGCGGGACATAAAATGTACCGCAGCATGAATAAGGGCGATGACTGGACTGAAATTTCTGGTGACTTGACTGAATCTGAAAAACGTGGCGACGTGCCATTTGCCACCATCACTTCAGTATCTGAATCTCCTTTGAAGTTTGGCTTGATTTGGGCCGGTACTGACGATGGTTTGGTTTGGGTCACTGAAGACGGCGGTAACAAATGGCGTAAAGTCAGCAAGCAACTGCCAAAACACCGCTGGGTCAGTCGCATCATTGCCTCTCCACACAAAGAAAAACGCGCTTGGTTGGCCATGAATGGATACCGTCAAGACGACATCCAACCGTATTTATACCGCACAGACAATCTGGGTAAAAGCTGGAAAAAAATGAGTAAAGGCCTGCCCAACGAAACCATCAATGTGGTCAAAGAAGACCCTAAGAATGAAGACATGGTCTATGTAGGTACAGACAAAGGCATATATGTTTCAATGAACAAAGGCGACTCCTGGAACATGCTGGGTGATGGTTTGCCGACTGTCCCCGTTCATGACTTGATTGTTCACCCGCGAGAAAATGAGCTGGTCATCGGTACTCATGGTCGTTCGGTTTATGTGGCCGATGTGGCACCGCTTCAAAACAAAACAGAGCAAGTCAAAGACAATGAGTTGTTTATTTTTCCTGTCGATGAAATCAAAGAAAGCCGTTCTTGGGACAGCAAACCATTCACATGGGAATACACCGACAACAAAAGCAAAACTGAAACGATTTACCTATGGAGCGAAACTTCTGGTGAAGCCGAGATCAGCATCACTGATGCCTCAGACAGCACCATTTATCAAGCACAGACCACATTGAAAAAAGGTTTCAATCAATGGCACTGGGATTACAAAATTGACGAAGCTTTGGCGATCGCTGCCGAAGCCGCGGCTTTAGAAAAAAATAAGGCATCTGAAGCAGATGATGAAGGTGATAATGATTCAGATAAAGAATCTCAAGCCATCAACAAATCAAACATACCCTATGCTGAATCCAAACGCCTTGGTCACCCTCCTTATATCGAACCAGGCAAATACCATTTGATTATCAAGCAAGGTGATGAACAACACAGTGTCGATTTCAGCGTTAAATAATTGATGGCTTCAAAACCTCAAAGCCAAACTGGAGTTCAAATACAAAAGCCGCCTTTTTGGCGGCATTTGTTTTCTTGGTTGGTTTATTTAAAACTGTGGAGCTGGGCGCAATTACCTTACCGTTTGTTATTGGGTATTGGCGTACTTATTGGCAATGCGTTCAGGTACCTCTCGAGTTCACGACGAAAGGTGATTCAAAAAAACATCGCCATTTGCTTCCCACACCTTGATGAAAAACAACAACGCGAACTGATTAAGCAAAATTACCGTGAAACGGGCATGATGGTCAGCCAAACCATCAAAGCCTTTTTGTCTTGGAACAATGGTTTTTTCAAAAACCTCCACATAGATGGCACTGAACACCTACAAAAAGCCCAAGCCTCAGGTAAAGGTGTTTTATTGGTTTCAGGACACTTTACCGCCCTTGATATCGGTGGACGCGTGATCAGTCAACAATTTCCCGTTTCAGGAGTCTATCGTCCGCACAAAAACCCAGTTCAAGAATATGTCGTCAAAAACTCCAGAGAAAAATACGCCAAACAAATGTTCACTCGAGATGAGCTCAAAGGCATCATCAAAGAGCTTAAAGCAGGTGGTATCGTTTGGTATGCACCAGACCAAGATTACCGCCGTGGACAATCCATTTTTTCGTCATTTTTCGGCACAAAAGCTTCAACCATCACCGCCACGCACCAGCTGGCGAGAATTTCTGGCTGCCAAGTGATGTTCTATTCTGTCAAACGCATACCCGAAAAACCTTACTATCAATTGGCCATCAGCCCTGCATTAACAGATTTTCCCAGCAAAGACGTACAAAGAGACACCGACCGCATCAACCAAGGCATAGAACAAATGGTTAACCAAGCACCAGAGCAGTATCTTTGGCTACATAAAAGGTTTAAAACACGCCCAGAAGGTGAGGGCAAATTCTACTGAACCTGTTTATTGACTTGATAATTTCGCCAAAGACGCAAACTTTAAGACATGAAAATTCCACATTTAGATCCTGAGTTTGCAAAAAATCGCAAAGATGCATGGCCCAAGGCCTTTCGCATCGCCTGTGTGTTACTGGCCACCATTTGGATTTGTTTCTTTGTAGCTCAATTTTTGCCCGTCACCCAATTTGGTCTCAAACCCAGACGCTTTGAAGGCTTAATCGGCTTATTCACCATGCCGCTGATTCATTCAGGTTGGCCACATTTAATAGACAATACCCTGCCCATGTTTTTGGCATTTTTGGGGTTGTTCGGCAATTACCCTAGGCTGGCCAAAAAAGTCATGGTTCAATCGGTTTTAATTACGGGCTTGTTGGTGTGGTTCTTTGCCCGCGATTTGAATCATATTGGTTCCAGCGGTTTATTTTATGCCTTACTCAGTTACCTGTTTATCAGCGGATTCCTTAAAAAAGACCTTCAATCGGTTGGCTTGAGTATTTTGATTGCTTTTATGTACGGCTCATTAATTTGGGGCATATTGCCCGGGCAGCCTGGCATATCATGGGAGTCACATTTAGCGGGCTTATTAACCGGTATATTCTTGGCCATACAAACCAGAAAGCAAGAATTACCCGTTCTGAAGGATTGGCGACTTGATGAGGGCATTGAACCCGGTAATGACATCTAAAAAAATAGGCCCACTCTTTTCAAAGTGAGCCCAAGCTTATGGTTTAACTTTCTAATATGACTTACCTGTCTTGCTGACTTTCTAAACGCCCCTCTAATCTTTTAATGATGTCATGTAATCGATCGGCTTTTGCCTTATCCATGGGCTTGGCTTTTTTAATCACCTTTTGCTCAATCATACTGGCTACACCAGGTCTTGCGCGTTCACCATTTGACTCAGATTTAGATGGGCCTGTACCTGTGGCAACAAAGGTGTAACTGGCTGACCTGAATCCCCTGACAGAAAAACCATCGGCATTAAAGTTTGGTGAAGAGCCCACCAAATATGAATAGGCTTCACCATCAAATTGATCTGTACCTGTTTTCAAATAATATGCCAAGTAATAGTCAGCATCATCTCTTACTACCGCAATCAACTCATTGTATTGAGGGTCGTAATAAGCCGCCAAATCATTGTAAGTCAATGCATAATTAGTACAGCCGTTGTAACCAGTATTTTCAGAACGACAACCTGTCACTAAATAATCACCTTGAAACGTTTCTGTTTGATCAAATATCAATACATCTGCGATAAAAGGATAGTCATTGGTGTAATCGGACACATCCATAACCACCTGCCACTCACCTCGCATTTTTTGCAACTCATCACCTAAAAAATAATTGTAACGCTCGATGTTTTTTATAACACCGCCAAATTGTATCGTGCCAGTGGTTTCAGTGATAAAATCAATGGTGACTGGACCACCCACACCACCCACTGTAATCGGTTCACTGTAATTACAATCAATACAAGTACCGTCATAACTGTAATTCAAACCAGAGTCGAAATATGAATTGCCATCTAATTTTTTCTGAGCGGTATACCACAAAGGATTACCATCCTCGTCATAGACATAAAATGCCGCAAATAACATGTTATCCTGAATTTCTATCGCGTAACCTGTTCCAGGTTCACTTGGATTCCACCACCATCCCGATTCTGGTGTGAAAGCGCTTACATGACATGTAACCATCAACATCATTAAAGTCATTATTTTTTTCATCATTTCTCTCCAAAAATATTCAATGACTGTTATATTACGGTTTTTTGCTGAATTGGGAATGAACAATGATAGATATCGGTGCCAACCTGACACACGACAGCTTTGATAAAGACCGCGAAAATGTAATCAAAGATGCGCAGGCTGCAGGTGTAGAAACTTTTATTATTACCGGTTCAGATGTCGATTGCTCAAGCAAGGCACAGCAACTGGCTCACCAATATAACGATTGTTGTTATGCAACGGCGGGCATTCACCCACACCATGCCAGTGACTTTAACGGTGACGCTGAAGATGCCATTCAAGAATTACTCCATGATGACAAAGTGGTGGCCGTAGGTGAAACAGGGCTGGATTATTTCAGAGACTTTTCTCCCAGGGAAGCGCAGATTTTTTCTTTTGAGCGCCACATCAAATTGGCCATTGAAAACGACATGCCTTTGTTTCTGCACCAGCGAGAATCACACAAAGACTTTCACCCCATATTGAAGGAACACCGGGACCAATTAGGAAATGTCGTGGTGCACTGCTTTACAGACACTGAACAAGCTTTGTTTGACTACTTGGATTTGGACTGCCACATCGGTATCACCGGATGGATTTGTGATGAACGCCGCGGTAAACATTTGATTGACATCATTCACAACATACCAAACAACCGTTTGTTGATTGAAACAGACTCACCTTATCTGATGCCAAGAAACCTCAATCCCAAACCCAAATCTCGCCGCAATGAGCCCAAACATTTGGCACACATTGCCACTGAAATTGCAAACATATTGGATATAGACTTGCTTCAGTTACAACAACAAACCACTGAAAATAGCCGTCAGTTTTTTGAGATCTAAAAACATCATAAAGCTGAACAACTTTTGTTCAGCCTTATTCATTAATACAGCTCAGGCAATCCTTCAGATTTGTTTTGTTTTTTAACCTTTAATTCAAACCCACCTTGTTTGGCTAACTGAAACCAGCTGATGTTATGGTCATATTCAGCACCTTTGTACAAACATTCTTGTAGGGACTCAATTGCTTGTGTGGTGGCTTTGTCATCAATTTGATTAATGATTTGACTTAAATTGGTCACATTTTGCTGGTGTTCTTGGTTCCACCACATCAACAGGGTTTGCTGAATTCGGCTCGGTGTGGCTTCTTTCAAGGCCCGTAAATTAACATCAAAAGTATTCTTTTTCGGTTTTTCGGATGTTTTCTGTTCGCCTTGTTTGCGCATACGCCTCAGCAAAAATAAGGCGGTTAACACCCATAAACTGGCAAAAATCAAAGCCAATGGCCGCCAGATACTGTCTCGATTTGAAGTGATTTGTTGCGATTCTGTTGGCGCTGCAATCATTACCTGACTGTCAGGGCGTTCCGTTTGAATTTGTGCTGTCGGTGTTGGTGTGTTTTGTGTCGCTACTTCCGCTGCTGCGACTTCAAATGTGGTGCTTGGAATGAGTGCTGTTTGAGTGGTTTGATTTTGTGTATCAAACCAATCTAATTTAAACGCTGGTATCACCAACTGACCGGCTTCATTCGGTATCACCGCATACTTGATAGTTTTTGTTGCTATCAAACGTTCTCCATCAGTTCGGGTCATGGTGTCCGTTTTGTCTTGGTAAATCTTGGCGCCTTTAAACTGATCAATTTCGACTTCTGGTAACTGTGTTTCAGACAAGCCAGTCGCTACAAAGTTAATGGTTCGGGTAATGGGTTCACCCACCTTATAGTCACCTTGAGACCACGTTTGCGTAACATTCAAATCACTGGCAGGTATCCACGGTTTGTTGACAAATTCTTGAGGAATGGGCTTGATGTTTAATTCTAACATTTCTGAAACTTGACGAACAGGTCTGCCACGTTGAAACATACTGTAGCTGGAACGACGACTGTTATCTGTGACTTCACCTTCAAAGACCATAGGATTGAGTGTCAAAGGGCCTGAATGCTCAGCATAAATCGCGTATTTTCGTTCTAATACTTGGTATGTCTTTCCGTCTCTTTGGGTACTGTAACTGGCGCCTTTGTTAATTTGTTGAACAACAACGCCATCTGCATTGGGGTCTGATAAGCCACCATTCTTTAAATTAATGGCATAGAGTAAACGTACCGTTAAAATAATTTCTTCTTGCACAAAAGCTTCGGTTTTATTCGGTATCACTTCGATAAAAATATCACCTTGGGCTTTGGCATTAGGATCAGGTTTTTTCACTTCTATTCGAAGGGCTTGGGTCGATTCGCCATCTACCTCAATCGGAGGAATGATGTGAGAACCTAAGGATTTTGGCACCAAAAGTACTTGCCACGTGGTGGTAGAGGATGCTTCACCATTGATGATTTGTGTAGAACTAGAACGACCGGTGCTGCCAACATGAAAAACAGCATCTAACATCGTAAAATCGGGTTGGCCGTTGGTGTTTTTGTCCATCGTCACTTCTAAAGTGATTGACTCACCTAAGAACAGGGTAGTCCGATCAACTGTGGCAGTTAATTCAGCTGTTGAAACTGCACTGAATAACAGCAAAACAATCATTAATTTGTATTTATTCATCACCAATCCTCTGTGGTTTGAAAATCGTCATCGCTTTGGTTTCTGCGATGGTATTGGTATAAAAACTTGCGCCTCAAAAGCCCACCTGGATCATCTTTGATGCGTCTTAACCACTGTTCCATGGCCTGCTTTTCCTCGGCATCCAAAGCTTTTTCTTCCGGTGTTAATTCAACTTCTTGCTGCTCTTTTTCTTCTTTTTCACGTTCTTCGTCAGCTTGTTGCTGTTCTTGTTCTGCCTGATCTTCATTGGCTTCTTCAGACTGCTCGTCTTTTTCAGCTTGTTGTTTTTGTTCGTTACTTTCTTGCTCTTGTTGTTGCTCGTCTTGGTCTTGTTGCTCTTGGTTTTGCTGTTCAGAATCTTGTTCTTGGTCGCCAGACTTTTCTTCGTCTGACTCCTCACCTGGTTCACCTTGCTCGTTTTGTTGCTGTTGTTCTTGCTCTTGTTGTTGCTTAAGCGCCTCTTCTACAATTTTTTTGTTGTACAAGGTATCCTCATCTTCAGGATTGTAGGTCAAAGCTTGCTCATAACTGTCCAAAGCCTTTTCAAATTCACCTGCTTGTGCCAATGCATTGCCTTCGTTGTAATGCTTGTCCAGTGCATTGTCTTGCGACCCATACAAATCAGCCGCCTGTTTAAACTGTTTGTTTTTGTAAGCTGCTGCGGCCTGAATTTTGGGATCTATCGCGGTATTTTGTGCTTGTTCGACTTCATTATTTTGTAAATGTTTCCAAGCTTGCTGGTCTTCATTGAGCCACAAATCATCCCAAGAAAGCGCGTGTGACTGTTCAACCGGTAACACCACTGCCAAGGCCAGAAACAACAGCATGCCCCGTCGGTAGAGCATTGCGACTAAAGGCAACAACAACAAAGCCAACAAAGGACCATCATCAATGAAGTTTTCGCTCCCTAAATCATCATCCTTAAAAGGATTGTCAGCTGAATTTTCTTCATCTCCTTGATCTGCGTTTGTTTTGGCATCGAACATACCAGCAAAATCATCACCACTGGACAATACGGTGAAATACCCACCACCGGTAACGGCCGCTTGTTGCAAACTTTTGAAGTCCAGTTTAGGAATCACGATTTGACCCCGCAGGTCTTTAACAAAACCACGTGGAGTAGGAATCGGTGCGCCAGCTTCAGTACCCACTGCCATGACATGGGTTTTGATTTTCTGATTCGCTAATTCGCTCAAAGTATCTTCTGTTTTTAACAGTGAGATGCTGTCAGTGATTAATAACACTTCACCTTGACGGGCGCCGGATTGCTTTAATAAGTCTGCCGCCTTTTCTAAGGCTTTGCTCGTATTGGTGCCTTTGACCGGCATGATTGATGGCTCTATCGCTTCTAACATGGCACAGATGGTTGCCACATCATCGGTCAGAGGTGTCACCACAAAAGCATCACCTGCATAAACCACCAAAGCCGTTTGACCGTCTTTGCGATCAGCCAACAAGTCTTTGATTTTAAATTTAGCCCTTTGTAAACGAGAAGGCTTGATGTCATCGGCCAGCATGCTTCGTGATACATCTAAGGCCAACACCAAAGCCGATTGGTTTTGTACTACAGGTACAGGGACTTTTCTCACTGCAGGACCTGAAATGGCCAAAATGGCGATCAATGCCGCAGGCCAATATAACCATTGTAGCTTACTGCCTTTTTGGGCTGCTTGAACCTGCATCGCTTGAAGCAGTTCCGGGTCACAGCTTTGTTCCCACCCATCTTTGCCTCCACCCTTGTTCATGCCTTTCCACAACAACAAAGCCGCAGGAATCAATAACCAAAGGAAATCAGGCCGCAAAAAATGAAAATCAGACCAAATGATGCCTTCAATCATACTTGTGTCCATCAACCCAGCCTCCTGATCCATAAGGAAGCCATCAAAGCGACCAAGGCAGCAAGTAAAGGCCAGAAAAATAATTCGTCAGTAGGTCTGAAGAATTTTTCATCTTCCGCCAATGGCTCCAGCTCATCCAACATCATGTAAATCGCCTCTAACTCTTGCGAATTTCGGGCTCTGAAGTACTGGCCTTCTGTAATTTTTGAAATGCGTTTTAATGTGGCCTCATCCAAATCTGCTGAAGGATTGATGACACGCTGTCCAAAAAATCCATTGCTGACCATTTCATCGGCACCGACACCAATGGTGTATATTTTCAACTGCTCTTCTCTTGCCAATTCTGCCGCTTTCAAGGGTTCAATCGCTCCAGCAGTATTTTGACCATCAGTCAAAACAATCAAAATTCGGTTGTTGTTTTCAACTTCGCGCGCTTTTTTTACCGCCAAACCAATGGCATCACCGATGGCTGTAGACTTACCCGCTAAGCCAATCGCTGCTTCATACAGTAATGTTTGTACCGTTTTACGGTCAAAGGTCAAAGGTGTTTGTAAATAGGCGTTTTCGCCAAAAAGAATCAGGCCCAATCGGTCACCTGTTCGACGCTCTATGAATTCTCCGGCCACTTTTTTAACTGCCGTTAATCGGTCAACAGCCTGACCATTAATTTGCATGTCCTGTTGTTCCATAGAACCAGAAATATCAATCGCCAACATCAAATCTCGGCCTTCGATAGGTAATGGTACCGGCTCACCAATCCATTGCGGCCTGCTCACAGCGGTCAATAAAAACAGCCACAACAACAAATTTAACCAGCGCCATTTGTTGCTGCTGCTTTGTTGTTGGTTAGCAAACATGTCCTTCAAAAAAGGCACTGAAATGGTGGTGATACTGGCCTGCTTAACACGCGGTAACAAGCGCACCAAAAAGGGCAGCGGCAACAAAACAAACAACCAAGGCCAAGCAAAACTATACATTGCTTACCTCCTTGGCTTCATTTCTTTGCGGGATTAACTGTTTCATCACCACTTTTTTGATGTGGTTGTGAATCAATTCTGACAACGCTTTTTCATCAAACTCAACCGTTGGCTGATAAATCGCATCGGTCAATAAACCCTGAAATTGAGTGAATGGCTGTTCCTTGTGATAACTGTTCAAATGCTCAATCCACTGAGCACCGGCTAATGTCACTTGATGGTCATTGTGCTGTTGGAATTTTTCAAAACGACGCAACAACATTGACAATTCTGATAGCAACAGCCTTTTGTCTTTGTGTTCAGTATAGGCAAAGTTTATCGCACCCAACTGTTGTTCAATCTCATTAAAGCGTTTTATTCGCTGCCTTCTCTTGTACCATTTAACGCCAAGAAAAAATAAAAACAGCACCAACAAAGTCAAGACAAACCACCAACCCGGAGCCAGCGGCCAAAATCCCGGTTCAGCAGGTAAATGTAAGTCACGTAAGGGCAACTCTTGGGCAGCTTGCGTCATGTTAGGTGGGTTGCTGTTCATGGGTACAGTTTGTTGCATCATGACTGCTTCCCCAACCAATGGTTGAAAGCCAAACTGGGGTTACTCAAACCATTGCGTAATTTATTGACCCATAAATCATTGGTTTGTACTGGAATGATGGGCACGCCTGCTTTGATGATTTGGGTCTTCAAATCTTCAATATGATTTTGCTGTTGTGTATTCAATCGTTCTAGGGTGGCATCTTTTCTGGTGTCCATGATGCGCACTTTCATGTGTCTGTCTGATTGTTGTCTGCTTTGGGTTTGGATGCCATACCTTGCAGCCAATGGAGATTCAACCTCGAATGGATCGGCAACTTTGACCGCTAATACGTCATTGTGCTTGCGCAGTTGTAACAGCTGCCTTTTGGCCTCTTCACCCAAGTTCAAAAAATCACTGACGATAAAAACCAAACTGCCTGGTCGGATTACGGTGCGCATTTGCTTCAAAGCTTGGTCTAAATTTTCTTGTTGTTCTGCTTTGTTTTCTACTTTTGGTATGCGAACTGAAGTCTTGAGTACATGCGACATCATTGCCATCATGCCTCGCTTTCCCGGTGTGGCTTTAACGATGTGCGTGCCATGGATGCCATAGGTCAATACACCGATGCGGTCACCATTTTGTATTGATGACCAGCCGAAGAATGCAGCGATTTCACTCGCTAAAACCATTTTGAATTTAGATTTGGTGCCAAAAAACATCGACGCATTGCTGTCCAAAATCACATAAGTCGGGCGTTCGCGCTCTTCTTGAAACAACTTGGTGTGTGCATCACCTGTACGCGCTGTCACGCGCCAATCCATGTTTCGGATGTCATCACCTGCCTGATATATGCGCGACTCTAAATAGTCCATACCACGACCACGAAAACGCGAATCATGCAAACCGGAGATGGCCGATGAGGCTTTTTTCATTCGAGCCATGCCTAATTGTCTGGCATGGTGGCGTGTGTTGACCATGGTTTTGGCCATCACATCTATCGCTGGGTTTTGTCCCTTGGTTGCTTCTTTTTTGGCGTTTTGGCTCATTGATTCAATGCTGAATTAAGGCAAAGGCACAATCGCCAACAACTGATCAATCACTTCATCTGCGGTGTGGCCTTCGGCCTCAGCCTCAAAAGACAAAATGATTCTGTGGCGCAGTACATCATGAATCACCGCATGGATGTCTTCAGGTAACATGTGATCTCGACCTTCTAAAAAGGCGTGAGCACGGGCACAACGATCCAAGGCAATGGTCGCCCGAGGTGAACCGCCAAAGTCAATTTGTTCTGCCAATTGGGCATCGTATTTACCCGGATTTCTTGTCGCTAGAATCAACTCAACCAAATATTTCTCAAGGTTTTCAGCAACAAACAAATTCAAAATGTGTTTTTGAGCAGCAAAAATCTGCTCTTGAGTCAGCAGTTCCTCATGCTTCACTTTATCTGACATTTCTGCCAAATCTTTCCTTTGAGCCAGCTTCAAAATATCCAGCTCAGTATCCGCTTCAGGATAGTCAATCGTCACATGCATCAAAAAACGATCCAATTGCGCTTCAGGTAATGGGTAAGTACCTTCCTGCTCAATCGGGTTCTGAGTCGCCATTACCAGGAATAATTCAGGCAAGTTATAAGTGGTTTTACCGACCGTGATTTGTTGTTCACCCATCGCTTCAAGCAAGGCCGACTGTACTTTGGCTGGTGCTCGGTTGACCTCATCGGCCAATACCAAATTATGGAACAAAGGGCCTTTTTGAAACTCAAAAGTAGCCGACTGGGCATGGTAAACATCGGTTCCGGTTAAGTCAGCAGGCAACAAATCTGGGGTGAATTGGATGCGGTGAAAGTTGCCGTCTATACATTCTGATAACACTTTAATGGCGGTGGTTTTCGCTAAACCGGGCGCGCCTTCAACCAATAAATGACCATGTGATAACAAGGCCATCAAAAGGCGATCAACCAGTTTTTGCTGTCCTAGAATTTGTGTGCCTATGGCTTGTCTGATGTTTTGAAAGGCTTGTGTTAATTGTTCTGTGCTTTGTTCCATAATTCACCTGATTTTGGGTAACGGCTTTGACTGAGATTGCTTATGATAGTTCCGGTCAAAAAAAATTCAAGACCAAATACTTCTTTCGACACCCTGTCATTCCAATGACAAGCATTATAAACGCTGATAATTTATTCGGATGTGTCAAAAGTAGTGAATGTATTGGCCAATCAGCAATTTCCCCTATAATGAACCTTTTTTTAATGCTTGGCATCATGAAACCATCACATTTATTACGTAAAATCCATAAGTGGATAGGGCTGATTATCGGCATTCAGATTTTATTGTGGTTTGTCAGTGGTTTGGTCATGACATGGTTTGATATTGACACCGTGCATGGTGATCATTTATTGAAAGAGCAAAAACACGCGCAACTTGCTAACTTGAGCCAAAGCCTTTCTGAATACCCAGACAAAGATGAAACCATCCTTTACGCCCAATCCATCAGCCTGATGGAAAAGCCTTATTTATTGGTCAAAAGCACCAAAAATGCAACCCAGCAACAATCCTTGTTTGATCCGCGCAGTAAAGCGATCATTTCACCTTTGCCTGAATCTATGGTCAAAAATATTGTTCAATCACAATTGGCACAAGATTCAAACATCACTTCAATACAGTTATTAACCGAGCTGCCCGGTGAAGTCCGAGGGCGTCCTGCACCTATTTGGCAGGTTCAATTAGACGATGAAGACAACAGTCGGATTTATGTGTCACCTGTATCAGGGCAAATATTGGCCAAACGCACAGATACTTGGCGTTTGTTCGATTTTATGTGGATGTTACATATCATGGATTATGATGAGCGCAGTGATTTTAATCATCCGCTGCTCATCATATCCACATTGTTGGCTTTGTTTGTTGCCATTTCTGGTATTTGGCTGCTGTTTTACACCATCAAACTAAGGAAAAAGAAAACGACTCAATGAGTCAGTCGTTTCCTTTGGCTTCTTCATTGTTCCGAATCAACGACATCACCTTCCAGTCGCTTTTTATATCCTCTAAACTGCGCAAACCAGTGACCACTTTGAGTTGCTTGCCATTTGGACTGATGGCAAACAATGGAATCGCATTTTTGCCATGCTTAGCCAAGTATTCATCAATCCCAAAACTCTCTGTTAACATCGTGGCTTTAACCTGCGCACCTTGAGCAATCAAGCTGGCCAGCTTGGCATAGGTCTCATCCTTTCCAAATAACATTCTGGCCCTGCCTTGTTTTGAAACACTGTGCTTTTCACCGTTTTTACTTTTTTCTTCAATCGGTAAAACAAAAGTATTGGCCACACCAAACTCAGTTTTGTATCGACTGGCCGCCAAAACATTCAGGTCATTGTTCATAGACAAGCCCAGCATTTTACCCACTCCAATGAAATCCAGATTGTGATCTGCATGTTCTGAAACCGGATTGCCGTAATAAGTTTTGATGCCTTTCATTCTGGCTTCTTGAATAAAACGCCAATGTGAATCACTGACCATGGGCTCAAACCCTTGTTGTTGTAAGGCTTCAGCAACGGTCACGGCGACCACATTACTGCCTATGATGAACACACCTTTGCTTTCTGGGTTGGCCACTCCCAGTTTTCTTGATACCCAACCAGCAGTTGCCGATTGAAAAACCACAGTCCCAATGATGACCATAAAAGTCAAAGACACCATCAGTGATGCACCTGGCACACCTTCTTGCTCCAACCTCAAGGCAAATAAAGCCGAAACTGCCGCCGCCACAATACCTCTGGGTGCAATCCAAGACAAGGTCACTTTCTCTTGCCATGTAAGATCAGATCCTACTGTAGAAACCCAGACTTTCAATGGTCTGGCAACAAACTGAACAACCAAAAACAGAACCAATGCAGACCAGCCTAAGTCTAATAGATGCGATACATCCACCCGCGCAGCAAGCAATATAAACAAACCTGATATCAACAAGATAGTCAGACTTTCTTTGAAATGCAGTATGTCTTCAATCGGCGTGTTCTTGCTGTTGGCCAACCACATCCCCATCACAGTCACGGCCAACAAACCAGATTCGTGTGCCAAGGTATGTGAAGCTGCAAAAGTAATGAAAACCAAGGTCAAAACAAACACATTGTGCAGGTAATCAGGTAACCAATGCCTTCTCAGAATCAGACCCAATAAACTGCCAGATACGGCACCAATGATGGCGCCTACGGCCATGATCCAAAAAAAGCTTTGAATCACCACCAGCCAACCCGCTCCACCTTGTTGGGATGCCATGATGAAGTTGAACACCAAAACAGCCAATAAAGCGCCCAAAGGATCAATCACAATCCCCTCCCAACGCAACACATTAGACAATTTTTTATTCAAATTCAAAATCCGCAACATAGGCACAATGACGGTAGGCCCAGTGACCACCACCAATGAACCAAACAAGAATGACATGGCCCAATTGAGATCAATAAGAAAGTGAGCGCCGACAGAAATGGTGACCCATGTGACTCCCATGCCCACGGTAACCATGCGCCGTACCACAGACTCTAGACCCTTGATTTGTTTGAAATTAAGAGTCAAAGCGCCTTCGAATAAAATCACTGATACCGCCAATGAAACAAATGGAAACAACAAGTCTCCAAATAAGGTGTCAGGATTAACCCAACCCAATACCGGCTTGCCCAACACCAAACCCAAAAGCAACAAAAACAAAATCGATGGCAACTTTAACCACCAAGACAACCATTGCGCCATTGAGCCCAATATGCCGATCAAAGCCAGCACCAACATCAGGTTATTTTCTAACATTTATTCAGCCAAGTCATTGTGAGCCATTTTCATTTTCGATAATTTCTTCGAATACCTGGATTGAACAATTTCAGTAATAACCAAAATGACAATGACAAAATAAAACGTTGCCTTGCTCATTTGAGTGATTTCATGACCAAAAAACTTCAAGTGTGCAATGTGCCCACCTTCAGACAACAACATGATGCCGACGATGAACAGGATAAATAAACCCAAGACTTCATACATGCGATTTTTTTGCAAAAATGCCGCAATGGTATCTGCCAACCACACCATCAAAAGTGCACCAATCAAGATAGCCGTCGCCATAACGTAAAAATTATCTGTCAATGCCATGGCAGACAAAATAGAATCAAATGAAAACACCACATTCATGGTCACAATCAACACCAAAGCTGTTGTGAAACTGGACTTTTTCTCTTTCTGTTCAGCCATTGCATCTTCTAATGACAGCATGTGCCAAATTTCTTTCATCGCTGTATAGATGATGAAAACACCACCCAAGAGCACGACCACCGCACGCAGGTTAAAGGAACCTTCAACCACGCCTTCCCAACCCAAGGTAAACATCGGCTCTGTAAAGTAAGACAACAGTTTCAGCAAAGCAAATAAAAGCACCAAACGGAACAACACCGCCAACCAAATGCCGGTCTTACGCAACTTAGACTGCTGCGATTTTTCAACACGTTGTGACTCGATGATGATGTAAAGCAAGTTATCAAAGCCCAAAACAGCCTGTAACATCACCAACATACCCAAAGTGAACAAATTCTCTAACGTAAACAACCCTTCCATAATCAACTCAAGCAAAAAACAATCATTCTCAACAATGAAGCGATTTTTTGCAAGTCACAAATGATTGATTTATTGGTGATTCGACTTCAATACTTGAATTCCCCCTCCTCAACCCACAGCTTTGTCAAATGAACATGCAATCCTTAGAACTCAAAATGCCACCGGCCTTGTTGGTGCTGATTTTTGCCTCATTAATGTGGTCTCTAACTCAGCTTTTTCCTGAATTAAGTTTTCACGTCGAAAACAAAAAGCTGTGGATGCGATTAATTGGACTATTGGGCTCTTTGTTCATTGCTACCGGTATTTACAGCTTCCGCCGCGCCAAAACAACCGTCGATCCAACACAACCTGAAAACGCAACATCCATGGTTCAATCCGGCATATATAAATACACACGCAACCCCATGTACGTGGGCTTCCTGTTGTTTCTTACAGCTTTCGCCACCGTTTTAACACACGCACTGCCATGGTTATTGTTGCCAGCTTTTGTGCTATACATGAACCGCTTTCAGATCAAACCAGAAGAACAAGCTTTGCTGAAATTATTCGGCACCGAATATGAGGTTTACTGCCAAAAAGTACGACGTTGGATTTAAAACGCATTACCTTCATTGTGATAGAATCTTATTTTTATTCGATGAAATAGCATGAACAAATGGTGGTGGCTTGTTTTCGCTCCTGTGTTGGTTTGGTCTGGCATCAATCCCAAAGATTATTTTACTTGGTTTTTGGAGGTGCTGCCCGCCGTCATCGGCGCTGTTATTTTAGTCTCCACACGTAAATCATTTCCGCTGACGCCTTTGCTTTATGTTTTGATCTTGATTCACATGGTTATTCTGATGGTGGGCGGTCATTACACTTATGCTGAAGTGCCCTTGTTTGATTGGATTCGAGACTGGATGGGATCAGAAAGAAACAACTACGACAAAGTGGGTCATTTAGCCCAAGGCTTTATCCCCGCCATCATTGCCAGAGAAGTGCTGATCAGGCACCAAGTCGTGAATTCAGCCAAATGGCTGGTCGTCATAATAATCAGTATTTGCTTGGCCTTCAGTGCTTTTTATGAATTGATAGAATGGTTTGTAGCGATAGCATCTGGTCAATCAGCTGAAGCCTTTTTAGGCACCCAAGGTTATATTTGGGACACCCAGTCTGATATGGGCTACGCCTTATTAGGCAGTATTTTGGCACTGATGACACTTTCGAGGTGGCATGATAAACAACTTGACTCTGTTAAACAGCACCCCAAATGAAACCCAACAATTTAAATTAATCCAAGCTGCCTTTCATGGCTGAAATCAGTTCACCGTTTGCGGTGTCTCCACTGGCTTCCCAAAAGAAAGCACCACCCAGTTTTTCTTGGTTTACATAAGCCATTTTTGATGCAATGGTTTCAGGGGTATCATAACTCCACCATTCATCACCGCAAAATGCATAAGCAGTTCCTGCTACGACACCCGTCGCAGGACAACTTTGTTTCAAAACTTTATAAGTGTTATTTCCTGCTTCATACTCACCATCAGCCGCCCCAGTAGCTGAACCCCCAGGCTGGCTTTCAGTTACTCCTTGCCAGCCACGACCATAAAATCCCACGCCCAATGTGATTTTCGCTGCGGGTACACCTTCGGATTTGAGGTATTGAACTCCATAGTCACTGTGTGCATTGTTGTTAGGATTGTTTATGTGACTGTATAAAGGAGAATGGGGGGCAGTTGGCCCATTGGCATTCCATGCACCAAAGAAGTCATAAGACATGAGCATATAAAAATCTAAAAACTGAGCAGCTTCTCCATAATTGGCAGCAGCAAGCTTGGTGTCTCCTGCTCCGATGGCGGCAGTCACTAATTCATTACCAAATCGATTTCTCAAGCCCTGCATCAAAGTACCGTAGCCGTTATATCCGCTGTTGTCACAACTTAACCCACATTCGTTAGGGTATTCCCAATCAATATCGATACCATCAAACACGCCACTCCACCTGTCGTCATATACCAAGTCATGACATGAATCTGCAAATGTAGCCAGGTTTTGTAACGCTTCTCCAAAGCCACCAGACCAAGTCCAGCCTCCAAAAGACCACAGAATTTTAATGTGAGGGTGCAATTGTTTTAATTTAAGTAACTGGTTGAAATTTCCCCTTAATGCTCCTTGATCCCAACTGTCAGCCACACCATCCACGCTGTTGGCCGCATCATAATATTTGTCAATGGCTGCATAGCTGTCGCCCATGGCACACTCACCATTAATGACATTTCCAAAAGAATAAATAATGTGAGTTAACTTTTCAGCAGCACCTGAAGTGTGTAAATTTTTCACATGATAGTTTCTGCCATAAACACCCCACTCAGTGAAATACCCTGCTAAAACTTTATCTTGAAGTGGTTGAAACTCAAATCCTGAAATATAAATAATGTCATCACCGGACCGTTCAAAAGTCTCTGTTGAAGATATGGAAACTGTGAAGCTAAAAAATAATAAAGCTGTCAATACAATTTGCAATAGCTTGATTTCGATTGTTTTCATATATTTAAAACGCTAATTTTTTGATTCATAACACATATTTAATAGTGCCTTTTGTGTTATCTATTATTCGACTCTTTGTGCCCGGATGCATTGAATTGATTCACAAAAACACAACCAACTCATTAGTTTCACAACAGTTACTTCAATTAAAGCCTGTATTTATCTCACAAAAGCACTGCTGCCACCAATATCAAAAACTTATTAGAGTGCTATAGTATGATGTATCCCACAACTTAAAACACAACAATAGTAATAACATCGTGGCGTTTTAAGCCTGCTAAATGCAGCCATAAAAACCCGTGCTATGATTGACTATTTTGAGCCAAAGACGCATACTTTCACTTTTGTTTTTTTGCAAACCACCACATGAAATCTACACCGATTCGAAACGACTGGAAAATTGAAGAAGTCGAAAAATTATTTGCTTTACCTTTCAATGACTTGTTATTCAAAGCGCATTGTATTCACCGTGAAAACTTCAACCCCAATCACGTTCAAATCAGCACCTTGTTAAGCATCAAAACTGGCGCTTGTCCTGAAGATTGTAGCTATTGTCCTCAGTCGGTTCGTTATGACACGGGCGTAGAAAAAGAACCTTTGATGGCTGTTGATACCGTGATCGAACAAGCCAGTAACGCCAAAGAACAGGGCGCAACGCGTTTTTGTATGGGTGCTGCATGGCGCAGCCCGAAAGACAAAGACTTAGATCAAGTGATTAAGATGGTGCAGGGTGTTAAAGCTTTGGGCATGGAAACCTGTTTGACTTTAGGCATGCTGAAAAAGGAACAAACTGAAAAACTGTCTGATGCAGGTTTGGATTATTACAACCACAACATCGATTCGTCTGAAGAATTTTACGACAAAATCATCACCACACGAAAGTTTGATCAACGCATAGATACTTTAAAAAACGTTCAAGATGCAGGGATTAATGTCTGTTCAGGTGGTATTGTCGGCATGGGCGAATCACAACGCGACCGTGGCGGCATGTTAATGGCTTTGGCCAACTTAGAAAAACACCCAGGTTCTGTGCCAATTAACTCTTTGGTTCAAGTCAAAGGCACACCATTACATGGCATTGAAAAAATTGATGCTTTGGATTTTGTTCGCACCATTGCTGTGGCCCGCATCATGATGCCAGAGTCTATGGTTCGTTTGTCAGCTGGCCGTAATGAAATGTCAGAAGCGGTTCAAGCGATGTGCTTCTTTGCTGGTGCTAACTCGATTTTCTACGGTGAAAAATTATTGACCACGTCAAATCCTGATGAAAACAAAGACATGGCTTTGTTTAAAAAATTGGGCATTGAACCGATGCCAGCAAGACATTAATTAGAACGCCATAAAATCATATGAATTATTCTGATCAGTTACAAAACCTAAGAGAACAGCAGCTGTACCGCGAACGCGTGGTCAGGACTTCAAAAGTCGGTCGCTATGTCTCCATCAATGGCAAGCAACTGCTCAATTTTAACTGCAATGACTATTTGGATTTATCAGCTCATCCAGCTTTAATTATTGCCGCCACCAATGCATCACAAAAACTGGGATTTGGCTCAACTGGCTCACCTTTGATGTCAGGTTACACATCCTTGCACCAAGAACTTGAATTCGCCATGGCGTCGTTTTTAGGTTATGACAAAGCGGTGCTGTTTTCCACAGGCTACATGGCCAATTTGGGCATCGCACAGGCCTTATTGAACAAAGATGATGTGCTGGTTGAAGACAAGTTAAACCATGCGTCTTTGATTGATGGTGCATTGATAGCACGCGCCCAGTTGAAGCGCTATTCGCACCTAAATTATGACAAAGCCGAAGAGGCTTTGGCATTGAAAGGCAATAAAAATGCCTTGCTCGCCAGCGATGGCATTTTCAGCATGGACGGTGACAGTCCTGACTTGCGTGCACTTTCAGTGATGGCACAAACGCATGATGCTTTGCTGTGGGTTGACGATGCCCATGGTGTCGGCATGTTTGGTGATTCTGGACGTGGTACAGTTGAAGCACAAGGTTTGAACAAGAACAACGTACCCTTGTTATCTGGCACATTTGGCAAAGCATTTGGTAGCAGTGGCGCTTATGCTGTCGGCTCCAATGAAGTCATTGATACCATCATTCAAAAAGCCAGGACCTATAAATTCAATACCTCAATGCCTGTAGCCACAATAGCCGCTAACCTCAAAGCATTAGAAATCATTCAAAGTGAATCATGGCGCCGTGAAAAAGTTTTAGACCTGATTCATTATTACAAAGAACAAGTGGTCTTATATGATTTGGAACACTGCGCTCAAGAAAGTGATACTGCCATCCAACCCTTTGTGCTTGGCAGTGAAGAAGCCACATTGGAGAAGGCGGCTTATTTACTTGATCGGGGCATTTTTGTTTCGGCCATCAGACCGCCGACTGTTGCTAAAAACCAATGCCGTTTGCGCTTCACATTAACAGCTGCTTTGGAGAAAGAGGACATTGACCTGCTGGTTCAGTGTTTGATTGGTAACTATTAACCACATTCCATAGACCATGAAAATCGTATCTACCTTAGGCCAAGGGCCTGTTTTGAACGTATTACACGGCTGGGGCATGAATGCCCATTTATTTGATGAATGGTCTGTACAACTGTCTCAGCACTTCCAAGTCAACTTGATAGATTTACCAGGGCATGGCCTGAACCATGAACAAGCTTTTCCAGCAAATTTGACAGAAGTGGCTGAGGTGTCAAAAGAAATCCCCAGCGGCATTTGGCTGGGCTGGTCATTGGGTGGGATGTTGGCACTGAACCAAGCTTTACATTATCCCGAACAAGTGCGTGCTTTGGTCATGATGTGTGCCACACCTAGTTTTACTGCTCAAAAACACTGGCCACACGGTACCGATGTCCAAGTTTTACAACAGTTTGGCAAAGAATTACAACAAGATGTAAAGAAAACCATACACACTTTTTTGGCTTTAGAGGTTATGGGCTCGCCCGATGAACGATCACAATTACGAGAATTGAAGACCAAGGTTTTTGAAAGGCCTTTACCTGATGTAACCGCGCTAACACACGGATTGTCTTTATTAGAGAAGACAGACCTGTCTTCACAATTGAAAAATCTACAAATGCCCTCATTATGGCTCTCGGGTCGCAGAGATCGATTGGTTTTACCCGCAGCGGTAGAACAAGCAGCAAAAGCTTGCGGCGGCGAATACCACATGGTCAGGGGCGCATCGCATGCACCTTTTATTCACCATGCGGAAGAAATTACCCAAACCATTTTGGATTTTTTATGAGTTTAGAACACCACCAAATCAAATCATCGTTTGATAAAGCGGCCAAACAATACGAAGAACATGCCGTGCTTCAGAAAGAGGCCATGTCTCGTTTGATTGAGCGAGTACAGTTTGACCTCAAAAAAGCACCAAAACAGATTTTAGATTTGGGCTGCGGTACCGGCTGGGCCACAAAAGCATTGCTTGAAATTTACCCAGAATCACAAATCATAGCGGCCGATTTTGCTGAATCTATGGTCAATGCTGTGCCTGTACATCCACAAGTGACGCCGCGTGTTACTGATGCCCATTGTTTAGACGTTCATGCCAGCAGCTTGGATTTGGTATTTTCCAACATGATGATTCAATGGTGTGACCAGCAAACGGCATTAACGGAAATCAAAAGGGCATTGAAGCCCACTGGTTTTCTACACTTAACCAGCATGGGCGAACACACTTTGCATGAGCTGAAGTCCGCATGGGCGACGATAGATGATTTACCCCATGTGAATGACTTTATGCCGGCGGCTGAATTGGCCGATTTGACTTTGCGCATGGGCTATGAAGATGTGATTGCCGACTCTGAATTCATCACGTTGACCTATGCCAATGTGGTCGATTTGATGCGTGACTTAAAAGCGATTGGCGCACACAATACTGACCACAATCGCAGCAAAGGCTTAACTTCTCCCAAAGTAATCAAACAATTAGAGGCCGCCTACCAAGAATTCAGAACTGAAGACGGTTTGTATCCTGCCACTTATGAGTTGCTGTATTTGCGCGCACTAAAACCGGCAGATGACAAAGGCTTGAACTTAAAAATAAAACCATAATTAACCACAACAGTTTAACCTAGGGTGAAAATGTAGTTCATGCGAGTTTGTTGGTGCAGTTTATAGCCACGAGATTTCAATGCTCCAAAAACATCCCGCTGCCACATAGGCTTGTTGTCTTCAAAAATTAACGATTGAGGTAACAATGAATCTGGTGCTTGCTCCAGGTATGGAACCAACGCCAAATCCTCTGCGCCTTCAATGTCTATTTTCATCACATCAATGTGCCGCAGTTGTTGACTAAACACAAGACTCAGTAAGGGTTCACAGCTGATTTCAATCGCATTTGGACTGGTATTTTTTATGCTACTGGCCCCTAAATTGTCTTGGTTTAAATACAGTGAAAATGTGCCATTTTTATCGCTAACACCTTTTTGGATCACTTTAAATTCAGCGGCGGATTGCTGTTGTTGCTTGGTCGCATTAAGGTTAAAATTTAAACGCTTAGCTACTGGAGGGTTAGGCTCAATGGCCAAAACCTGTCCACCTTTTTTCAATGCACCCATTGCCGAACAAGCGTAAATCCCTACATTGGCCCCGACATCAACAAAAACACCATTTTGAGGTAAATGCGTCAATAAAAACCGACGCTCTTGTGAATCAAACCGCCAAGGCATAAAAACAAAACCACGCTCAGAAATGTTATCATTTAAATAACACCGCAAGGCCAAACCATCCAAAACCAAATCCATGGGCAAAGTGGCACTCTTCAATATTTTTTTACGCAACCACTGTGCTTTTTGCTTACCCCACCAAGTTGCAGGTAACTGACGGCACTTTTGAATCATCTCCAAACAAGGCGCATCGGGTTTATAGTATCCAAAAGGTTTTTGCTTCATGACTTGATAAAAGTTATTTGTTGGCACTTTAGCAAAGAAACTTGCTGATACGACAAAGATTTGTAAATTTATTTCAGAAACAGTTTCAAGGCAGGCTAATTACACAGCCGACTGGTGATAACACCAGCTTTTTAGTTTTAGCTTATAGGGCATTACATCGGGCTGTGATGGCCATTTAATACCAACAGCTTATTTTTTACTGTCCCAGTATTTTTGCATTTCAAAAAACAAAAACGACGCTGACCACGTTATCAGAACCAAACCAGTCAGTGACTCTATACCCGTTAAGAAACGAATGTCTCCACTGGGTACAACGTCACCATAACCCAAAGTGGTAAAGTTCGTATATGAAAAATAGACACAATCTAAGATACTGCCATCAAAATTCCCAGTTAACGAACCCCATGTTTCATTTTTAACCATAAAATAATAAGCAAAGGCAAACAACCAGACTTCTAAAGAGTGCGCAATCAAGGCGCCAAATACACCCACCACAATACGAAAGCGAGGTTTAATGGCCAATTTAGGTACCCACTTTGACATATGAAACAAACATTCATAGTGAATCAAAACGGCTAAACTCACAACCAAGCAATTAATGAGGGAGGCCCAAATGATAGTCACAGTGACTCCAGCGCATGGCGCAATTTTATCGGCCATTGCTGTAACTCTTGTTCAGAATATATCGATTCTGGCAGTGTATTTCCCCATACCACATCAGGCCACAATGGGTCATTGTGAGAGCGACCAATGACATGAACATGTAGCTGAGAAACAACATTACCAATACTGGCTGTATTGACTTTGTCACACTGAAACTCTGTTTGTAAAAACAAACTCAACTTACGAATCAAATCAGCCAACTTGATCTGTAAATCTTGTGACATTTCAAACCATTCTACCGCACTTGTTTTTGGAACCACTATAAACCAAGGCAGTGATTGATTCCTGTGTAATAACAAGTGAAAGTCACCGCAAGCGAGGATCGAATGGGTGTCTTTTTTTAGCTGTTCATTCAATGTAAACTCAGTCATCCAGACATTGTATCAAATTCGCCATCCTTGGCGTTTTTTATCCACTAAATTTAATCAGCCTCCAAAACCATCAGACCAAATCAAGTCATGCCCCACAGGCACTTCTGTGGCCCCAATATCACACAAGGCGTTATTGTCACCGTCGCCATCTATCGGTCTGGGGTTGTTTTGTTGGTCTTCGTCCAGTGACCCGCCACCAAAATACAAACAAGCATTCAAGGGAACAGCATCAATGGCTGAGGAATCACTGGTTGGCATCAAAGCAGGAAGGCCGTTCTCATCAATAGATAATCCTGCCAACAGTGCCGCTTCTCTTCTGTCAGATGAATTGTTAAATGGACAAGAACTGTCATCAATAAGGGTTCGGGCCGTGTTTAAGCTGCTGGTCGCGCCAGCACAGTTTTCATCACCTTGAGGGTAAGCCAATATACTTGCACCTATACTGCCCAACGTCCCTGAATAGGTATATAAATTTGCCCCTAAATTGGCCATGTTGTGTGCCAAAGTAGAATGATACAAATAAAGCCAAGCATTGACTGTACTTATGGCGCCACCTCGGTTGGCGATGTTTTGCGCCATGACACTGTTATACACCCATGCTTGGGCATCCAAAGCCACATACAAAGCACCGCCATTATCCTCAGCTGTATTTCCCACAAAAGCATTCCGGTTCATTAAATACACTTGGGGGTTGCTGGTTGCATACAAAGCCAAGCCTCCACCACTTTCATTACTCATGTTGTGATTAAATATGTTACCACTGATGGTGAACTCAGTATTTCCGGTATCAGCAACCAATACACCACCGCCACTGCCTACAGCAGTGTTGTTGCTAAACTCATTGTTCATCATTATTATTTCACCCGCCGTTGCTTCATCAATATACAAAGCACCACCATTGTCTGTGGCTTGATTGGCAGTAAAAACGCTGTCTCGTACCGTCACTTTGCTGGTAACATTGGTATTGGAAATGGCAATCGCACCACCATTAAAACCTGTGTTATTTTCAAACACACATTGCTTAATGAATATTTCACTGATCAAGCCGTTGGTTTGGTTGTTATGAATGTACAAGGCGCCACCTGAACCAGCTCCTGCATTACCACCCACCAATTTTAAATCTACAAACTCAAAAATTTGGCCTGACCCTTGAACCGGGTACACTTCAAAAATACGTTGGTTTGCCGCCGCTCTGATCTCTACCGGATCAACAGCACTGAAAGGAGCACGAATCGACATGCCACTTTTGATCTCTATCTCTGAGCTTAATTGAATCGACTGATTTACATCAACAATAATGATGTCAATGACGCCACCTGCAGCACAATCATCTACAGCTTGATTGCTGTGTGCAGCTGCCACTGCTTCTCGTAAATTACAACCGCCATCATTACTGTTATTGATATCAGATGTCTTGTTTACCGTAATGATGCCTGCCTTGACTGTTGTTGTCAGTAACACCATGCCCACTAAAGTCAAAAATTTCACTGCTTCACCTCTATTAAAAACCCAACTAACAATCGACCTGTCATTTTACTGACAAAAAAATTCGAATAATTGAATTAAATAGGTAACTTTGATACCCTATGTAATTAAAATAGCAGGGCTTTTTAACAATGGATTATGCACAACTTACCCAAGCATTGAACAACCAAGACAACCCTCTGTCAGTAGAACAACAACATGATATTGAGGCAACTTATAACCATTTAAAGCGCATTGCCCGATCACAAAGATTTAAGGTCAAAGGCACGGGGTTGAATACCACTGCACTGGTCAATGAAGCTTGGATTAAAAGTCAAAAAGCCAAGAGCTTCAACGACCAAAACCATTTCTTTGCTTATTGCGCCTTGGCCATGCGGCACATCTTATTAAACGAAGCGAAGAAACACCGTTTAGTCACTTATGTAGACCATGAAATTGAAACTGATCAGCCACTGTTAAAACAGTCTGATTCATTATTAGATTTAGAGCGCCACCTGATTAAGCTCAAAGCGTTTTCTCCACGTTTGGAGCAAGTATTTACTTACAAATTTTTTGGTGACATGGACTTTGATGTCATTGCAGAAGTGATGAACCTGAGCGAACGTACAGTATTTCGAGATTGGAAGAAAGCCAAAGCCATGCTGGCAGTGGCCATGGAGTCATCTCCTAATGAATGATGAAGACATCAAAAAATTATGGGCTCAAATTGATGCGGACTTTGAGTCTGATGAGGATCTTGAGGTTGATGGTTATTTATCTGATAAAGGCTTTAAAAGCACAAAGCGTGTTGAATCAGTCAGTGATTTAGCTACCGGTTTATATGAAAAAACATTTGATATAAACACAACACAGAACCCTGAAATTTCGGACAAATACCACATCGTCAAACAACTGGATTTTGGTGGGCAAAGCGACATTTATTTAGCCGAAAGGTCAGATGGCGTTTATAAAAAAACCGTCGTCATTAAATTCATGTCGCAATCCTACCAACACAATGAACTCAAACAACAATTCCTTCAAGAAATGCAGTTGCTGGCTGACCTCAACCACCCAGGAGTGGTTGGCATCATTGATGGGGGATTAACAGAAAAAGGCCAAGCTTGGCTGGTTCTAGATTATATCAACGGCCCACATATTGACCAGTACAGTAACAAACACGAATTAAATGATAAAGACATCATCAAATTGATACTGGACCTTTGTGATGCTTTGGAGTTTGTCCATCGACGCGGTGTGTTCCATTTAGACATCAAACCCAGCAATGTTTTGATTCATGCCATTAATAACATTCCACACCCTGTTTTGATAGATTTTGGCATTGCTCAATCCAGCACCCAAGACAGTCAAAACCAATTCGGTACCATAGGATACAGTCCACCAGAGATTGCCAAAGGTCAAGCCGAAGCCATCAGTGACCTATACGCAACTGGTATGTTGTTGGCACAATTACTGTGCCGCAATGCAACTAACAATGTGGGAGTTTTAAGCCGACAAGAAAGGACAGCCTTGTTATCAAAAAACGGTGTGGATACAGACGTCATTAACATCATCGATCAAGCCACTCAGAAAGACAAGCGATTTCGATATGGCGAATTGGGTATTTTTAGAAGCGACTTAAACAATTACCTTCAAGGCCTGCCCTTGAGTTTTGACAGTGGGTTTTGGCCTTTCATTCGAAAAACAATCAGCAGACACCGTTTAATCACCAGTGGCCTATTATTGGCCGGTTTTTCTGCTGTTTTTTTTACCGCAAAATACACCCATGACATTAGCCAACTTCAAAAAATCACCTTGGTTGAAAAACAACAAAGCGATGAACTCATGAACTTCATGCTGGATGAACTGTTCGACAAATTGAAAAAGATTGGACGAGTTGATGTTTTAAAGTCAGTAACTGAAAAAAGCGTCAACCATTTGGCAGCTCAAAACCCCAGTGCCATGTCTGAACTTGATCATTTACAAACAGCCAAAGCCTATATGAATGCCGGACGCGTATTCGATGAACTCGAACTGTCTCAACAAGGCAAGCAGGCCTATTTGAAAGCAAAAGATAATTTAAAACCACTCGAATCCTTGCCTCATGCCCAGATTAAAAGAGAAAACCTACTCAGCGAAATCAATGTAGGATTAAGCCAAGTATTAAGCAGCGAAGGACAAGAACTGGCCACTGAAACCGTTTTAAAAGAAACCATCAGAATCACTGAAGGTTTATCTCAATTAGGGATGCTGGATAAGCCTATCACTTTATGGGAAGCATATTTACAACTGGGCTGGCATTATTTGGAATACGGAAAAGACCAGCTGGCCTTGAATGAAATCAATGCCGCATTGACATTCAGTCAAACCCAGCTTAATTCCGAAAATGATCCCCAGTGGCTATATGCACATTCTCACGGCTTACAACTCAAAGCCTGGTATGAAATAGATTTTGGCTCACTGGAAACCGGCACAAGTGATTTAATCAGTGCAGTTGAATATGCTAAAAAAGCATTGGCCGGTGATCCAGAAGACATTAAAAAACACAACAATTTACGCATTCTGTTAAACCATTTAGGCTTTTTCCTATTAGAGAGCCAGCGATATCAGGATGCCTTGCCTTACGTGGAACTGGCGGTTGAGCAAGGTTTAATTCTTCAATCCAAAGCCCCAAAAAACCTCGAATACCAAAGGGAGCTGGCGGTGTCTTACAGTACGGTTGGAGAGGTTTTACAACAGTTAAATGAACATGGTAATGCGCTGGATTATTACCAAAAAAGTTTATCTATAACCGAGTTTTTAGTGTCACAAGACAAAGGCAATTTTTCAACCATTAACGATCTTGCCATTGATTCTTTACTCGTGGCCAACCTCAATGCCCAGCTAGGCTACCAAAAAGAAGCCAAAAAATTATGGCAAAAAGCCGCTGACCTCATGCGCCCCATTCAACAAAAAGAACCTAACAATAAATACTACAGTCACACATTATTAGTCGCGTTGTTGCAGTTGCAATCTTATCAGGAGGCCAGGTCTTTGTATGACATGGTCGCGGCCAATGGCATGGAAGACCAACAAATCAAAGAGCTGCTTATTAAGCACCAATTAACCGATTGGAAAAACGAAAAAAAGGGCCCAGAATGAGCCCTTTTATTATCCACATGAACGGTTAATTATAAACTGAACCAGATACCGAAATCCCCGTCTCCAATTCTCCAGCCACCGTGATGATGCCAATTGCTGTAATAGTTTCTGTAAAAATACTCATCATGATCATAATCACACCAGTAACCATCATGCCAATGACCCCAGCCATAACCTGATCTCATAAAATAGTGACCCAAACCTCTCAGTGGTCTATAGCGGTACCTGTCATCATAATAGGGTGTATAACTGCTGTAGTAACTGTTGTAATAACGGTTGTGTTTTTTCCAATACTTGCGTTGTTTCTTTAAACGTTTTTTCCAGTATTTGTATTTACCTTTATGGTGTCTGTTGTCATACCGATCATGACCATAATACTGATTGTGGCGGTAATCATTGCGGTTATAGTGTTTGTTACCTTTTCTGTAACCATGTTTATTATACCGATTGTTGTCATAACGTCTGTGTTTATCATTTCTGCTTTGGTGCTTGTATTTGCCCTCATGCCTAGGGTGGTTGTTGCGTTCAGAAACATGATGGTTCGGCCTTCCATAATCATTGTGACTTTGGCTTTGCCAAGGCTTGTTGTTTCCATTATGCCGCTTATGGCTACCACCACGAAAATGTTTCTGCTCATGCTTGGCTGAAGATCGGTGTTTAGATTGTTGACTGCTTACTGATTTGCGATCATGTCCGCTTCTGTCGCGGTCTACACGTTCTCTGGCATCTACAGATGAAATGCTGAATACCAAAGCGGCGGTTGTTAAATAGGTTTTGAAAGCGTACATAAGTTGCTCCTGTTGTTTGTTACGCTTTCCACTTTACTGAACCAGCCTGAACGCTTTCTGAACCTTAAAAGTGTGTTCATTTAGTGTTAAGAAAAGTAGAATGATTCATTTTGAGGTCTTGTTATGAAATTGATGCACCCTTTGTTCTTACTTGTTGTGCTATTCACTCCTGCGCTTTCAGCACAAAACATGCACAATCAAAAACATGAAGAAATATTAATCACAAATGCCATGATTGTGGCTGGTGTAGGTACCCCGGCAGAAGGCCCTTATGACATACACATCAAAAAAGGATTGATTCACCAACTCAGTCAAAGCAAAGAAGACAGCGATTCCCGCAAAGCGATTCCCCATCAAATCGATGCCGAAGGTGGCTACGTTTTACCTGGTTTCATCAACATGCACGCACACACCATGTACAAAAGGTCAGGCATGGACATGGCCCAGCCTTACCAGCACTATTTGTGGCTGGCCAGCGGCATCACAACAATCAGGGATCTCGGCAGTGACTTAGAACAAACCCTCAAAGACAAGAAACAAAGTGCTGCCCATGACATCATTGCACCGCGTGTTTTTGTTTATCCGGGTATCTGGGGCAACCACACCGAAAAAGATTTGAAAGACAAAATGTCAGGGCTTTTGAAAAAAGACATAGACGGTTTTAAGTTTGGCATGATGGACAAACAAACCTTTCACGCAGCATCAAAAATCGCCAACAAACACAATATGCCTGTGGCAAACCATGTAGGCGTGGAAGACATGACTACTTGGGATAACATCAAAGCTGGTACCACCACCATTGAACATTGGTATGGTGTGCCAGATGCGGCCTTACATGGTGTGCAACATTTCCCCGGGGACATGAATTACAGCAATGAATTGCATCGCTTTCGATTTGCTGGTCGCTTGTGGCGTGAAGCCCAGCCTGAAAAGTTAACAGCCGTATTGAAAGCCATGGTTGAGGCAGGTGTGGCATGGAACCCTACTTTGGACATTTATGAGGCTTCTCGTGATTTACAACGCGCCGTCACTGCACCTTGGTTCCAAGATTATTTACACCCTGGTTTAGAACAGTTTTTCAAACCAGATCCTGACTCTCACGGCTCTTTCTTTTGGGGCTGGACTTCTGAAGACGAAACTTATTGGAAGAACAATTACCAAATTTGGTTCAAAGCCTTGCGCCAATTTGCAGACTTGGGCGGCACCATCACCACAGGAGAGGATGGTGGTTATATATACCAACTGTTTGGCTTTGGCTATTTGCGTGAACTGCAATTACAACAAGAAGCTGGCTTTCACCCTCTGGAGGTCATCAAACATGCCACAGTCAATTCTGCCAAAGTGCTCGGCCAAGGTAATAAATTAGGCCAAATTAGGGTAGGTTATACCGCCGATATGGTCATCGTCAACGGTAACCCATTGGCTGATTTTAATGTCCTGTTACCCAGAAACATCAAGCCCATCACTGGCGATGAAAGCACCGGTGGCATAGTTTGGACCATCAAAGACGGCATCCCTTACCACGCCCCCACAATGCTCAAAGCAGTTCGGGACATGGTTAAAGAATCAAGAAAAGAAAATAGAATCAATTATTTAGTGGATGAAAAATAATGAAATATTTACACACCATGGTGCGCGTCAGTGATTTAGACGCCTCACTTCAATTTTACATTGATGCTTTGGGCTTGGTTGAGCATTCACGCAGGGATGTGGAAGCGGGACGGTTTACCCTGGTCTTTTTACATGCCCCCGGTGACGAAGAGGCTCAAGTCGAGTTGACTTATAACTGGGACGAATCTGGTTATGATTCAGGACGTAATTTTGGTCATTTGGCCTACCACGTCGATGACATTTATGCTTTGTGCCAACACATGAAAGACCAGGGTATCACCATAAACAGGCCACCTCGTGATGGCCGCATGGCATTTGTTAAATCGCCTGATGGAATTTCAATTGAACTGCTACAAAAAGGTGAGGCTTTGCCTTTGGTTGAACCTTGGTTGTCAATGGAAAATGACGGCAGCTGGTAAAGCCAAAGAGCCCCTTTAAAAAAGGGTCAACTGTAACAGCTGGCCCTTTTATCAATCAGTCTTGACACCAATTTTTGTACATCACATTATCAGCCCTGAACATGGTCAATTCATGGGTTTGCTGTGAATCTACCCATTCAACATCAATGGTGTTGCAGTCACTGAGACTCAAAGTCATATTGCCCACAAATTCATGCTCAGCTTGTTGGTCACTGGGTTCTAGCATATTCAAGCCATTGAAGCGGAATAGGGCAACGGTCAATTCATCGGTGCTGGCGGTTACCTCTGCCGTCCCAGCCAACCACAATGGCTTGCCATTTTCAAAAAGGTATGCTGTTACAAATACATATTCACTACCATCATGCCTGATGCCTTTATTCAATGCCAATCCTTGGTTCGCCATCTCAGGGTCAAACCAAGCACCATTAATAGCGGAGTTGATCTGAGGCTTATCTTCAAGGGCGTAATAACCCAATGAGCCTTTATTGACATCAACCGCGGTAATCATGATGTGTTCCTGATAGGCATCTAAACCCACATTTATAAGGTCATAATCACGATTGTCTTTGTATTGGCTGAATGATAAATCATCATTTATTATTGTGAATAAATTTGGGTAAAAAGCCCTCCATTGATTGGCTTGATTTTGATTGGCTACAACTGCCATATTTGACCACACCTCAGGTTTAACAAAACTGTCAACATAGAAGTTGGGAATAGGACGGGGTTGCGCTATTTTATTGAGCGCTAAATCAAACACTTCTGTTTCAATAAAACCACTGTATATGTAATCACCCACTGCTACCAATTGAGGTGCATTATAAGCACTATATGGTAAATCATATGCGACTGAGTGTTGCTTAAGGACTTCTAAAGAATTTGGATCAAGTTTATAAATCTTTGGATTGACACCATGACTTGAAGCAAAAACATATCCTTTATGGAATTGAAAGTTGGTCATTGTGGCCAAAACATCATCTAAACTGACCGCTTTCATCCCCTCACCTTTACTGTATATATCTGACAGTACAAAATCATTGTCTACATTCCATGTACCGCCTTCAATTGATGTAGAACTGATCACACATTTGTCATTCACAGGTTCCAACTTTGCCATTCGGCTGTGTGGATGAATAGTAAAAGAAGGATAGTAAGCTTGGCCCAGGCTGTTAATCATGTAGCCTGGACCAACACCACCTTGCATAGAAAAACTACTTACCATAATCAAAAAATCATCACCCAGTTCACAAACGTTAAAATCTGACTCTGGCAGATACCTAACTTTTCCACTGAGTTCATGATTTTCTATTTGATTCCCATCATAGCGACTGATATCACTTGCCCACCCCCTTTCCTTGATGACATAAAATGCTTCGTCGCTTCTGAAATAACCAATTGGTCCAATTCCCAATTGAATTAAAGGAGCATTTGCACCTACAAACACTTGTATTTGTCTGTTGATCTCACCGAGATTTGAGACGATTATAGCCTGCCCTTTGAATGGGATAATGGCTGATGGTGAGTCAACCCCAAGAGGTGTTAATTCACCTGATTCCAGCCCATATGACCATACTGTATTATCGTTTCCAATAATCCGCTCAAAAATCAACTGATTTCCCACCTTCACAGGCACAATTTCACCTAACTTCACTTCAGGTGAATCTACCAGTATAAGATTCAAAGATTTGGCTTGTAAGGCATCTTGACAATTCAACAGCATAGCAATCACTAATAATATTTTTCTGATAACATATTCCATTATTAGTCCTCCCTTACAAACGTTTCATCATTCATTTTTAGAAAGTTGATGACTACCAACCCCTTATAAATAAAGCCAAATGATAGGGTAACCATTTAGTTTTGACACCAGTTTTTATACATCACATTATCAGCCCGTATCATAGACAGTTCGTGGGTTTGCTGTGTATCCACCCACTCAATATCCAAAGTGTTGCAGTCACTTAAACTCAAGGTCATGTTACCGACAAATTCATGATCTGCTTGTTGGTTTCCGGATTCAAGCATATTTAAGCCGCTGAAACGGTAAAGATGGACAGTCATTATATCTACACTGGCTGTTATTTCTCCAGTACCCGCCAACCACAAAGGCTTACCATTCTCAAAAAGGTATGCTGTTACAAATACATATTCACTACCGTCGTGTCTGATGCCTTTGTTCAATGCCAATCCTTGATTTGCCATATCAGGATCATACCAAGCACCATTAATCGCCGCATTGATTTGTGGTTGATCTTCAAGCACATAATAACCAAATTTCTTGCTTTGGTGATCAATGCCAGTTACCAGAATTTTTTCGTTATAGGAATCTACTCTGATGTCGTTCATTTTAAAATTAGGGCTGCTGCTAAACTGGAATATCTTTTGATCTGAAGTGATGAGTGAAAATTTTGGTTCACTGTTTGATACCCACTCATCTTTATTGTTTTTGTTGGCAACCACAGTTGCATCAGACCAGTATTCAAAAGCCACCTCATCTGAGACATTAATCAAGGGTAATGCTGTGCTTAAACTCACTTTATTTAAGTCTAAATCAAACACTTCAGTTTCTTGTAAACTGCTAATCAACCGTTCTCCAGCCACTATCAATGTCGGATAATTATTCAGTTCCGCCGGGTATTCTATCGGTTGAAATTTAATCACCTCTAAGGTATCTGGGTGGAGTTTATAAACACCTGCATTGGCGCCTTTACTTACAGCATATACAAAGCCATCCTTATAGTGAAAACGAGACAGTTTTGCTGCTGTGTTTGACCTATCTACTTCCATCATGCCTTCATCAGGTCGATAAACATATAGTAGAAATGTTTCATCAACCCTCGAATCATAACCGCTGATAAAGCAACTGCCATTGACAACTTCTAGTTTCATATCAAATATTAATTCCCGCCTTAACGGTATTACTTCATCTTGATTCTTCAACAATAGGGAATAGTAGTGGCCATTACCTGGCGATGTGCCAAATTGATGCCATCTAAAAGTTTGACTGTAATAATCATCACCAATTTCACAAGTCGTATGATATTGATCAGGACCAAGTGGGCCGTATGGATGAAGGCCTCGATTTATATATCTGATCAACTGATCTCCGTCATAACGGCCTACTGTAGCCCTTCGACTATGATCATCATGATGTACATATAAAGCATCACGGCTTTGATATATATAAATCCCATAAGTTGGCGCGAACCAACTTTTTCTTGCGGTAAACAATATTTCTGCGTCATTACTTGTTCCTGTATAAACAGAAACATTGGCATTGAACTCATTGAGGTGTGAAACAATCACCGCTTGGCCTTTGATCTCTCTTATTTCAATTGGGGACTGAATATTGAGCGACCTCATGCTACCTGTTAGTCGATTAAAAACCCACACACTGCTGGTGTCTCCTTCAATGCGTTCGAAAACCAGCTCATTACCCACCAAAACAGGTACTTTATCACCTAACTTCAAAGTATCTGACTCAGCCAGCATGAGGTTCAATGATTTGGCCTCAATCAGTGCTGAGTAACTTAAACTTATCAAGGTTAACAACAGCAACATGGTACTGTGCTTTTTCATCAGTTACACCTCGAAGAAAATGACGCATCATCCAATCGCGTCCAGTCTAAATCTACCGCCGCACCATCATATTCAACCCTTGCATCTATGGTGTTACATGAACTGACGTTCAGTGTTATTTCTCCAAATGTGGTTCGCTCAGGTGTGTTTTCAAAGTCCAAATAATTGGCTCCTTGATACTCAGAAAGTAAAATCGTCATTTCATTTTTCCCTAACTTATAATCCGCAATACCTGCCAACCACAAAGGCTGACCTTCTCTGAATAAATAGAAAGTCAAGAACACATAATGACTGCCATCTTGCCGTACACCAGGATTGATAGAAGCACCTTGGTTTGGCATACTGGGGTCTAACCAAGCACCGCTCAACATTGGACCTATGGCAGGCTTGTCTTCATACACATAAACTGCTGTGGAATCAGGGTAAGCAAAACCCGAATCACCCGACGTATCGGCAAGGAAGTAATCTGAACGTGGGTTATAAGTGATGTTACTACCCTCAAATATGATGCCTTTGTTTTCATCAAGGTTTTCAGCGGTAATAACTTTTCCATTTCTCAGAAAAAAATCTTCTATTCGCGTGCTGGCTAAATAACCGTCAACAACAAAACTGGTACCTATCAAATTGAACTCACTGTCAAGCCGAGATATTTGAGTTTGACTTCCTTGACTTTCCTTTTGTGAATAAATGATTCGATCTGCTGCTAAAAATATATCTACCAATTCATTGCTGTTGTATGAAATCCCTCTGATTACATTGAGCGTTTGGCCATCAAGCAGTTGAATAAAGGGTGACAACAATGCAGCAGTCGGCGCTGCAATTGCCACGAAATTTCCATTAAATACTTCATATTTATTGTCATTTCGATTGGTCAATTCTGCATCACCATTTTTATGTATATGCGCGATGCGGTATTGTTCATCACTGCCTTTGACTTTAACCAAACAAGACGACGCTACATTGGCATGAATTCGATTGCCATCCACTGAATAGCCCGGTAGAATATGTAAAACGTTTCCTTGTTCGTGCTGATATATATCACTATAAACATCAAGGCCTTTAGCAAAGACCACATGTTCCATATCAAATGCACATAATGGCGCTGCCACTTCATTGGCTTCAAGCACCTGACTTTGCGTGTTCAATCCATCGGTCCACATCAGCTTATTGTTATCGTAGTAGAAATAATGACCATTAACCAATGGCCTGTTTATCAACCTGATTTGTCTGTCAGTTAATGCTTCAAAGGACTGCTCTCCATCAGATTGCAAAAGTTGAATGCCCGAGTTATCACCCACATACCTGATCTCCATCAAAACTTGACCACTGGCAAGCTCATAAAAAATTGAAGACATTGAATTGACTTCCTCAGCACTTGTAAACAGGATTTTTTCTTCTTTGGTGTCCAGATTCAGTGAAACCACTTGGTGTATACCTTCATTTAAGCTGTGGTAAATATAGTGGTTATCAGATGTTAATATGTCCGTCCCTGTTTTATGCTTTGTATGGCTTGTTTGCCATTGGTTAAATGTGCCTGAATAGGCAGCGCAACACATGAACAATAAACACGTTTTTAACAGCGCAACAAAACCAACATTGTGGCGTGCTCTAAAAGAATTTTTCATTGAGAAAGGTCCCTATAATATTGAGGAAAAATACATTTTTTTATGATAGGTTTGTGATGTTAACTGAGTGTTAATTATAAAAACATCAACTAAAAACTTGATAAATCACAACAGCCCAAGTAGCCAAAGTTAACAGTGATGCCAAGAAAACCGCAGCTGAACCCATGTCTTTGGCGCGTCCTGCCAGTTTGTGTTTTTCTTCACCACAGACCAAATCAACCACAGCTTCTAGCGCGGAGTTGAGGATTTCGACCAGCAGCACCAACCAAGCCGATCCGAGCAACAACAACAATTGGGTACTTGATTCCGCCAACCAAATGGCCAGCGGAATCAAGATGACGAATAAATAAACTTCTAAGCGAAACGAGGCTTCATTCTGATAAGCCGCTTTCAGGCCTTGCACCGACCATTGGCCGGCTTTAATCAGCTGCTTGAGACCTCTGAAACCTGAAGCTGGCATGTATTATTGAACCTTCATGTCCCAAGTGATGTTGGGCTCTTTGACCGCTTTCACTTCATCCAATCGACGTACTGGCGCAGTGAAGGGTGCTTGCTTCAAAGGCTCGATGTCTTCTTTGGCTTGGGCCAGGACTTCTGCCATGGCTTGTACATAATCATCAATCGATTGCTTAGATTCTGTTTCAGTTGGCTCTATCAAAAGACACTCAGCCACTAACAATGGAAAATATACCGTTGGTGCATGCATGCCTTTGTCCAACAAGGCTTTGGCCAAGTCGGTGGCCAACAAGCCCAATTCTTTGGCTTGTTTTTTCAAAGTCACAATGAATTCATGGCTGGCACGGCGATTTTTAAATGCCAAGTCAAAACCTTCAGCTTCCAAGCGTTTCATCAAATAATTGGCATTCAATGTGGCAAATTCAGACACGCGTTCCATGCCTTGACGTCCTAATAACAAGGCATAGACATAGGCACGCAAGTTGACACCCGCATTACCTGAGAAAGCTGATAATTGACCAATCGTCTTTGGTGCTTCTTTTTCAGTGATGAAATGATAGCCTTTGTCATTTTTACCGACAAAAGGTACAGGCATATAAGGCAGCAAACGTTCACTCACGCCAATCGCACCAGAACCCGGTCCACCACCGCCATGAGGCGTAGAAAATGTTTTGTGTAAGTTCATGTGAATCACATCAAAACCCATGATGCCTGGGTTGGTTTTACCCAAAATGGCATTCAAGTTGGCGCCATCGTAATACAACAAACCACCGGCTTTGTGGGTCAGGTCAGCAATTTCTTTGATGTTGGTTTCAAACACACCCAGTGTAGATGGGTTGGTTAACATGATGCCCGCTGTCTGTGGGCCCAAAGCCGCTTTCAAAGCATCCATGTCAACGTTGCCGTCTTTGTCCGTTTTGATTTCTTTGACTTTGTAGCCACACATGATGGCTGTTGCTGGATTGGTACCGTGTGCCGCATCTGGCACAATGATTTCTTTGCGATCGAAGTCTTCACGGTCGTCATGGTAGGCTTTGATCATCGCCACACCAGAAAACTCACCTTGGGCGCCTGCCATTGGTGTCAATGAAACGCCTTTCATGTTAGTCACAGCTTGCAAGATTTGTTGCAAGTGGTGCATACAGGCCAAATAACCCTGTGACAAGCTGACATGTGCCAATGGGTGACGAGACAAAAACTCTTCACGCATCGCCAATGAGTTACAAGCACGTGGGTTGTATTTCATGGTGCATGAACCGAGCGGATAAAAGTTGGTATCAATAGAAAAGTTCTTTTGACTCAATTGTGTGTAATGACGCACCACATCCAACTCACTGGCTTGTGGCATGCCCAGTCGACTGCCTCTTTGGAACTGCTCTGGAATCAAATGTTCCACTTCAACTGCTGCTGGAGATTGTGCCCAGGCTGTTCTGCCTATTTTTGACTTTTCAAATATCAACACGGTTTTTACCCTTTAAAATTCGTAATGAAAGGAAACATGGTAATTGCGGCCTGGTGCATCCAAACCTGAAGCATGTTCCCGGTATTTTTTATCAAATATGTTTTCAATGCCCATGCGGACCTTGTATTCACGATTACTGTACCAAGTGAAGTGCGTATCATATACCACAAAGCCCCCTGTGCCCAAGGGATTGATGCGCGCATCACTTAAATCTCTACTACTTAATCGGTCTTGGCTACTGGCATACCTTACTTGTGATTTCAGGTGCCATGATGTAGCAAAGTTTTGTTGGTAACCCAAAACACCAAAAGCCGGTGGAATCCTGTCAGCAGGTCCCGTCTCAACACCGCCCATTTCATCGGGCGTTTCTTCTTCACCGTGTGTGTAGGTCATCGTGCCATACAATTGACCACCATTTTCGAAGTAATAATTCACTTCAGTTTCTAAACCATAAATACGAACTTCATCGATATTTTGTGATTGCACAATATCAAAACCTTCAGCATTTTGTTCACCGGTTTCAACTGAAGAAATCACGTCTTGATAATCAGAAACAAAAGCAACGACTTCAGCTTGCCAACCATTACCTGCATGTTTCCAGCCCAAGTCTAAAGTCAAAACCGTTTCAGGGTCTAAGTTTGGGTTAATCACATTAAATCGATTACTTGGCCTTTCTCCTACTTGCCCTAAATCGAAAATATTAGGTGGTCTGAAACCACGGCCAATATTAGCAAACAAACGGTCTGCTTCATTCAGCTTAAATAACCATGAAGCATGCCAAGTTAAATCAGTTAAATCCAATCGATCGTCAGAAATCTGTGGACTGTTGAGGTCAATGGCATAGTCAGAATAACGTGTACCGATAGTAATCTCATGGTCACCCGCGTACATGTGATAGTCTGCAAAAATACCCATGTGTCGCATTGATGACTCATCCGGGAAACGAGACTCTCGGATCAAAATCTGACCATCAGCAGTGGTGCGTTGTTTGGCGCTGCGAATGGTGTCCAAATAACTGTCAAAACCATAAACCAACAGAGATTGGTTTTCGAACACTTTATTGAAATCAAGTTGGAAAGTTAACAATTCACTGCTGTTTTGTTCTGTGTCTATGTTGTCAGAACCAAATGCTTGTTTATACCTGTTGTCTCGAATTTTTTGATAAGCCAAATGCACATTGGTTTCATCATACCAGTTGGTAGCCACTTGGTTACTGTAGGCCAAATGTGAAAATAAACGTTCATTTGGTTTGAATAAAAATACCGAAGAATCAGGTTCTGTTTGACCGAATCCAACAACCAAATCATCAACACGAGGTGTTCCTGGCTGATGTAAATACTGAACATCAAATATCCAACGCGTATCATCAGATGTGTTGAACACCCACTTGTTGTTTAATGCACGAGCACTGTAGGCGGTGAATGGTAAAGTCTCACCTGCACCTGTGGTGCGTTGACCGATATCCTGATAAGACAATCCAAAAGTGGTGGCCACTTTTTCATTTCCCATGTCCATATCAATGTGGCTTAACCATTTTTCATCGGCACTGTCAAAAGATGTAAAAGCTTGACCCGTTATTTGAAATGCCTCACCAACAAAATCCGGTGTGTGAGTGATCACATTAACCACACCACCCAAAGCATCACCACCATACAAAACGGAAGCAGGCCCTCTGACCACTTCAATTTGTTCGGTCATGAATGAGTCGACCAAGGCCATGTATTGGTTAGGTGAGTTACGGAAAAAAGCAGTATTCAATCGCATGCCATCAATCAAATGGACATTCTGAGACCCTTTCAACCCTCGAATAATTGGAATCCCTTGACCCGGTGTGGTTTGCTGAATATATACACCTGTTTCCTCACGCAATAGGTCTGGCAGCAATGTATTCGGTTTTTGACTGATTTCATCACGAGTGACAACAGTTACTGCTGATGCGGTATCATTACTTGCTGTCGCCGTTTTGCCTGAGGTAACTTGTAAAGGCGACAAGTTTTCTACCTGTTCTTTTGCCTCTTCTTCAGCGTGTACACTGAAACCCAATGCCAACAGCATTGGGATTATGTTTTTTATCATTTTTTTATGTGGGTTTAAAAAGGCAGAACAATGTACTATAAATGCAAATGACTCGCAACAAATCACATGCCCAGTATCACATATTTGCGTATTTTTTTAGCTCTTGAACAGTTAATTGATAAGCTTTAACCAGTTTCATTTGAACTTGAGCAACCAACAAACCTTCTTCTTTCATTGCTGCCGTTTCAATTTGCTTACTGAAATGATTCAACCCTTTGGCACCGATGTTCGCACTTGTAGACTTTAAGGTGTGAGCCAACTGTTGAATTTCATTGTATTTTTTGTCTTTAACATGCTGTGACATTTGCTTCAGTATGTCTGGCGTCTCTTTGAGAAACATATTCAATAAAGATTTGGTTTCATCTCCCATAAATTCTTCCAACTCGTTGAGCACATCCATGTCTAACCACTTCTCATTGATGACTACCGCTTGCTTTTCTTCTTCACTCTGGTCTTCAATTTTAAAGTCTTCGGCACCTGTCCCTTGACTGGCTTTTACTTTATGTACCAATGGATCCCATTTCTTTAAGGTTTTTTCAAGTATGTACCTATTCAAAGGCTTAGACATGTAATCATCCATACCCGCTTCCAAACATTTTTCTTTGTCACCTAACATGGCATTGGCCGTCATAGCGATGATGGGGGTATGATTCAGCTGGTTATTTTCTTCATGCTTTCTGATACGCTTGGTACAAAAGTACCCATCCATTACGGGCATCTGGCAATCCATCAAAATCATTCTGTAACGTATTTTCTTTGATTTATCTAACGCCACCATGCCATTTTCAGCTATATCAAATGGATAGCCAATATAATCAATCAGCTTCTGTGCCACTTTCAAGTTAACTTCGTTGTCTTCTACCAACAACACACGATCAGAAATATTTTCTAAATTTTGAGGTCTGGGAGGTGATTTGATTTTGATTTCTTCTTTTTCTACAGCATCAAACTCAAGAACAGGTTCACTCGGCTCAGCATCATCGCTGTTAGCATCAGGAGAAATCCTTTGTTCGAAACGCTCAATAACGTCTTCCACATCAAAATCAATGTCTAACAATTGGATGTTTTTGTGGCGTTTAATGCCTGCAATATGCTCTGCTTCAGACAACAAGCAAATCCACAAATCTTTGTGCTCACCTTTTTCAATTAACTGCATCAACTGACGGAAAGCCTTGGCATTGGTGTCAAAATCTATAAACAACATCATTTGTTTCTGATCTTGTAACTCGCCCGCTGCTTTGATGCGGGACAGTGCATGATTGATATTTAATGACGTCTGAGATTTGATTTGATTTTTATCCAGTTCTGCTTGAACCCGACGGCATAAAATAGGATTGGTATTGAGAATAACACCCTGATGATAACTGATGTCAGTTCCTGGATTCAGCGCATCTCCTTGAGATTTTGAAAACTCCATTTCAAACCAAAATTTACTGCCTTGACCCACTTCTGATTCGACACCCATTTCGCCTTTTAACAATTTGACAATTTTATGGCTGATTGCCAAACCCAGACCCGTACCACCAAATTTTCTGGTTGACGAGTTATCGGCCTGATTAAAGGCAGTGAACAATTTGCTGATCTGATCTCTTGGGATGCCCATCCCTTGGTCTTCAACGGTAAAACGAATCAATTCTTTTGTTGTGAAATTACGGGTTTTCTTAGCTGAGATGGTTACCACACCTTCATCAGAAAACTTAATTGCGTTAGACACCAAGTTGGTAATGACTTGCCTTACCCGGATCGGATCACCTCGCAACAATGGACTGATGTTGTCATCATAGTTGATTTTAAGCTCTAATCCTTTGTTAGCTGCAACTGGCCCCAAATTGGCACTGACTTCTTCAACAACTTTTTTGATTTTAATCCCTGTAATCTCTACAGTTAATTTCCCAGCCTCAACCTTAGAATAGTCTAACAGGTCATCAATCAACTTCTGCATTTGTGTCGCTGATGTATGTGCAGTGGTTAAGTAATCTTGTTGAAACTCATTCAACTCAGTGTCCATGACAATGTCTAACAAAGGAACTATGCCGTTCAATGGCGTTCGAATTTCATGGCTCATGGTTGCCAAAAACTCCATTTTTGCCATTTCTGCCGCTGATAAATCTACTTGTAATTTTTTAACCTGCTCATGCAGTTCTCGATTTTCAGATTGGGCTTCTTCATTTTTCTTGATTTGATTTGACAGGCTGGCAGGCAACGGCGTTTTATTTTTTTGTTTTTGTTTTTCGTTATAAGCCGCAATCCAAATTTTGACTGATACAAGCAAGAATGCACTGATGGCCAACAAAACGAATGCCAAAAACACTGGATTCGCTGTTTTCAACATATTGGCCGATTTAACTATCAGCAAAAAGAATACGCTGACCACTGGTGCTGCCACCACATAAGCGGTTTTATCCAATGGTAATTCAGTATAGATTAATACAGCCAAAAGCCACAACAAAGCGATGGCAACAGCCAATGGGGCGTGCAAAGTCAACGCAACCCAAGGGGCCAATGACCAAAATATACCTGCCAGTAAGGGCAAACCCCATTCTGCCGCCTCTCTGTGATCTTCGTCTACATGGGTCTTAACGGCTTCTAGATCCAACAGTAAAGAGGCAGATAGTATCAATGTTGCCAACAAAGGGGTGATGAGGAATTCACCCAACACCAAATAACTGCCGATGGTCAAAACCAAAGACATCAAACAAAACAAAACCCTTCTGTTTTCTAAATAAACCATACGTGTTCGCCACAAAAAGAGCAGCTAAACAGCCGCAAATAAGACATTCAATACTTTAGATTGTAGCTAATAAAAACACCCTAAGCAATTGACTTTTTAATCAAATGCCAATCCTCTCACAGATTATTTAATGATATTTTGGATTTGCTCTTTGGCTGCATTGAATGAAAACCATTGTTCAACATTCGCCAAACCACCTTTTGAAACTTGATTCCACAGGGCTTCATCTTGATACAGCTTGATCACATGTTCAGCAAAAATTTGGGCATCATCTGACATCATGACATCCACACCATGGCGGGTGTACATACCTTCTACAGCGACCGCAGTGCCTACCACAGGTTGACCGTAACTCATGGACATATTAACCTTGCCTTTAACGCCTGCACCAAAGCGTAACGGGGCCACCGCAATGCGGTAATCTGACATCACAGGCTCAATGTCTTCAACAAAACCATGAAAAACCACGCCAGGCATTTTTCCCAAGTCCTCAACCTCTTGCGGCGCTTTTGAACCCACTATGTGTAATTGAATTTCGGGAATTGCCGCTTTAATGTTTGGCCATATCGCATCGATAAACCACAAAATGCCATCCACATTGGGTGTGTGTTGATAGCCACCAATAAACACCAAATCTTTTCGCGCACCAAAGGGTTTTAGACAACCATAAACCTCATGAATGTTTGACAGTATTTGGACATCTAAGGCAGGTACTTCCTCTGCCAAGACGGTTTGCTCGTATGGACTCACCACCAAAGTGCTGTCGCACCGTTTTGCTACAGCAAGTTCTTTTTCTTTGGTGTCTGCTGCCGCAGCCAATTGCTTTTTATCACCTGATACTTCAGCCATTCGTTGCTCACGCAGATAGTGTAAATCTACCGTATCAAACAACAATTGTGCATTAGGACAGTAGTCACGAATCATACCCATAACCGGTGCTGCAACATAATAACGACTCAATAATACAACATCAAAATACCGACCCATTTGTGACAAATAATCAACAGGGTTAGAAAAAGTGGGACCATAAATACACTCAATTCCGATGTGTTGTAACGACGCGGTATAATTTTCAAAATGCGCCATATTTTCTGGAATGAAACTGACCTGATAGCCCAATTGTTGAAAAATTTTCATTAAATTCAACATGCGCAATGACCCCGAGTCCTGATCTGGCGTCGGCGTACAGGCATCAAAAATCAACACCCTTTTGGGTTGGTTTTGAAAACGTGCCAATTCGATATCAGAACCAGAGGCTGGTTGTTTTTGTAAAGCATCTTGCCACTTATCCAAAAACTTATCTTGGTTGATCACTTGGTATTTTTTCATGCCCGAGGTGAGGTCAGTACCTGAAGATATACCTTCAAAATGGGTCACACGACTGGCAGGCTGAACATACACTTTCAGCCCAGCATCACGGACCGCAAAAGCCAAGTCTGTGTCTTCATAATAGGCCGGCTTGTAACGTTCATCGAAGCAACCTAACTGTTCAAACAAAGCCGCTCTGATTAAAATACTGGCACCACTGCAATAGCTGACTTCACGCAAATGTTGATAGCAAGGTTTATTCACATCATCCAAACGGCCATAATTCCACCCAGAAGCATCTGAAAACACAATGCCCCCGGACTCTTGTAATCGACCATCTGGATAGATTAATTGACTGCCCACCAATCCAGCATCTGGTTTGTCAACAAACGTCTGAACCAATGCGTCAACCCCATTGGTATGCACTTCTGTGTCATTGTTCAAAAACAACAAGAACTCACCCTTGGCCATTTTGGCACCGGTATTACATGACTCTATGAATCCACCATTTTCTGATTGTCTTTGGTAACGAATGCCTGATATTTTTTTGATTAACTTTTCAGTTTCATCAGTAGAGCAATCATCTACAACAATCACTTCAAAAGTGGTTTTGTCTGCCAATTGTTGTAATGATTTTAAACAATGGTATGTGTGCTCAAAATGGTTGTACACCGGTACAATCACACTGACTTGAGGTGCCTCTGGCAATTTTAACTTGAATGGTTTGTAAACTTTACTTGGCTGCTTGGCTTTCACTGAGAGCGAAGGCTTTTTGGTTTTTTTAAATTTTCCAATGATGATTTTAATGGTGGCAGACAATCCCCTTGTTTTGAAACTGTTGATGCCTCGCTTGGGCCACGATTTAATTTGTTTACCTCTGAACTTAATCGCATTGCGCTTGTGTCTAGCCCATGTCGTAAAACGCCTCATGGGACGAGTTACTTGCCAAGATCGACTTTGGTAGACAGCACTTAACTCTTGGTTTAATTTGTCTACAGCAACCTGAGATTTTGACAACTGTTCAGATATGCCAGTGTTTTGCTTGAGCAATTCCTTGTTTTGATTTTCTTTCACCTTTATATCAAGCTTATGTGCTTCAATTTCTGATTTCAAATACTTTTCTTCTGCTCTGCTCAACTGTATGTTGTGCTCTAAATGCTTTATTTGCTCACTCAATGATGAAGCCCAAGCGACTTTATCAGCGACATCCTGCTCCAAAGACAAAAGCTGAGCTTCCATCACTTTGGTTTGTTGCACTTTTGCTTGCAAACGCTGAGACCAGATGTGAGGTTGATTAAGAGCCCTTGGTATGGAATCACGCTGACTGACCTTAACTTTAAACACTGTGTTATAGGCTTGCATGGCTGAATTTAAATTTAAAGGTTTCAACGATTTCAACTGCTTGTGCACATGCTGTAACTTACTTCTGTCTTTCATTAACTCATCAATTTTAGCCACAAAAGCAGGAGATGAATCATCACTTAAAAATCCTGTTTCACCCTCTGTAATGCGTGCTTTTAAGGAGCCATTCATTGTCGATAAAACAGGAACTGCTGCTGACTGCAGTTCGCTCAACGTGTAGTTGAATGTTTCTGAAGCCAATGAAGTAATAAGTGCCAATTGAGGACTGGCTTTTTGTAACAGCTTTGGTAATTCGTTTGCTTCATAATCCATGACCACTGAAACCATGGGGTTAGGCAAATATTTTTTTCCTTCGTTTCCGGCACCTATAAAAACAAACTTGATGTCGTCACGGCCTTCGAAATGAAGCAAGCAGGCATCTAACAAGCCTTGTCCTTTGGGTGGGTTGATGCGCCCCAGAACCAAGACTGTAAATGGCTCCGCTTCAACTGCGTACTCAATGGGTTTTATTGTTTTAATTCCATGGGGCAATATGATCGTTTTTTCAAAACCGTCAGATTCATTCAGTTTTAAAATGTTTTCTTTTACCGATTTACTGGGGGCTGCCAAAACCACATGATCTTGTTTAATTAACCTGTTTTCTGCTTGCTGCCAAGCTTTCCACTCCAACTCAGAAATTAGACCAAACGGCTCCCTCTCTGTTTGCTTCAAAGCTTGAAAGCACATCTTTTCATCAATTTCATTAGCGTCAAGCTGTGCATTCAGCAAAGGCCAGTGCGGAAAATAATCATGCAAAACCCGCAATGTGGGCAAACCAGTATCCAAACAATCCATGGCATGACCAATCAGCGTAGAAACCACCAAACCATTGACTTGCCAACGTTTTATCAACTGATCCAAGATGTTTTGATACTCAGCGTCAGAAACTTTGGTGGCACGTATGGGACGATTCATTTGAAAACGTGCCACCTCTGTGCCATTGGTGCCTTGCCACAACAGTTGATACTGTTCTCCATGTTGCTGACGGTAAAGCTCACCACAGCTGCTCAATACAAAGTGATGGTAGGCTGGATAGCAGTCTATATAGTCATTGATCCATTTATGAACGCCGCCACCCCAGTCCATATTAATGTGCAAAACAACCGGCTTGTCATCTAATAGCGGATAAGCCTCTGACGCTTCGAAACTTGATTCACAATCAACTTCAACATGAAACAAAGCCAAGGGATGAGACGGCAAAGGACGTTGATCACCATAATCTCGGGCTTCTTGCAAACACAATTCAACGGCTTCAGCCTGCACCAAACAGTTATTCAATGCATGACGGCCAGTCGTTTCAGCAAATATTTGACTCAATGCGTGCTTGTCTCGAACCCAAAAACAAGCCGTGTTAAGCTCACTGGTTGGAAAATAACTGGGTGTTAACCTCAGGTATAATAATTGATCTAATGCCTGCACCCCACCTTTAAACTTTTGTTCGGCAGTTAAAGGTGACAACTCAAAATATTCGGTACTCAATGCCGAACAAACGGTCACATGTTCAGGCAAATCTGCCGCTTGGCCTATGCGCTTTTGCCAAAACGGAGGATGAACAACTTGTGCGTCAGTCACGATGAAAGCTGCATCTTCAGGTAACTGAGGCAACAATTTTACCAACAATGCAGGGGTTAATGTTTTATCAGCCACATGGTATTCACCTGCCAACAAACACACGCCTTGTGCTGCTGTCACTGCTGGGCTGTTATAATAAATCGTGAGCACGTTATTTTTCATCAGCGCATTCTACCAAAAAAGCCCACACTCTGGGTGCAGGCTTATCAGCTGAGTTTAATAATTTATGGTGAAAACTTACATTCCCATGCTTGGGATGCTTTGCTTCTCATATCCTGCGGGCACTTGAAACATTTGCTTGCCCAAATCATCATGTGACACATTAACCAGGCTGGCTTTAACACCATTCATATCATATTGAACAGGCAGTACTTCGCCGATTTGCTCGAAGTTCATGCTGGTATCAACACCAAATTGCGACGCCATTTTTTCTGCCACTTTCATCATCGCCTTGATAGCAGCATATTCTTCTGATGAAACCCCTAAGTCGCCATAGTCTGAAACACAGAAATCATCTGTACTTTTGCCTTTTGATGTCTTTTCTACCACATCACAACTGTAGCCGTTGATTGTTCGTGACTCAGATGTTTTGTTGTATTCAGGAACAGGTGCTTGTTTGGGCATTTGATTTTTAATCATCCCTTCCATCATTACACGGGCCTGTGCGCGTTGAGATTCTGGCATGTTTGCCAACTGCTTATCTAACATTTTATCAACCATGGCTGAAATGTCACTCAACTGCTCAATTTCTTTCGGCCCAAAAGTCATGTATTTTTTTTCATCGTGCATCACCACAGTAAAACTGCCTTGGCCAGCATGGTAAATCACTTCTGATTGTTGACCACCTTCATTGCTGATGACTTTCATCACTCCATCACTCAAGTGCATGACTGATGATTCAATACCTTTTCCATTGTTATAGACCAAAGTCGTATCTGCAGATACAGCTGTTACCATCAATGCCCCTGTCAATAATAAGCCCTGCTTAATCATAATTGTTACCTCGTAAAAAATTGCGTACAGTTTAACAGGCATAAGATAAATACCGTGTTAATATGCCATGTTTTGAAATGTGAACCACTGCACATCATTGCCTAAGAAAAAGAAAAAATCAAATCGAAAGTTGTTGCCCTTGCTCTATAAGCCGATGTTATTTTGTTTGGGTCTTGGGCTGGGCTTGTTTGTGCCCTGGTATTTTTATATTCAGCATGTCACCAACAGCATCATCCATGAAACTTGGGACGTACCTTCTGTGGTTTATGCGCGACCATTGGAACTGTATAAGGGACAACAGATCACGCCCAAGGCCTTAACTTTCGAGTTAGAAACCCTGGGCTATCAAGAAGTCAGTGGCACACCACAATTAGGTCAATATCAAGCTTACAACAACAGCTTTGACATTTATAGCAAGGGATTTAACTTTCCAGATGGCACACAAAAACCACAGCGCATCAAATTGACCATCAACAATAAAGCCATCAACCAGATTTCTCATCAAATCATCAGATTGGAACCCAAAGTCATGGGGCACTTTTTTTCCAGTGCTTTTGAAAATCGGCATCCAATGTCTTTAGAACACATGCCTTCCACCTTGGTACAAGGCATTCAGGCCGTTGAAGACAGGGAATTTAAACACCACAATGGTGTTGACTGGTGGGGTATTTCTCGTGCCATGGTTAAAAATATCATGGCTGGAAAAATTGTCCAAGGTGGCAGCACCATCACCCAACAATTGGTAAAAAACAAACTGGAATATGACCAGCAAAGTTGGTTACGTAAATTACATGAAGCATTGGCCGCCACATTAATAGAAACCAAGTTAAGCAAAAAAGACATTTTGCAAATGTACCTCAATGAAATATATTTTGGCCAAGATGGTAAAGTGGCCATTCACGGTGTCGTAGAAGCGGCCAGCTTTTATTTTGCTAAACCCGTTGAGCGGCTTGCCATTCACGAACAAGCTGTTTTGGTTGGCATCATCAAAGGACCTTCTTGGTACAACCCCATCAGAAACCCATCTCGAGCCCTCAAACGCAGAAATGTGGTCTTGAAGGTTTGGCATGAAACCGGCATCATCACCCAAGCCAGCTGGGCAAAAGCCAAGGAACAACCGCTTGGCCTGTCACAACACCGCCGTTTAAAAACAGATTATGATGACTACATGGGCGTCGTCAAACGGCAACTTAAAGACCAATTTTCTGATGAGCAGTTAAAACAAGATGGTTTGAAAATCTTCACTAACCTTGACCCTTATGTTCAATACGTTAGCAGTCAAACAGCACGCCGGACCAGACAATGGTTAAATGCTAACATGGAAGCCGCTTTGGTCATCAGTGATGCCAAGACTGGTGCACTTTTGGCCCTTACAGGTTCACAATCTGCTCACTCACAATTTAACCGAGCCCTATTGTCTAGGCGTCAAATAGGTTCACTGATTAAGCCATTCTTGTTCCTTGCAGCGCTCGAAAAACTGCCTGATTTTGATTTAAATGCGGTATTAGAAGACAAGGCACTCAGCATTAACACCCAAGGCAGCGACCCTTGGCAACCTAAAAACTGGGACCAACAAAGCAGAGGCGAAATTTCGGCCAGAGAAGCATTGGTAGACTCAAGAAATCAGGCCACAGTATATTTAGGATTAAAACTGGGCTTAAATAATTTGGTTTCATTCCTTGAGCGTTTGGGCTTGAACATCAACCGGGCACAACACCCGTCTTTATTTTTAGGGGCCATTGAGTTAACGCCTTTTGATGTTCAACACCTTTACACCATTTTTTCTTCTCAAGGCCAAGTTCAAAAAATCAATGCGATTCGCTTTGTCAGTAACATTAACAACCAGTTACTCAGTCGCAGCAAATCCACATCCAGTCATGCCATCGCGCTCAACAGCATCAACAGCATCAATGATGCACTGCACCAAATAACCACCCATGGAAGTGCCCAAAAAATCACCAACAAGTATGCGCTTCCTGGCTATTATTTTGGTAAAACAGGTACCACAAACAAGGGCAAAGACAGCTGGTTTTCTGGGTTTGATGATCGTTACCTTGCCACTGTTTGGGTGGGTCGAGATGACAACAAAGCCACCCCTTATTCAGGCAGTTCAGGCGCCTTGGTTTTGTGGTCTCATTTGTTTAAGAATTTATAAAGCAAATGGGTTAAGATATCGTCCTTTGATACCCACCTATATCACATGAAAAAATTGGCCGTTTTATTGGTTTTAGCCATCATGCTATCTGCTTGTCAAAACACCAAGCCCAATGTTGACGAAGCGGTCAGAAACCCGTCTGATCAACATGGATCTGTCATTGACGTCAAACCGATGTTGCCTGATGCCGTGTGGTCCTTGGTTGAGCAAGCTGAGCAGTTCAAAGTACAAGCCGCATTCGAGCAAGCCATTTCAACCCTTCAAAGGGCGCTGAGGATTGCGCCTAATTCTCCTTTAGTACAACAACATTTGGCTGAAATGCATTTGGCCGAAGGTGATTATCAAGAAGCGATGCAATGGTCTGAAAAAGTGGTAAAACATGGACCGCAATATGGTCAACTGTGTCAGCGGGCCCGGCGAGTCGTGTCTTTATCAGCTGAAATGTTAGGCTTAGTTGATAAACAAGCGCAAGCACTTGAGTCCATCGCGCTTTGTGTGCAAAAAGCACAACCGAGGTATTGATGGGGTTAACCATTGAAAATGTATTGGGGGAAGGCGGTGTTTTCAGTCAAAAACTGCCTCAATTCAAAGCCCGACCACAGCAGCTGGCTTTGGCTGAAGCGATTGCCGATTGCATCAGCAATAAAGACATTCTGATAGCTGAAGCGGGTACCGGTACGGGTAAAACCTTTGCTTATTTAATTCCCGCATTACTTTCAGGTAAGAAAACCATAGTTTCAACGGGAACAAAAACACTTCAAGATCAATTATTCACCAAAGACATACCTAAAATTTTAGAATTGTTGGACATCAAACCCAAAGTCCGTTTACTCAAAGGCCGAAACAACTATTTATGTCTTGACCGGTATCACAAAGCCAGTTTCCTACCGCTCAGTCGCTACCCAGAAAATAAGGCTTTGTTCAAAACCATTCAATCTTGGGAGCACCGAACCCAAAGTGGCGAGATCTCTGAGCTCAGTGATTGGTTAGACAGCAGAAGACAACTGATACCTCACATCACTTCCACTGCTGAAAATTGCCTTGGCACTGAATGCAGTTACCATGGAGATTGTTTTGTTTATAAGGCCAGGCGCCGGGCGCAAGAAGCCGATTTATTAGTCATCAATCACCACCTGCTGTTCGCTGACATGGCCATCAAACAAGGTGGTTTTGGAGAACTTTTACCCGACAGCGATCTGATGGTGTTAGATGAATCACATCAGGTTCCAGAAATTGCAGGCCGCTTTTTCTCTGAGGCATTTACCTCTCGCCAAATAACTGACTTATTATCGGACTTGGCCACAGAGTCTGGCGACATCACTGGTGGCTTTGCCACCATCAGTAAACAACATGAAGCATTAAAGCATGCCACCCAAGATGTGATGCTGTCACTCACACAAGTTCGTGAGTCTAAAGGAGCTATATCGCAGTTATTTGACATCAAGGCCATCGAAGATGCCTTTGATTTGTGGTTGCATCAACACACACAATTGGTCATGGCTTTGGAACCATTGGTAACTACCAGCCCCGCATTACAACAACTTTATACCCGATTGTGTGGGTTGGGAGATTTACTCAACGACGCCATGAATCAGTCAGATCCAGACAGTGTGTATTGGTATGATTTAAGAGAGCGCTACTTTGCGCTCAACAAGTCACCCATTGATGTCGCCAAACCCTTGAGTCAAATCCGCAGCGGCATGGAAACAGCTTGGGTTTTGACTTCAGCAACACTCACCGTCAATCAAAAATTTGGTCATTATCAGCACCAAACAGGATTTTCTCCGGCCGAAACCATGGCCCTAGAAAGTCCTTTTGATTATCAAAACCAAGCATTGATGTTATTACCCCAACACTTACCCGAACCCAATGACCCCCGCTATAACAATGCCATGTTCAGTTATGTTTTGCCGGTGATAGAAGCCGCCAAGGGCGGGGTGTTCTTTTTATTCACATCGCACCGTGCTTTGCAAATGGCCGCTCAATTTTTTCAGCACAAAACCCAAAGGCCATTGTTCGTGCAAGGCCAAGGTAATCGTAATGAATTATTAGACAATTTTCGTGAAGCTGGAAATGGATTACTGCTTGGGGCTGCCAGTTTTTGGGAAGGCGTTGATGTATCGGGTGCCAGTCTGAGCTGTGTCATCATTGATAAATTACCCTTTGCTCATCCCAATGACCCAGTGTTAAAGGCTAAGATTGACCACATCAATCAAAACGGGGGCAATGCTTTCGTTGAACACCAAATCCCTAAGGCCATCATTGCTTTAAAGCAAGGTGTTGGTCGCTTGATTCGTGGCGAAACGGATCGTGGTGTTTTGGTGATTTGCGACAAACGCATCAAAACCAAACCTTATGGCAAACAGTTTCTAAAGTCTCTACCCCCTTTTCAAACCACTCATGAGTTAGGTGATGCGATTAATTTTTTTAAACACTCAACCGTCTGAGTTAACCGAGCAGTTTTTTCATTGCCATTTTGCGTTTCAAGGTCGATAAATGATCTAAAAACACGATGCCTTTTAGGTGATCGATTTCATGCTGTATACAAACAGCCAACAATCCATCCGCTTCTAATTCATGGTTATTTCCTTTGATGTCTTGGTACCTCAAGCTCACACTGTTGGCCCTTTTGACTTTGGCGTAAATCCCTGGCACTGATAAACAGCCCTCTTCATAAGTTTGTGTCCCTTCAGAAGCGGTAATTTCTGGGTTAATAAAGACCATTGGCTCATCACTGTCTTCAGATATGTCCATCACCACCACTTGCTGATGAACATCAACTTGTGTCGCAGCCAATCCAATGCCAGGTGCAGCATACATGGTTTCCAACATGTCATCACACAATTGAGACAACTGGTCATCAAAAGCCGTCACTTGCTTTGCTTTGGTTTTAAGCTTGGTATCTGGGAGAGTCAAAATGTCTAACAAAGCCATGATTAATCTTTTTAAAAATAATGAGTGAGATAAATATAAGGGCTATTGGTACATAATTAAATGAAGTTTTTCGCTTTTTTAGTTGAAAAATGTGAGGTTTACCAATTTTTTGTTTTATTTTTTGCATAAAATAGCTAAACTAAAGTTTTAGGAAAATCAAGAGTTTGTCGACGATGTTTAAAAAACAACTTATACTTATGGCGTTAATCATTGGGTCGGTTTTCACTGCTTCTGCTGACGAAGTGGTTTTAGCTGATGCGCATCCAGATACTTATGTGGTTCAAAAGGGAGACACCCTTTGGGACATCTCTGCTGTGTTTTTGCAGTCGCCTTGGTTATGGCCTGAAATTTGGCATGCCAACCCACAAATTGAAAATCCCCACTTGATTTATCCAGGCGATGTCATTAACTTGGTTTATGTAGACGGCCAACCCAAATTAACAGTAGACCGCAGTCATCCGACCGTAAAAATGTCACCACAAACTCGTGTGATTGATCATGACCAAGCCATTGAAACGATTCCGCTGGCTGAAATTGAACCCTTTTTGAAAAAATTACGCATTTTAAACAAAGCAGACATCGATTTGGCTGCATATGTTGTGGCTGCTGAGGAAGACAGAAACGTATCTGTGACAGACCATGCCATTTATGTCAGAAACTTGAAAAATGCGCGCCAAGGTGATCGTTTTGCCGTGGTTCGTCCGACTGTAATATACCGTGAAGTACCTACAGACTATCCTTGGGAAACCTCTAAATACTCAGAAACTGAGTCTATTGCTTGGAAAAAATCATCTGACTACACGACTGACGCTGTAATGAGTCGCTTTTGGAAAAATTATATTGACCGCACCTATTGGGAAAGTGTCGTTACATTAGGTTACGAAGTGGCAGAAATTGGTGTGGCAGAAGTGACCCGTGTTGGTACAAGTGACATCACCACCATGGAACTGGTTAACACCACTCAAGAAGTCAGCACAGGTGATTTAGTTTTGCCTTTAGATGATTTCAATTTTGACCCTTATTTCATGCCAAAAGCCGCAACAAACAACTCTGAAAACATCCGTGTTGTGGCATTAAACAATGCCTTATTTGGATCGGGTAAAAGACAAGTTGTTGCCATCAGCCGTGGTGCACAACAAGATGTAAAAGTCGGTGATGTATTCGCTGTTTACCGTCCAGAAAAAGTCATTCGCGATGAAGTGATGCACCCTAAAAATGATTTAAAAACTTTATTTAAACCATCGAAGGCCAATGTCACATTGCCTGCTGAGTTGGTTGGTCATGTGATGATTTTCAAAGCCTTTGATAACATCAGTTATGCCATCATCACAGAAGGTAATCGCCCTGTGAAACTGTTCGATTACGTGAGACTTCCTTAAAACTGAGTGAATGAATCTGAAATCCAAGCCTGGTTGCACCTATTACACGCACCAGGCTTGGGAATTAAAAAAGCCACCAACTTACTTCAAGAGTTTGGCGATGCAAAAACAGCAATAAAACAAAAAACATTTCCAAAAACATGTCAGATTCCCACGTCGGCTGTTCGCTATTTACAAAATGCCAGTGCTGATGACATCCAAGCAGAGCTGTCTTGGTTAGAAAAACCACACAATCACATCCTACCGCTCAATGACCCGCTTTATCCCCCACAGCTAAGACAGATTGATGAACCTCCGTTGCTGTTGTTCGTCAAAGGCCAACCAGAGGTATTGCTTTTACCTCAACTGGCAGTGGTCGGCTCCAGAAATGCCACCCAAGGAGGGTTAAATAACACCCAAGCCTTTTGCCAAGATTTATCACAAAAAGGGTTTGTTATAACCAGTGGTCTGGCTGCTGGCATTGATGCCACGGCGCACCAAGCTGCCTTAGATGCACAAGGTCAAACCATTGCCGTAATGGGCACTGGCATCAATCAAATTTATCCAAAATCCAATCAAAATTTGGCCAAAGCCATCGTTCAAGCTGGTGCAGTGGTTTCTGAACTGCCTTTTAACACACCACCTCACGCACACAATTTTCCCCGCAGAAACAGGATAATCGCAGGCCTGTCCTTGGGAACTCTGGTGGTGGAAGCGGCAATAAAAAGCGGTACATTAATCACAGCAAGACTGTCTATGGAGCAAAACCGCCCCGTCATGGCGATACCCGGATCCATTCACAATCCACACAGCAAAGGCTGCCATGCTTTGATTAAACAAGGTGCCAAATTAGTCGAATCAGCACAGGACATCGCCGAAGAACTGACGACCAATGTGACCATGTTAAGTGAACAAATTCGCGAGCAATTACAGCAACAACCCAACGAAAACCTTGAAAAAAAAGCAGCAGACCCCATCTGCGCATTGCCAGAAAGTCAGCAGTTAGTATTACAAACCATGGGGTATGACCCCATCAGTTTTGATGATTTGGCAGCAGCCACAGACATGAGTGTCGCTGCACTGAATTCCGACTTGATGTTACTGGAATTATCAGATTGGATAACAAAATCTGCCGGTTCTCAGTATCAACGCGTGAAATAAACACCCACTTAACCTTATAATCAAGCCCATGAATGAAAACATCATCGATGTTCTGGTGTATTTGTTTGAAAATTACATGTCTGAACATGTGAATTTAAAAGAACAAAACACATTGAACCACATATACCATGGCTTAGAAGAAGCCGGTTTCGCCAAACCAACCATTGACGAAGCTTTTGACTGGCTGACTGCTTTAGGTGAAAACCAAGCGCAACTAAAGCCACAAAGCAATGATGCCATTCGAATTTACCAAGGATTAGAAAGCGAAAAATTAGATGATGAATGCATAGATTTCATCACTTATTTAGAGGGCTCAGGCATTTTAACCCCTCATACCAGAGAATTACTTATCAATAGTTTGCTGCATCTAAATGCTGACAATATTGATGTCGATGATTTACAATGGCTCGCTTTGATTATTTTATTTACTCAACCAGAGCAGGAACAAGCCTTTGCATCTATGGAAAGTTTGATGTTTGATCCGCCGGTTGATCATGAACATTAAAACATGGCTGAAAACTTACTCATTGTAGAATCACCTGCGAAAGCAAAAACCATTGAAAAATACCTGGGCAAAGGCTTTAAGGTCTTGGCTTCTTATGGTCACGTCCGTGACTTATTAGCCAAAACAGGTGCAGTCGATCCTGACAATGACTTTGATTTGAAATATGTTGACGTCGAAAGAAATAAAAAACACATAGACGCGATTGTCAAAGAGGCCAAAAAAGCACACACCATCTACCTCGCAACCGATTTGGACAGAGAGGGAGAAGCCATTTCATGGCATGTGGTAGAAATACTCAAGAATAGAAAGTTACTCAAAGACAAACAAGTTCTGCGGGTTGTTTTCAGTGAAATCACCCCATCAGCCATCAAAGATGCCGTTGCCAATCCACGAGAAATCTCTACAGAAATGGTTGATGCACAACAAGCACGACGTGCGTTAGACTATTTGGTTGGTTTTAACTTGTCTCCCTTATTGTGGAAAAAGGTCAGACGTGGGCTGTCAGCCGGTAGGGTACAATCACCTGCATTGCGTTTGATTTGTGAACGTGAAGATGAAATCAATGCCTTTATTAAAGAAGAATACTGGACCATTCATGGCAAACTGTCTAAAGGCAACGAGGGTTTTGATTCAACGCTGAATATTTTAGAAGGCAAAAAACTCAAAAAATTTGACATCAATAATGGTCCTCAAGCAGAAGACATTTTGGCATCATTGCGTCAGCAAGCAGGCCAACAACTAACGGTCACAGAATTAACACAAAAACAAAGAAAACGTCGCCCAGCTCCGCCTTTCATTACATCCACATTACAACAAGAGGCCGCCCGAAAATTAGGTTATTCCGCCAGAAAAACCATGCAAGTAGCACAGCAGTTGTATGAAGGCATCACAGTTAATGGTCAAAGCCAAGGTCTGATCACCTACATGCGTACGGACTCCTTGAATTTGGCCAATGATGCGATTGCAGAATTGCGCAGTGTCATCAGCAAAAAATATGGTGCAGATCAAGTACCTGCTGAACCCAATTTTTATAAAAGCAAATCTAAAAATGCCCAGGAGGCACATGAAGCGATTCGTGCTGTATCCAGTGCATTGATTCCTTCTCAGATTAAGTCATCAATGAACAACGACCAATACCGCTTGTATGATTTAATTTGGAAGCGCACCATGGCCAGCCAAATGATCAATGCCACCATCGGCACGGTTTCGGCTGACTTTACTTTTGGTGGTGATCACAATTTACGTGCCTCAGGTTCAACCATTCTAGAAAAAGGCTTTCTGGCGGTTTATGAAGAAGGCATTGATGATGCAAAAGTCGACAGCAACAAAGAAAAACACCTACCGAATTTAAAGAAAGGTGATGTGGTAGATGTCAAAGAAATACTCGGCACCCAACACTTTACTGAGCCTCCACCGCGATACTCTGAAGCCTCATTGGTTAAAGCGCTGGAAGAATTCGGCATTGGCAGGCCATCTACCTATGCCAGCATCATCTCTACATTATTGAACCGAGATTATGTGGAGCTGGATAAAAAACGATTCATTCCAACAGATGTGGGTCGCGTAGTGGCACGCTTTTTAAGCAAACATTTCACCCAATATGTGGACTACGAGTTTACAGCACGGTTAGAAGATGATTTAGACGCCGTATCTCGTGGAGAGAAACAGTGGAAACCTTTGATGGAGGATTTCTGGCGACCTTTTATCGCTTTGATTGAAGACAAAGAAGAGTCAGTTTCACGTGAAGAGGCACAAGACAAACGTGAATTAGGCACCGATCCTAAATCAGGTAAACCACTGTCTGTTCGCATTGGAAAGTACGGTACGTTCGCACAAATCGGCACCCGAGAAGACGAAGACAAACCTCGCTTTGCAGGCTTATTACCAGGTCAAAAACTAGAAACCATTACTTTTGATGAAGCGATGGCCTTGTTTGACTTGCCGCGCCATTTAGGTGAAACACCTGAAGGCGAAAAAGTTTCTGCCAACATTGGTCGTTTTGGACCTTATGTACGCTATGACAATAAATTTGTCAGCATAAAAGACGGTGACCCATACAGCATCACTTTGGAAGAAGCTTTGGTTATTGTGCAAGAAAAGAAAATTGCAGACGCCAATAAGATCATCCAAACCTTTGATGATGGTATTCAAGTTTTGAATGGACGCTGGGGACCCTATGTCACAGATGGCAATAAAAACGGCAAAATCGCCAAAGACCAAGACCCAAAAGCCTTAACCCATGAAGAATGCATTGAAATCTTAGCAGCAGCACCAGAAAAGAAAAAACGCACAAAGAAAAAAGCCAAAAAGAAAGTGGCTAAAAAAACCACCAAGAAAAAGGTGACTAAGAAAAAGACCACTAAAAAGAAAACAACGAAGAAAAAGGCCAGTAAGAAAAAAGCGTCAAAAAAAACAACTAAAAAATAACATCGGACGCTGACATGATGCCCACCGAAAAAGAAATGAAACATGCCATTCAAACCATCCAAACGGGTGGTTTGTTGGTTTACCCTACAGAGGCCGTTTTTGGTCTGGGTTGCGACTACAGAAACCAAGCAGCAGTTAGCCGGCTGTTAACACTGAAACAACGCGATGTCAGTAAAGGCTTGATCTTAATTGCATCACATGTTCAGCAAATATTGCCATTGATACAGCTCAAAGATCAGAATCATTTGGCACGAGCCATCAAAACTTGGCCTGGCCACAACACGTGGGTTTTTCAAGCTTCACAATCTGTGCCTGATTGGATTTCAGGTCAACATGACAGCGTCGCAGTTCGTGTTTCTACTCACCCCACAATAAAATACTTATGCGATGCCTTAGGCCATGCAATTGTATCAACCAGTGCCAACATCAGTGGACATCCTACAGCCACCAACATTGAACAAGCACAATCGCAATTCGGTGATTCAATTGACTGTTTTTTAGACGCACCTTTGGGACAAGCCAGTCAACCCAGTACGATCAGAAAAGCCGATACTGGTGAGGTTTTGCGATGAAACTAGAAATACGCAGTCGATTGTATTCAATGGCAACAGCGATATTAACGCCAGTGGTTTTGATTCGCTTACTCATGCGAGGGGTAAAAACCAAAGCTTATTTGCAAAGGTGGCATGAACGCTTTGGCTGGTTTAAAAACCCAAAACTCAAAAAGACCATTTGGGTACATGCCGTTTCTGTTGGCGAAGTCAACGCCGCCATTCCTTTGATTAAAGCCTTAATGGAACAGTACCAAAACCACGATTTTGTGCTGACTACCATCACACCAACGGGATCGGATCGCGTACAACAAATTTTTGGTGACCAAGTGTTCCATGTCTATTTGCCCTATGACTTGCCCGGCGCCGTTAAACGATTTTTACGAAAGACCAAACCTGACTTGGCGGTTATCATGGAAACCGAAATTTGGCCTAACTTATTTCGGTTTTGTAAGAAAAGAGGTATTCCCATTGTTGTTGCCAATGCCCGCCTATCTGAGGTGTCAATGAAAGGCTATCGCTGGGTTGAGTCTCTGGCAGCCAAGGCATTTAACAACACCCGGTATGTAGCTGCACAGACCATGACAGATGCCAAACGCATGATACAGCTGGGATGTGAACCAGAACGCATTTTTGTCATTGGTAGCTTGAAATTTGACATCATCATCGAAGAAGAAATTCTTAAAAAAGGCCGTGACATTCGCAGCCACTACCCTGAAAACCGTTTAATTTGGATTGCTGCAAGTACACATTTAGAAGATGAAATAGAGATTTTAGATGCCTATGCGGTTCTTAAACAACGTCACCCTGATTTGATGTTGGTGATTGTTCCAAGGCACCCAGAACGCTTCCAAAGCACCACACAGGCATGCAGAAACAAAGGATTTCAAACCCAATTGCGCAGTGAAGATGGCTTGAGTGATATAGATACAGATGTGTTTGTGGTCGACACCATGGGGGAATTATTAGAGTTTTATGCTTCCAGTGACATCGCCTTTGTTGGTGGTTCATTGGCCGATATTGGCGGCCATAATGTGTTAGAAGCGGCCGTGTTTTCATTGCCTGTTTTGGTGGGTCCCAACACCCATAATTTTGAAGAGATTACCCAGTTACTCAATGACTGTGGCGGTTCATTTTTAGTCCATGATGCCAACGACATCATTCGTTCGATGGACAGTTTAATTGCAGATCGAGTTGTCAGAATAAGGATGGGACAATCTGCCTATAATTTAGTTAATGAACACAAAGGCACAGTTCAAAAAACCATGATGATGATAGACACCATCATGAATCACAAACAATTACCCGATACAGTTCAACACAATAATTACCCTGAAAAACTATTAAAATCTACAAACAAATCAGAATAGCCAACCACCACAAATGAGGAAGCCATGCTAAAAAAATCACTGTCACTATTAATTTTAGCCCTTTGTGGCTGCCAACAATCACCCAACAAACCCAGCACTCACGCTGACTATAACCCCCAATGGGCTGACGCCCAAAAGCCCATGCGTGGCGACTATTGGGCACAGCGTTATGGCTACCCAACATCTAAAGTAGATCCAATTTGGTTCGCTCAATCCCGAGCCGAACACAACAAACACAGTATTAAAACACCGCAAGGCAAATACCTCAACCGCAGCATCAACCAACTGAGCTCAAATGGATTCACCGCATTGGGGCCAAAGCCCATTAATGCAGGGAGCAACTCAAAGTTTACAGGCAGGGTTAACGTTATCGTTTCACACCCAAGCGATGCCACCACAGCTTATCTTGGTATTGATGGAGGCGGGGTATGGAAAACCACCACTTGCTGTGATGCCAACACCACATGGGAAGTGGTCACCGACCAGGCCCCTTTGGTTGGCGGCGCGATTGGTGACTTGCACTTAGACCCCAATGACCCAAACATCATTTACGCGGGTACCGGTGATTTACGTTATGGCTCTTATTCTTTTGGTAGTGCCGGCTTAATGCGCTCCAAAGATGCTGGGAACAATTGGGAATTACTGGGTGAAGTTGAATTTGCACCCTACTATAATCAAGCAGCAGGAGTGTTTCCACAATACCAAGCCATTGGAAAAGTCAGAACCAACCCCAACGATTCGACACATATTGTGGTCGGCACCAAAACTGGGTTGTTTTTTTCTTATGATGATGGCTCATCTTGGGAAGGCCCATGCCTGAGCAACTCATTCACTGACCAAAGACAAGACGTCACCGGTTTAGAAGTCGATGCCAATGGTAATATATATACCGCGATTGGTACACGAGGCCACAACACCACAGTCCAACCAGACCTAGATCAAAACGGTGCCAATGGTATTTACAAGACCGCCTTTCCAACTTCAGGCTGTCCCACATGGCAATCAGTTACCACGGGCACTAATGGCTGGCCCAGTGGCACCTCAGCAGGCACACCTTTTCCGACAAATTCCATTGGTCGCATAGACTTGGCCATGGCGCCATCTGATGATTCGGTTTTGTATGCACAGGTAGCAGATATCTCAAACCGCTCAGTTCGAGGCGTATGGAAAACAACCGATGGTGGCACCCAATGGTCACAAGTGGCCAGCAGTTCAGACATAGGAGGCTGTTCAGGCAGTGGTTCACAAGCTTGGTACGATATGGGCATGTCAATTTCTCCCACCAACCCTGATGAGCTGTTCTTGTCAGCAGTGGATTTATTTAAATCCAGCAATGGCGGTGACACATTCACCAACAGCACCTGTGGTTATGGCGGTGGCTCTTTAGGTGATTTTGTTCATGTTGATCACCATGCCCGTAGTTATGTTGCAGGAGACCCAACCAAATTATTGGTCGGTTCAGACGGTGGCGTTTACTTCACTGATAATGCCGATGAAGCCAACCCCAGAAACATCTCTTACACCCAATTAAACGACAGCATCAATGGTGTGGAATTTTATTCTGGTGACATTTCAGCCAATTTTGCCACTGCTGACAAACAAATAGCCGTCGGCGGGGCTCAAGACAATGGTTCAATGTCCGTGCTTTGGAACCAAGAAACTGTAACAGCCAAAGCGTGGAATAGGGTCAATGGTGGCGATGGCATATACGCCACCTTAGAACCCATCAACGAACAGCGCATATATGTAGAATCACAATTCGGTAACATGAGAATCAGCACCACAGGCCCAAATGGATCTTATAACATAGGTGTCAGCCCATGGAGTGGTGACAGTCGTGTCCCGTTTATTTTTCCATTCCATCTCAACAAACATGATTGTACCGGGAATACCTGTGACCAATTAATGGCCGGTACTTACCGCATTTGGGAAACCACAACCGGTGGTCTGAATAACAACAGTTGGTATATCAACAGCCCAGATTTGACCAAGGGCGTACTGGTAGATCGGTCAATTATCAACCAAATGCACTATGACATGAATGACGGCTCAGTCGCCATAGTAGGCACCAATGACGGCAATGTCTATTATGGATTTAACATGGGTGCAGGTTCAGCTAATTCAGCTAATTGGGTCAATGTCACAGACAACAACGCCGTGCTGCCTAACCGTCCAATCTTGGATGTGGTTTCTCACCAAAATGTGGGCTATGCTGCAGTTGGCGGTTTTGATCAAAACACCCCCGCCACACCGGGTCATGTATTCCAAATCAGCTGTGATACCAATTGTGTAAACTTCACCTGGGAAGATAAATCAGGCGACTTACCTAACATTCCAGTCAACAGTGTAATGGTCAATCCCAATTTCACTGAGATGGTATTCGCAGGTACAGATTGGGGACTCTACTATACTGAAAACATCAGCGACAGCAGCCCAACATGGTATCGGTTTACAACGGGTTTACCTTCAGTCATGATCTGGGATATAACCATAGATCGCGGCTTCTCTACATTGGCTGCTTTTACGCGTTCTCGTGGTGCCTATGTGTGGCCTTTGCCTGATGGTATCATTTCAGATATTATTTTCGCGGATGGATTTGAACGCAAATAAACGAGTAAAACATGAATGATTTTAAAACGGCCACATTTGAACAGCTGAATACCACTCAACTGTATCAAATATTAGCACTTCGCAGCGAGGTCTTTGTCCTTGAACAAAATTGTGCTTATCAAGACATGGATGGTCTTGATGCCTTGACGCATCATGTGTGGGCGGAAACGGATGAACATTTGTTTGCTTACGCGCGCATATTACCGCCTGTGTTGCATCCAGATAAACATGTCAGTATTGGCCGTGTGGTGGTGGCGGAAACGCAACGTAAGGATAAGTGGGGTAAAAAATTGATGCAATATGCGATTGATCAGGCACAATTACTTTTTCCCAATACCATCATCGAAATATCGGCACAAACCTACCTGACTCATTTTTATCAAAACTTGGGCTTTGCTAATACTGGTAATTTCTACCTAGAAGATGACATCCCGCACCAAACCATGGTTTATCGGCCGGTAAGATAATACCCGTCCTTTGTATGGTTGTGGCTCGATAAACCAAAACATGCAGGTTATAATGATGCTTTTGCAGCGACTATTCTCATGCTCAATTGCATCACAACAGAACACAAAACCCACTCAATCCCTGTCATTCCCATCTTATTATCTGAGTATGACAACTGGTTATCAAAACAAAATAACTACCTCAAAAACGCCACTGAAAGCCAAGGTTTTGGACAAAATGTGGGCCAATTTTTCCTTGATTACCACGCCAATGGGACATTGTCGCAAGTCTATTTGATCTTGGCTGATGACTTGAACCCCTATACCGTGGGCGCCAACATCAATCAACTGCCATTACTGGATTACCACGTGGCTTCTGATGACACCCAGGCCAATGAATCACTGATTAAATCATGGGGCTTTTCTTGTTACCGTTTTGAACGTTATAAAGCCAACCAAGAAGTACCTCATTTAGTGGTCTCTGACACAGATAAATACAAAACAGTACTGTCTGAAGTGACTGCGACTCATTGGGTTCGTGATTTGATTAATACGCCCGCTGATGACATGGGGCCTACCGAGTTGGCCGCATGGGTAGATAATTTTGCGGGCAACCATGATGCCAAAACACAACATATTGTGGGTGACGAGTTACTAAAACAAAACTTCCCAGCCATACATTTGGTTGGACGTGCCAGTCATAAATCACCACGTTTGATAGAAATGAACTGGGGTGATGACAGCAACCCACGTATCACATTGGTGGGTAAAGGTGTGTGTTTTGATACAGGCGGTAACAACATGAAAACAGGCATGTTTATGAAGCTGATGAAAAAAGACATGGGTGGTGCCGCTCACGTCTTGGGTTTAGCCAAACTCATCATTGACCATGAATTACCAGTGCGGTTACAGGTATTAATTCCAGCAGTAGAAAACGCCGTTGCGGGCAATGCACATCGGCAAGGTGACATCGTGACCACACGTTCTGGACAAACGGTTGAAATTGGTCATACCGACGCAGAAGGTCGCGTGATTTTGTCAGATGCTTTGACTTATGCGACTGAATTTAATCCAAGCCTGATCATTGATTTCGCCACATTAACAGGCGCCGCTCGTGTGGCTTTAGGCCCTACATTAACCCCCACATTCAGCAACCGTGATGAAATCAACCAAGGCATACATGACCAGGGCTTGCTCACCCACGACAACACTTGGCCCATGCCGCTGTACCGTGAATACAACAAGTACATAAAACCCAAAATTGCAGATTTAACCAACAGTGGCTCCATCCCACAAGCTGGCTGCATAACGGCCGCATTGTTCCTAGAACACTTTATCTCAGAAGACATTCCATGGATCCACATCGACACCTATGGTTGGAACTTTGGCGACCGCACAGGCGGTATCGAAGGTGGAGAGGCGCTGAGTTTAGTGGCCGTTTTCCATTGGCTTAAATCATATATCTAACTGAAAAAAACATGTCTGACACAGCAAATAATTTACATTTTGGTCAAGGCGAAAAACCCGCCATCATCCTTGGCAAATTTGCCAATCGACACGGTTTAATTACGGGTGCTACTGGCACGGGTAAAACCGTGACTTTACAAGTGCTGGCTGAAAACTTCAGCCAAATGGGCGTACCTGTTTTTGTCACAGACATCAAAGGTGATGTTTCTGGATTGTCCCAAGCAGGAAAGCAAAAAGAATTTTTGGATAACCGCGCCAAAGAACTGAACATTGAAAATTACAGGTATGAAGGTTCATCGACCATTTTTTGGGATATATTCAAAAAACATGGTCATCCTGTCCGCACCACCATTCAGGAAATTGGACCTTTGTACCTCAGTCGTTTGCTTGAGTTATCTGATGTTCAAGAGGGTGTGATTGCAGTGGCTTTCAAATATGCAGAAACCAATCACTTACCACTGTTAGACCTCAAAGACCTGACTTCATTGTTGAAGTACATGGGCGAAAATTACAAAGCCATTTCATCAGAATATGGGCGCATCACCAATGCATCAATTGGTGCCATTCAACGTCGCCTGCTCAATTTAGAATCCCAAGATGCTGAAAAGCTGTTTGGTGAACCAGCTTTAGAATTGGTCGATTTGATGCGTCAAGACATGCAGGGCAACGGCATCATCAGCATCATGGAATCCCGCGATTTAATGATGAAGCCACAACTGTATGCGACGTTTTTATTGTGGTTGATGACTGAGTTGTTTGAAACTTTGCCTGAAGTGGGCGATTTACCTGAACCCAAGTTGGTACTGTTTTTTGATGAAGCCCACTTGATATTCACAGATGCGCCAAAAGAAGTGATACGTCGCATTGAACAAGTAGCCCGGTTGATTCGTTCAAAAGGTGTGGGGATATACTTTTGTACCCAATCACCAGGTGACATCCCTGAAAACATTTTAGGACAGCTAGGCAACAAAGTTCAACATGCACTGCGTTCTTACACGCCCAAAGACAAAAAAGTCATCAAGGCAGTTGCTGATTCTTTCAGGCCCAATCCCAAGCTCGATACAGCCGAAGTCATCACAGAACTGGGTGTTGGAGAAGCTTTGGTTTCAACACTGGAAGCCAAAGGTGCGCCTTCAATCGTTGATCGCGTTAAAATTGCACCTCCCCGTTGTCGCATGGGGCCTGCCACAACTGAAGAACGTGCCACCATCATGAAACGTTCTCCTGTTGGGGCCAAATACGATACCGATTTAGACCGCGAATCTGCCCACGAAAAGTTACAAAAACGTGCCGCTGAACTCGCCGAACTAAAAGCCAAAGAACAAGCCAAGCTTGAACAGGCCAAAAAGGAAGCAGCTAAACAAGCACAAGAAGAAAAGCAAAACAGCCGCTACAGAAGCAAAAAAACATCCAGTCGAGGACGTCGCAGTGACACCGTTTTGGAATCAATGGGTAAATCGCTTGGCCGTAAATTCACCACCAAAGCGGTGAATGCCGTATGGAAGGCGTTGTTTGGTCGTAAACGTTAAAATCTGTTTAATTAACCATGTCTATTGAATTGGCCTTGTTAGTTGGCTTGGGCATGGTGGTTGGCTTTTTTGCGGGTTTATTGGGGATTGGTGGGGGTGGCATCATGGTGCCCGCATTGACTGCATTTTTCATTCACCAAGGGTATGATGCTAGTCAAGTGGTTCACATGGCCCTGGCCACTTCTTTGTCCTGTATTATTTTCAATGCCAGTATCAGCACCTACAGCCACCACAAACATGATGCCATTGTGTGGCCTATTGTTTATCGCATGGCACCGTTTGTGGCTGCAGGAAGCCTCATAGCCGCTCTACTTGCCATCACACTGTCATCAAAGGCATTGGCTGTGATTTTTGTGTTTTTTATGTGTGTTATTGCCTGTCAAATGGCATTTAACATCAAGCCCAAAGGACAAAAACAACACATCAACCGATTTAAATTAAGTCTCGCCGGCTCAATGATTGGATTTTTCTCTGCATTGTTGGCCATCGGCGGCGGCAGCTTTACAGTCCCTTTTTTAAACTGGCACCAGATTAACATCAAAAAAGCCATAGCCACTGCAGCAGCCTTGGGGTTACCCATTGCATTGGCTGGTACGCTGACCATGGCCACACTCTCGCCAAACCAAGATCAAGAGCATCATCAATTGATTGGACTGGTATATTGGCCAGCAACTGTGGCATTGACATTGGGTGCCTTAATCACCACACCCTTCGGTGCGTATTTGACCCACCGACTGCCTGTGGGCATATTAAAAAAAGTGTTCTCAATATTACTGGTATTACTCGCCTTTAAAATGTATTTGACCTTGGACTGATTAGACGTAAGGTTTACTGAAAACCGCTGCTTTAAGTGGCAGCTCAACAGACGTCACATGATTGGCTCTTAACTTTTCAGAAAAGCCGTTATTAATCTCAGAAAAAATTTGTGGCACAGGCGTATTGAGGTATTTATCACCTAAAGACGCCACTGCTTCCTCGGGTATCACATCATAATCAGCCAGATACTGAAGAAATGCACGTGAATAGGCGGTCTCAGGAACGATAAAATAAATTTCTTCACGCTCATAATCTTCTAATTCATGGGCACTGAAAATACCTTCATGCCATTGTTCAATTTCTTGCAACTTGGTTTCTAAGAATGCAGCCTCTAAATTTTCATCCGAAATCTTTACAGGATTATTTCTGTGAACCCTCATGAACTCGGCTCGGGTCACCCCCCCTTTATTGGCAATAAAGGCCATGTCTTTTTGATAAGCTGTTTCGAAAAATGCCCTGAAATTTTCTGCGGTAATATCAGATGAAGACATCCCTTCACACTCGGTTTGTATCCTTTGCCATAAGTCCTCAACTGACGCCCCAGTCAGGTGAACTTTTGTGCATTCAGGACGTGAATCTATTTCAGAGCCTGAAACCGCATTGGTGACTGTTACATCTTCACCAGACTCACCTAAATACACCATATCTACCCAATGACCGACCAAAGGGTATTTATATAGCACCGCTGAAACACCCTCGTTAAAAAAGGCTTGCAAACTGACATCAGGCATCCCAATCACATCGTACACTTTCCCTTTCTCAAACCCCAGTCGCACCAACGCTTTACTTAATTCTTGTGAACCGTCCTCTTGTAGCCACTCCGTATCATAACTTTCATTCAAATGCACAACCATAGGCGTCATCGACTCTGAATTCGTCAACTCCAAAGCACTTTTAAACTTGATTCTGATAAACAAATAAATTGCAACAATAATCAAGATAATAGCAACCACTATGCTGCCAATGATTTGAAAAAATAAAGCCATAAACCCAATACCCAAAATAAAATTATTTTTTATTTTTTCACAATTCACACCCAGATTGAAAAATTTTTTCTTAATATCTTTAGTGACACCATGATTTGATTTTTCTAATGTTTTACAGGGCTTGAGAAGCACGCACTTGCTGCGTTAAAATAAAACTCCATTTGGGCAGGTTATCAACGCTAATTTTTAAAATATTCGTAGAAACACGCCTCATCCATTCAATTATTAGGGAGATTTAACACATGGCTTTTACCAAGCTTAAACGTGTCGCTACGGCATTGTGTTTGTTGTCTGTGTCAATGACACAAGCGGCCACTACAAAATTGCAAGACAGCGTCAAAGAAGTCGTTTTAGACAACGGCATGACCTTTTTAATGGTCCAACAGCCTGGCCAACCTAACATTGTCGGCGGCTGGGTCGCTAAAGTTGGGTCTGCCAATGAAAAACCAGGCATCACGGGTATTTCACACCTATTTGAACACATGCTGTTCAAAGGCTCTCCTCGTATAGGCGTCAAAAAAGCCAAATTGGATGACAAAATCCGAGGCCAGCTAGATGACATCCGTAATCAAATGATTGAAAAAGAACGTGGTTACCGTGAACAAGTACGCTTAGGTTATGGAGCATCTGTAACAGATGCCGAGCTACAAGACGACGAAATGAAAGCATTACAAAAAGAGTTTGATGCGTTGATCGAAAAGCAACGTGAAAACTTAGTTAAAGATGAATTTGACCAAGTGTATACCGCAGCGGGTGCCTCTGGCATGAATGCTTTTACCAACCAAGACATGACTGTTTACTTTATTCGTGTACCCAAGAACAAACTAGAAATGTGGATGTGGATGGAGTCAGAACGTTTGTCTCAACCGGTTTTCCGTGAATTTTATTCAGAACGTGATGTGGTTTATGAAGAACGCCGCATGCGCACAGAGTCTACCCCTACGGGTGCACAAGATGAGGTCTTTAACTCCATGTTTTGGCGCGGTCACCCTTACGGTTGGCCTGTGGTTGGCTGGCCTTCTGATATTTCTGCCATCACACGTGAACAAGCTGCCAATTATTTTGACCAATACTATGCACCTAATAACTTAACTTTTGCATTGGTTGGTGACTTTGATGAAGATGAAGCCATCAAAATGGCTAAAAAATATTTCGGCCGCATACCTTCAAATGGTAAAAAAGCCGATGATGTCATCACTTTGGGCATGCCACTATTGGGCGATTTCAACTATGAGACTGAAGTTGATGCGCCTCCATCGGCCACCATCCAATGGCGAACCACAGCTTTTGGCGGTAAAGACGATCCCGCATTGAGTGTTTTGGCCGGCGTTTTGTCAGGAAAAACTGGCCGACTCTATAAAAGATTGGTTTTAGAAGACCAAATTGCAACTTCCGCTTCAGCACAAAGTAATACCCAAAAATTTGATGGCAGCTTCTCCGTTGCTGCCAATGGTAAAAAAGGCATCAGCCCAAAATTGTTGAAGAAAACTTTACTTGAAGAGGTTCAAAAAATCATTGATGAAGGCATCACTGATTATGAACTAGAAAAACAGTTAAATCAAAGTGCAGCTGGCCAGTTCAGACGCTTGGAAGATCCTTTCTTTTTGGCCATTCAATTGTTGTATTTCGAAGGTTTACGAGATTGGCGCACCATGGATACCAACTTTGAACGCCTGAACAAAGTCACCAAAGCAGATGTTCAAGCTGTAGCAGAAAAATACCTAACAGGATTCAAAGCATCGGCTTTATACACGCGAAAAGTGTCTGACGAGCCTGTTGATCCTGAATTGGCCGCGTTGAGTCAAGAAGACCAAGACCAAGTAAAACAAATGTTAGGCCAATTGGCCATGGTACCACCTGCACAACTCCCTGCCATTGTGGCACGCATTGAGGGCAGCATGGCACAAGCACCCGCCGACAAACAAGCTGCTATGCAGTATTTACTCAAACAATTGAAAAAACGATTAGACAAGGCAGGAGAGTAATCATGACATTCAAAAAGATAATATTAGCATCGGCTCTGGCCACCGCCATCTTGGCAACAGGTCCTGTCATGGCTAAAAAAAGCATCAGCCAAAAAGGCATAGTCAAGCATCCCAGCAAATTAAAATTCGATGACCGTGAATTGTACTTTGCAGATGCTGGAAAGCATCAAGTAAAGCTCACTGACGGCAATGTGGCTTATGTGGTTGAAGACAATAAGTTTCCCCTCGTCCGCATAACCATCACTTCACCCATTGGGGAATTTATCCTATCTGAGGATGCACCTGCTACTGGTGACATGGCAATGACCATGTTACGAGATGGTGGTACCAAGGATTTGGCTCCCGATGCACTGGATGAGCGCTTAGACTTTTTAGCAACTAGCATACGTTTCAACACCAACTCAGTCAGTTCTTCTGCGAGTTTAGATACTTTGTCTGATAATTTAGATGAGTCTTTGGATTTGATGTTCGACTTGTTGACTGAAACCCGTTTTGATACAGAACGCTTACAAATTAATAAAGACAAAGCGCTTGAAAGCATGCGCCGCAGAAACGATGACACGCGCACCATTGAACCGCGTGTTTGGGCTGAGCTGATTCGAGGTGAAGAATTCTACACCAATCACATGGCCACAGAATCACAAGTCACAGCCATCGACGAAGCGGCAATGAAAAAGTATGTTGATCAAGTGTTTGGTTCAGGCCAACTTTTGGTGGCAGTTTCTGGTGCAGTTGAGCGTGATGTGGTTATAGAAAAACTTAACCAACAACTGGCTCGCTTGCCTGAAATGTCTGTCGAGCGCAACATTCCTGATAATTTGATGCCAAAAGCACCTGGATTATATGGTGTAAATAAAGATGATGTGACCCAAACTCGGGTGACCATTGGACATCCTGGCACCAAACGAGACAACCCTGACTACTATGCCATTCAAGTCATGAATGACATTCTGGGTGGTGGCGGATTCACTTCACGCATCACCAAACGCGTGCGTTCTGATGAAGGATTGGCTTATTCTGCTGGCTCTCGCTATTCTGCTGGTCGCTACTTTGATGGTCAATTCAGGGCCTATTTTCAATCTAAAAATCCTTCAGTGGCACAAGCCACTGCCATTGTTTTAGAGGAAATTGAAAAGATTCAAAACAACCCCGTCAGTGCAAAAGAACTTCAAACTGCACAAGAAGCCCAACTGACATTTTTGGCAGACCTGTACTCAAGCCCTCAAGGTAAAGCCAATCGCTTCGTTACAGATGACTTAAATAATGAAGCAGCTGACTATTGGGAAAACTACGAGCAAAACATCCGTGCTGTTACAGTCGAAGATGTTCAACGGGTTGCCAAAAAATACCTCAATAAAGACCAGTTGCGTATTTTATTGGTGGGTAAATTATCAGAAGCCGAAGCAGGTGATGGAGAACACGGCACCATGGAGTCAGTCACTGGCCTGAAAATGCAAAGAATTGCACTGAAAGAGCCTTTGACGTTAGAGCCATTGAACTAAGCTTATAAAGCCATTCAAGCAAAAAACCCGCCACAATGGCGGGTTTTTTTATACTTCAATCACAAGCATGGGCATCAAAATACCACACATTGATGATTACATCGTTTTTCAATTGGTACATAGAAAAACTGCATTGACTGCGGTCGTTACCTTCGTCATCTACAAAAACTGCTTCTTCTAATAACTGAATAAAACCACCTGATTTTTGACTGCTTCTGATGCGTGACTTGGCATTGGGTTTATTTTCAAAAAACGGCACCAAGTAGCGATTCAAATGATCCTTGCCATTGGTTTCCGTGTGTATTTGGTCGCCGCTGATGAACATGTACTTGATGTCATCATGAACCAAAGCCATCATCGCTGGAATGTCATGTGCGTTGTAAGCTGAAACAAAACGTTGAGCCACATCAGTTTCAGTCACTGAATTTTGTTTTAGCGAAGTCGATTGACACCCCATCAACAAAAAAATCAGAAAACTTATAATCAGTTTTTTCATCACAAGGCCTATTTTAAATACTGTATTATATGACACCACTTACATAACATCATGTTGTCACTGATTGACGACTAAAAACTTTGTAACAAACACTGTCCCTAAAAATATGACATCAATATAACCAACATGGCAAATGATCAAAAAACGTAACTTAAAAAAACTAACCTGTTTATTGGGTTTGATATTAGGTATATTTTCAGCCTTGGGTGCATGGGCACACGGCGTTGACTCAGCTACCAAAACATTCTTGCTCAATAATGAAGGCATGGCCATCATACCGTTCATATATATTGGTGCCAAACACATGGTCACTGGCTATGACCATTTATTGTTTTTAGTTGGTGTGATTTTCTTTTTGTACCGATCGAAAGACGTGGTGGTTTATGTCAGTTTGTTCACCATAGGACACAGTTTGACTTTACTTTTTGGTGCGTTCAATGGCATTCAGGTCAATGCCTATCTGATCGATGCGGTGATTGGCTTTTCCATTGTTTACAAGGGTTTTGATAACCTCGGTGGGTTCAAAAATCTCTTTGGATTTCAACCCAATACCAAGGCAGCTGTATTGATATTTGGCCTCTTTCATGGCTTTGGCTTGGCAACCAAATTACAAGAATTTCAACTCAAAGAAGAGGGCCTGCTGGCTAATTTATTGGCTTTTAATATGGGCGTGGAAATAGGACAAATTTTGGCCTTGGGCATGGTGCTGATTGTACTCAGTTTTTGGCGGCGGTTCGACAGCTACCTCAAATTTTCTGGTCTGACAAACACATTGCTAATGACTTCAGGTTGGCTTTTGGTGTTTTATCAATTGTCTGGTTATTACTACAATTCTTAATAATAAATGAAATCCACATGAACACAAACAATCACAAATCTGCAAACAACACATCTACCAAGCACTTATTGATTTCAATATTCGCCGCTTTGCTGCTTGCCACAATCATATATTTGATCGCCATTTTACCCGCTGAGTTCAACCAAGACCCCACTGGCCTAGGCGAAAAACTGGGCCTCACCGTTCTGTCAGCAACCCAAGACACTGTTGAACCAACTCCAATTCAAGCACAAGCTGATCAAGGTATTGATGAAGCGGGCTTACGCCAGCGCATCGACGAAGTCACCGTAAACGTCCCTGCAGGTCGTGGCATAGAATACAAACTGTTCCTCGAACAACATGACAGCTTCAAATACGAGTGGAAAACCCTGAACGATGAAGACATCTATTTTGATCTCCATGGTGAACCCGTAGGTGACACCACCGGTTTCTTCGAAAGTTACAGCATCGCCACCACAACAAACATGGAAGGCACAACAACAGTACCTTTCACCGGCAGCCATGGCTGGTACTGGAAAAACACCACAGATGAACCCATCCGCATCAGCCTGAAAACCTCAGGCCAGTATGAAGTAATTGGTTTGAAGTAAATGTTTCTAAAAGAACTAAGCTGTTACTTCTCATAATGATAACGACAGGAAATGATGGTTATTTCATCATCGTCAATCGCATTTACTAGGGATATAGGTGGTTACAATTCCATTTTCTCTCAAAGAGTTTTTAAATATTCAACTCTATTTCTCTTTGGGCCACAGAAAGCCACTCTAGTTTACTAAGCTTGTATATGAATTGCTGGCAAATAGCTGATTTACAACATGTTGAATTGTAAATTGATTTGCTCCGTACTCAACAATTATTCCAAACTCGTTTAACTTTCCAATTTCAAAACCATCTTCAATATCTTCGTAAAAAACAATGAACTCATCTTTTCGGGCCACAATAAATACTGACTCCAGCTTGCCCCATCGATCTATTTTTACAGGCTCGTAAGGAACCCTTATTTTGGTAAAGCAGGCTAATTCCTGGCCGCTTAATAGAGCGCACTGAGTCTCAACTTCCTTTTCAAGCTGTGCTTTAGTAATTGGTTTCCACTTCATAATACTCAAAATATTCATTTTTTTAGCTTTAGTGAATCACAAAAAAGCGAAGGGTAAGAAAATGTCAGCCGTTGGTTGACGAAGGTCAGGTAAAAAACGATTGCTGATTTTTGCGAAGCAAGCAGCTATCGTTCCATACTAACGCAGCAGACCTACATCCTTGTAGGCCAAGAAAACATGAGTGAATACCGTAGACCGTAATCAGCAGTCGGTTCATAAAATCATTGGGCTTTGCGGTTTTGGGCGAAGCAACGCTTCTGCCGGCATCCTGCCTCCGCTGCGGACCTACATCCATGTAGGCCAAGAAGCGAAGCTAAAAAAATGCCAACCGTTGGTGCGAGAATCGCATCAACGGTTGGCTCATTGATGTCTTATCTTTTCCGGTTTTGGGCGAAGCACAAAGAAGGGAAAGATAAGGTACAAACCATGTCAGCCGTTGGTCCACGAAGTGGATCAGCAGCTGACTCATAATATCATTGTTTGTTACGGTTTTTCGCGGAGCGAAAAGAAGTGGCAAACAAATTACCTTTACTTGTCCTCTTCTAAACCTATCCCGTCCATGCCCATTGACAAGGTGTCGGCATCGCCGCCTTGTGACAGTTTGATGGCCAAACGCACTTCATTGGCCGAGTCGGCATGACGTAAGGCATCTTCGTATGTGATTTCACCTGCTTGGTACAAATCGAACATCGCTTGGTCGAATGTTTGCATACCGGCATTGGTCGATTTTTTCATCAAATCTTTGAGCTTTTCAATCTTGCCCTTGCGGATGTATTCTGCAGCCAATGGTGAATTAATCAATACCTCAACCGCAGCACGCCTGCCGTTACCGTCTGGCGTGGGTATCAACTGTTGTGCAATCATGGCACGCAGGTTCAATGACATGTCCATTAACAACTGTTCACGCGCATCTTTAGGAAAGAAATGTAATACACGGTCTAATGCTTGGTTGGCGTTATTCGCATGTAATGTCGCCAAACACAAGTGACCTGTTTCCGCAAATGTAATCGCTTGCCCCATGGTTTCCCTGGTTCTGATCTCACCAATCATGATGACATCTGGCGCTTGCCTCAAAGTGTTCCGAAGTGCAATTTCAAATGACTCAGTATCCAGCCCCACTTCACGCTGCGTGATGACACAACCCTGGTGTTCATGTACATACTCAATCGGGTCTTCAATGGTGATGATATGACCCGTTGTATTCACATTTCGGTAACCAATCATGGCAGCCAAAGACGTCGATTTACCGGTACCAGTACCACCAACAAATATGATGATGCCGCGCTTGGTTAATGCCAGCTCTTTCAGTACCTCAGGCAGCTTCAATGATTCAAAGGTTGGAATTTTGGTTTCAACGCGACGAATCACCATGCCCACAGCATTCCTTTGATAAAAGGCCGAAACCCTGAAACGACCCACAGAAGACACGCCAATGGCGAAATTACATTCGTGGGTTCTCTCAAACTCTTCTTTTTGATAAGGCGACATGATGCCCGTCACCATGTCTCTGGCTTGTGCTTTGGTCAAAGGTTGTTGGGTAATCGGAATCACACGACCATGAATCTTGATACTCGGTGGCAAATTGGCTGTGATAAATAAATCCGAAGCCTTTTTGTGCACCATCAACTTGAGGTAGGAATTGAAATCCATGTTATTTCTCTGTTTCTCTGAGCGTTGTTTTTATAAGAATACAAAGGGCCCAAAGGCCCTTATTATTTTAATCATTCAAAGTCTGCTTTCTTCACTGCACGGCTTCTGGCCTGTGCTTTCGAAATCAAACCTTTGCGTACCAATTCAATCAAACATTGATCCAACGTCTGCATGCCATGCCCTTGACCTGTTTGAATAGATGAATACATTTGCGCCACCTTATCTTCACGAATCAAGTTTCGAATCGCTGGGATACCAATCATGATTTCATGGGCTGCGACACGTCCACCGCCCACTCTTTTAATCAAAGTTTGTGCCACAACTGATCGCAATGACTCTGACAACATTGATCGCACCATCGGTTTTTCACCTGCTGGGAACACGTCAATGATACGGTCAATGGTCTTCGCAGCTGATGTGGTATGCAAGGTACCAAATACCAAATGACCCGTTTCTGCCGCGGTCAATGCCAATCTAATGGTTTCCAAGTCACGAAGCTCACCCACCAGGATGATGTCAGGGTCTTCACGTAATGCAGATCGAAGTGCATTTTCAAAACTCTTGGTGTCTCTGTGAACCTCACGTTGATTAATCAAACATTTGTTACTGGTGTGAACAAACTCTATCGGATCTTCAATCGTTAAAATGTGACCATGTTCTTTTTTATTCAAGAAATCAATCATTGCAGCCAAGGTGGTTGATTTACCAGAACCCGTAGGACCAGTTACCAAAATCAAGCCACGAGGGATGTCAATAATCTCTTTGAAAATGGCCGGACAATTCAAGTCTTCAAAGGTCAGAATTTCTGTTGGAATGGTTCTGAATACCGCGCCACAACCCCTGTTTTGATTGAATGCATTAACACGAAAACGTGCCAAACCCGGGATTTCAAACGAGAAGTCAATCTCGTAATTTTCTTCAAATTCCTTCCTTTGGTAATCATTCATGATGTCATAAATCATGTCATGTAATTCTTTATGCTCCAAAGGCGGTAAGTTAATCCTTCTGACGTCCCCATCCACCCTGATCATGGGTGGTAAGCCAGCTGACAAATGCAAATCTGATGCTTTATTTTTTACTGTAAATGCCAATAACTCAGCGATATCCATCACTTTACTCTCTTATGAACCAACATTGAGTTTATCTCCGTTAAATGATAAATTCCAGTTACTTTTCAACATTTTACTGAAATCTCATGAAGAATTTAATTAACCTCCTGATTTTGACTTTGTTCATTAGTGGATGCCAAAACAACAACAATTTTGTTAAACTCAATAACCACGAATTTACCGTAGAGCTGGCTGAAAGTGATGAGTCACGTGCTATGGGACTGATGTACCGTAAAGAAATGGCTGACGATGAAGGCATGTTGTTTATTTTTCCCAATGAATACCCACGTGCTTTTTGGATGAAAAACACTTTAATACCCTTAGACATCCTCTACTTTGATAAAAATAAAAAGCTGGTCAGTTTGAGCATGAACACACCGCCGTGCAAAAACACCACCACACGTTGTCCCAACTACCCCAGTGTAAAACCTGCAAAATATGTACTCGAAATCAATGCAGGACTTTCAAAAAAATATGGATTTAAAAAAGGAGATCTATTGGAAATCCATAGAAAATAGCGTGGTAGATTTAAAATTGTGTTAAAAAATAGTAAGATGTTTGCCGCTTGATGGCTGATTACATGTTATTTGTGATCTACAAAAGGCCTTTTTCTTGCCTTTCAAGAACCTTTTCAAAGGCCTCAAAATACATAATAAACTGGGAACCCTAAAACAATGAAAATAAAAACCTTGCTCGCGGTGTTATTAACAACACTTACTACTTTGGTCAGCGCAGAAGGTATTGATGACACCATCAACCAAACTGTTGGACCAGTACTTGGCGTATTTACAAACCTCATCTTTTCAACCATTCCATTTTTTGGAAAACAAGTGCCATGGGTGGTTATCTGGTTGGTTGTTGCCGCGTCATTTTTTACCATTTATTTCAAATTCATTAACTTAAGGTCCTTCCGATTGGGTTTTGCCCTGTTACGTGGCAAATACAATAACAAGGATGCACCCGGTGAAGTGACCCATTTTCAAGCACTATCAACTGCATTGTCCGGCACGGTGGGGCTAGGAAACATTGCTGGTGTGGCAACAGCGGTCAGTATTGGTGGCGCTGGCGCGACATTTTGGATGATTGTCTGTGGTTTCTTGGGCATGTCATCTAAATTCGTTGAATGTACCTTGGGCGTTAAATACAGAGATATTTTGCCAAATGGGCACGTTCATGGCGGCCCAATGCGTTATTTAACCAAAGGTTTCGCTGAAAAAGGCATGGCAGGTTTTGGCAAAATCTTAGCCATTGTATTCGCCATCATGTGTATAGGCGGTTCGTTTGGTGGTGGTAACATGTTCCAAGTTAACCAAGCATTAGAGCAAGTGGTCAGCATCACAGGTGAAGATTCTTTCTTAGCCAATAATGGTTGGGTATTTGGGGTTGTGGTTGCTGGATTGGTGGGCATCACCATCATTGGTGGTATCAAGTCAATTGCTAGAGTTACCTCACGCCTGGTTCCATTTATGGGCATTTTATACGTGATTTCTGGTTTGATTGTTATTTTAATGAACGCCAGCCATGTTCCTGAGGCCATTGGTGCCATCTTTGAAGGCGCTTTCACATCTCAGTCGGCCTTTGGTGGTTTGATTGGTGTATTGATTGTTGGTTTCCAACGTGCCGCATTCTCAAATGAAGCAGGTATCGGTTCAGCTTCGATTGCCCACTCTGCTGTTAAAACTGACCACCCTGTAACAGAGGGATTGGTGGCTTTATATGAACCATTCATTGATACTGTTGTGGTTTGTACAATTACTGCATTGGTCATCGGTATTGCAGGATTCATCCCTGAAACGCCAACTCAAGGTGGCGGTATTGCGTTGACTTCAGCAGCCTTTGCATCAGCCATTTCATGGTTCCCATACGTTTTGACTGTGGCTGCTGTGCTGTTTGCTTTCTCGACCATGATTGCTTGGTCGTATTATGGCTTACGTGCTTTTAACTTTTTATTCGGCCACGGTAAGGCACAAGACATGACCTACAACATTTTATTCTTGGCTTTTGTGGTCTTGGGCTCATCAATGAGCTTACAGGCAGTGATTGACTTCTCTGATGCCATGATTTTTGCGATGTCTATTCCTAACTTGATTGGCTTGTACTTCTTAGCGCCAGTGGTTAAGAAAGAGTTGACCAAATACATGGCAAAAATTAAATCAGGTGAAATCAAACCTTCATCTTGATTTGATTTTTGATCTAGCAAAAAGCCCAGCATCAGTGCTGGGCTTTTTTTACGTTTTATTTTCCCCCAAAAGCTGTGTTACGCTGTAAGGCTTTTGAGTTTTTATACAGGTACATTATGAAGAATCAAGGGTTGTTATTGTTACTCTTAAGCACCTTATCCAGCCAATCAAAAGCCACCAGTTTTGATGAATCCATCAATGACTTCTTGTCCCCGGTCGCCAATGCCGTTGATGGTTTTTTCATGACACAAATTCCACTTCCTTTTATCGGACACGCCCCATTCATTGTCATATGGTTGGTTTTCGCCGCCACATTTTTTACGCTGTACTTCAAATTCATTAATTTCCGATCTTTTGGTATCGGGATGAAACTCATTCGTGGCAAATATGATACAAATACTGCTGATGGTGAAGTGACTCACTTTCAGGCTTTGTCTACGGCCTTATCTGGTACAGTAGGCTTGGGTAATATAGCAGGTGTAGCAACCGCAGTCAGTGTGGGCGGCCCCGGAGCCACTTTTTGGATGATTATTGCTGGACTGATAGGCATGTCTTCAAAGTTTGTTGAGTGTACATTGGGCGTGAAATACCGAGATGTTCTTCCAGATGGTACAATCGCAGGCGGTCCAATGAAGTATTTATCAAAAGGCTTTGCTGAAAAAAACATGAAAGGCTTGGGACAATTTCTGGCGGTGTTTTTTGCAGTGATGTGTATTGGCGCTTCTCTGGGTGGTGGCAACATGTTTCAAGCCAACCAATCATTTGCACAGCTGCAAAATATCACCGGTGGCAGTGACAGCTTCTTAGTGGGTAAAGGCTGGTTATTTGGCCTGATCTTAGCCACATTCACCGGCATAACAATCATGGGTGGCATCAAAGGCATAGCCAAAGTTACATCTAAACTAGTCCCCCTGATGGGCATCATTTATGTCATTACAGGCTTGATCGTGATATTCATGAACTTTGAACATCTCGGCAATGCCTTTAATCAAATTTTTTCAGGAGCTTTTAATCCTGAAGCCGGACTTGGCGGTGTTGTTGGGGTCTTGATCGTCGGTTTTCAACGAGCCGCATTTTCAAATGAAGCAGGTGTCGGGTCAGCTGCCATCGCACACTCAGCCGTTAAAACAGACAAACCCATCACAGAAGGATTGGTTGCCTTATATGAGCCATTTATTGACACCGTGCTTGTTTGTACCATAACGGCATTAGTGATAATAACAACAGGCTCTCTTGAGTCGTCTGAAGGTGTTCAGGGCATACCGTTAACATCCGATGCTTTCGCTACCGCCGTATCTTGGTTCCCCTATGTACTGACTGTTGCTGCCATTTTATTTGCATTTTCTACCATGGTTTCTTGGGCTTATTATGGTGTTCGTGCTTGGACTTATATTTTTGGCCACAATAAAACCCAAGAAAACATTTACAAAGTGATATTTTTGGTTTTTGTGGTGTTAGGCTCTATGATTAACCTTTCAGCAGTTATTGCATTTTCTTTTTCAATGGTTTTTGCCATGTCATTTCCAAACATCATAGGCTTATATTTCCTTGCACCGGCGGTTAAAAAAGACCTCAATGTGTTTTTAACTGACGTTAGAACTGGTGTTATCAGCTTTACCAAATAGTAAAATTCATTAAAAGCATAAGGCGCTGCGACTGATTCAGCGCCTTTTTTGCCTTTATCAGATTCGACTTTGGTTGTGGAAAATCAACAAATCAGTGACAATTGAACTTGATAGAGGCCACAGTTGGCCACATACGTTGATAACAAGAACGAAGAAAAATTATGACAATAAAAATAGCCATCAACGGTTACGGTCGCATCGGGCGCTGTATTTTACGCGCTTTGTATGAAGCCAAAAACCAACACAACATAGCAATCGTTGCCATCAACGATCTAGGACCGGTAGATGCACTGGTGCATTTAACGCAATATGACACCACCCATGGACGCTTAAATGCAAACATTGCTTTAGATAATGACCACTTGGTAATTAATGGAGATCGCATCAAACTGTGTGCCGAACCAGATCCAACCCAATTGCCTTGGGGTGAATTGGATGTAGATGTGGTACTGGAATGCACCGGTGTATTCCGTGAACGATCAAAGGCACAACAACACATCACGGCTGGTGCCAAAAAATGCATTATTTCAGCGCCATCTTCAGGTGACATTGATGCCACCATTGTGATGGGTGTCAATGACCACCTATTAAAGCCGGAACATACTGTTATTTCAAATGCGTCATGCACCACCAATTGCTTGTCACCATTGGCCAAAGCATTACACGAAAAAATTGGTATTGAGTCAGGTTTGATGACTTCAATTCATGCTTATACCAACGACCAATTGTTGATTGATAACTACCACAAAGACCTTCGACGAGCACGATCGGCCACCATGAGTCAGATTCCAACCAAAACAGGTGCCGCCGCTGCCATTGGCTTGGTTTTACCCGAATTGGCCGGAAAATTAGATGGATATGCCATGCGCGTACCAACACTCAACGTTTCTGCGGTTGATTTAACCTTTGTTGCCAGTCGAAAAACTTCCATCGAAGAAGTCAATGAAGTGGTACAATGCGCTGCTGCGCAATCCAAAGTTTTACGCTACAGTGACCAGCCTTTGGTGTCGGTGGATTTCAATCACTCACCAGCCTCGTCAACCTTTGATGCCACCATCACCCGTGTGATGCCCGGCAATTTAGTCAAAGTATTGTCGTGGTATGACAATGAATGGGGCTTTGCCAACCGCATGTTAGACGTCACACAAGCCTTAATGGACGCTTAATTCTTGGATTAATTAGACACAACAAATACATTGAATTGATACAGAAATGACATCTAAAATTCTGAAAATGACAGACCAAGACTTAAACGGTAAAAAAGTTTTGATCAGACAAGACTTGAATGTGCCGATAAAAAATGGCGAAGTGACCAGTGCCAAGCGCATTGAGGCGTCATTGCCTACCATTCGCAAAGCATTGGCACAAAATGCAGCTGTTATGGTGATGTCTCACCTGGGCCGCCCGACTGAAGGTCAAGCAGAAGCGCAATTCTCATTACAGCCTGTGGCTGATTACATGAGTGAGGCCTTGGGCCAAAAAGTCATGCTTAAAACGGATTGGTTATCAGGTGTATCTGTCCAAGCCGGTGAAGTGGTGTTGTTAGAAAACGTGCGTTTTAATGTGGGTGAAAAAGCCAACGATGACGCTTTAGCCCAACAAATGGCATCATTGTGCGATGTTTTTGTGATGGATGCTTTTGGCACCGCTCACAGGGCACAAGCCTCAACCCATGGTGTGGCTAAATTTGCCGCAACAGCATGTGCAGGCCCCTTATTGGCAGGTGAACTGGAAGCATTAGCTAAAGGCTTAGACAACCCTGCCAGGCCGATGTTAGCGATTGTTGGCGGATCAAAGGTATCAACCAAGTTAACAGTTTTAGACAGTTTGTCTGAAAAAGTGGACCAATTGATTGTGGGTGGTGGTATAGCCAACACCTTTATCGCCGCAGCAGGACACAATGTCGGCACCTCATTATTTGAGGCTGACTTGATTGAAGAAGCACAAAGCTTGATGGCAAAAGCCAAAGCCGCGGGGGGTGAAATTCCAGTGCCAACAGATGTGGTGGTGGCCAAATCATTCAGCGAAGATGCCGAAGCAGTGATTAAAGCTGTAGATCAAGTGGCTGATGATGAAATGATTTTAGACATCGGTCCAGAAACTGCCAATCAATACGCTGAGATGGCAAAAGCCGCTGGTACGGTCGTTTGGAATGGCCCGGTGGGTGTGTTCGAATTCGATCAATTTGGTAACGGCACAGAAACATTAGCCAAAGGCATAGCCGCAGGTAATGGATTTTCCATTGCAGGTGGTGGTGACACATTGGCAGCTGTAGATAAGTACGGATTAGAAAAACACATATCGTATATTTCCACTGGTGGTGGTGCTTTCTTAGAGTTTTTAGAAGGCAAAGAATTACCGGCAGTGGCCATTTTAGAACAGAATGGTTAGAACAAAAAAATTAGAACAGAACAATTAATTTAGGAAAAATGATGACTGATAAAATGAGTGAAATGATTGAAACGGCTGCGGCCATGGTTTCAAAAGGGCGTGGCGTATTGGCCATCGATGAAAGCACAGGCACATGTCAAAAACGTTTTGACTCTATTGGCGTTGAATGTACTTTCGAAACACGTCGCGATTACCGCCACATGCTGTTGAGCACCGAAGGTTTGGGTGAGCACATTTCAGGTGCCATTTTATTCGACGAAACTTTACGCCAATCATCAGAAGCCGGCGTACCTTTCGTAAAAATCATGCAAGACAACGACATCATTCCAGGCATTAAAGTGGACACAGGTGCCCACCCATTGGCTGGTTTTGAAGGTGAAAAAATCACAGAAGGCTTGGACGGTTTACGTGACCGTTTGGCTGAATATTATGAATTGGGTGCACGTTTCGCCAAATGGCGTGCGGTCATCACCATTGATGAAATCAATCCTTCACAAGCCTGTATTGACGCCAACTGTCATGCTTTGGCGCGTTATGCTGCCTTATGTCAAGAAGCGGGCATTGTACCTATGGTTGAGCCAGAAGTGTTGATGGACGGTGACCATGACATCGCCACAGCATATGAAGTGACTGAATTAACTTTGAAAACTTTGTTTGATCAATTGTTTGAACAAAATGTTGTGTTAGAAGCCTGTATTTTGAAATCAAGCATGGTGGTTTCTGGTGCTGATTGTGAAGAACAAGCTGACATCGAAGAAGTGGCCGAAGCGACATTGAACTGCTTTTTCAATACCGTTCCTGCTTCATTGGCTGGTATCGTGTTCTTGTCAGGTGGCCAATCTGAAATTGAAGCCACTGAGCATTTGGATGCCATGAACCGTGTTGAAAACTTGCCTTGGCCTTTGAGCTTTTCTTATGGCCGTGCGCTACAAGCTTCAGCCTTGAAAGTTTGGGGTGCCAACCCACAAGATAACGTCAAAGCAGCACAAGCTGAATTGTCACACCGTGCACGCATGAACGGCTTGGCAGCACAAGGCGAATACGACGGTAAATTAGAAAACGAATAAACACAATGCCTGCAAAAGCAGGACAGAAGACTAAAGATCCTAACCAGATCTGTTAATGCCCTTGGGTTGTTTGGTGTTCATCAATTGATGCGCATCAATTGACCCAAGGGTTTAACCGTTAGAATAGCGCAGAAAATAGCGCAAAGAAAAACGGAATTAGAATACTGAAATTTGCACCAAAAAACAAAACCCAAAACATCTAATAAACGGGGACAATTATGGGCTTAAAAGAAGACATCAGACAGGCTGCACTGGACTACCACAAGGAACCAGTACCTGGAAAAATAAAGATCACTGCCACCAAGGCATTGACGACACAGAAAGATTTGGCATTGGCCTATTCGCCAGGAGTGGCTGCACCTTCTGAAGAAATTGCCAAAGATCCAAGTAAAGCCGCCGATTACACGGCACGCGCCAACATGGTCGCTGTGGTCACCAACGGTACCGCTGTTTTAGGCTTGGGCGATATTGGTGCATTGGCAGCCAAACCCGTGATGGAAGGCAAGGGTGTATTGTTCAAAAAATTCGCTGGTATCGATGTGTTCGACATCGAGATTGATGAAAAAGACCCTGACAAACTGATAGATATCATTGCCTCTTTAGAACCGACATTTGGTGGCATCAACTTAGAAGACATCAAATCTCCCGAATGTTTCTACATCGAAGAAAAGCTCAAAGAGCGCATGGACATCCCAGTCTTTCATGATGACCAACACGGCACCGCGATCATCACTGGCGCTGCAGTCATCAATGCATTGAAAGTGATTGATAAAAACATAGAAGATGTCCGCTTGGTTACATCAGGTGCCGGCGCAGCAGGTATGGCCTGCTTAGATTTGTTGGTCACTTTGGGCATGAAAAAGTCGAACATCACGGTATCTGATTCTAAAGGCGTTTTACACCAAGAACGAGAAGACATCAAAAACGATGCCAACCGCATGTCATATGCCGAAGGGGTTGAACCACAATCATTAAGCGAAGCTTTGGTTAATGCCGATATTTTCTTGGGCGTGTCAGTCGCTGGTGTCTTGAAACCAGACATGATCAAACCGATGGCCAAAGACCCCATCATTTTGGCCCTGGCCAACCCCATTCCGGAAATCATGCCCGATTTGGCGATGGAAGTCAGACCCGATGCCATCATAGCGACAGGCCGTTCAGATTTCCCTAACCAGGTCAACAATGTGTTGTGCTTCCCGTACATTTTCCGTGGTGCATTGGATGTCGGTTCCACCATCATCAATGACGAGATGAAAGCCGCCTGTGTGTATGCTTTAGCAGAATTGGCGCAACTGGAAAGCAGTGACGTCAGCAGCAAAGCCTATGGAGGTAAAGAAATAAAATTTGGTCGTGAATATTTGATTCCACAACCATTCGATCCGCGTATTTTGTTGCATGTGGCTCCTGCTGTGGCACAAGCCGCCATGGATTCAGGTGTGGCCACACGTCAAATCGAAAACATGGATGATTACCGTCACAAACTGACCGAATTCGTTTACCAAAGTGGCTTGTTGATGCGACCCATCTTTGATGCTGCCAGAAAAGACCCCAAACGTGTGGTTTTGGCTGAGGGTGAAGACGAACGCGTATTACGTGCTGTACAAACAGTGATAGGTGACGGTTTAGCACAACCGATATTGATTGGCCGACCTGATGTGGTCAATGCTCGTTTGAAAAAGATTGGCCTGAACCTGGTCATTGGTGAAGATTTTGAATTGGTTAATCCACAAGATGATCCGCGCTTCAAAGACTATTGGATGCAGTATCACAGTATCATGGAACGCCAAGGGGTCAGTCCTGAAATTGCCAAAGCGGTGGTCAGAACACGTTCAACTGTGATTGCGGCCTTGATGGTCAAACGCGGTGAAGCCGATGCCATGTTGGCTGGATTAACCGGCCGTTACCCTAAAGTATTGCAACACATCATCGATGTGATTGGTTTAAAAAATGGAACACCTTCCTCATTGAGTGCGGTTGCCACTGACATGGGTAATTACTTCATCACAGACACCAATGTGACTGCCAATCCAACGGCTGAACAAATCGCCACAACAACGATTCAAGCGGCCGAACTGGTTAAAACATTTGGCAAAACGCCGCGCGTGGCTTTGATGTCCTATTCCAACTTCGGCTCACGTGATGGCGAAAGTCCGAAAAAAATGCGCAAAGCGTTTGAACTGATTACAGCACAAGCACCCGATTTGGCCATTGAAGGCGAAATGGACGCAGAATATGCCTTGTTGCCAGGTATCCGTGCGCAAACCTTCCCCAACTCACAATTTAACCAACGAGCCAACCTGATGGTGATGCCCAACTTGGACACTGCCACAACAGCGCTCAACATGATAAGATATTTTTCCCAAGGTGTAACTGTTGGGCCCATATTGATGGGCACCAAACAACCGGCTCACGTATTGAACCCTTCGTCTTCAGTCAGGCGAATCATCAACATGGTGGCGATTGCCACAGTTGATGCTCAACATGCAGCAGAAGACATCAAAAACACAAAAAAACAGGCCAAATAAGTAAGGACCCAAAGTACAGGATAAGAACAATGACGAACATCAAAACACAACAAGACTTAGATCCAATCGAAACTCAAGAATGGTTGGATGCACTGAATGCTGTGATCAATGAAGAAGGGCCAGAACGTGCACACTTTTTGATTGAACAATTAATTGACTTAAATCGACGCTCAGGAGGTCACCTGCCTTACCAAGCAACCACAGCTTATTTGAACACCATTCCACCCGGGGAAGAAAAGCCACACCCTGGCAATGCCGATTTAGAATGGCGCATCCGAGCCATCATCCGTTGGAATGCCATGGCGATGGTGGTTCGTGCCAACCGAAGACCGGGCGCTTTGGGTGGACACATTGCTTCTTTTGCTTCAGCTGCAACCATTTATGATGTAGGTTTTAACCACTTTTTCCGTGGTGCTGAACATAAATCTGGTGGTGATTTATTGTATGTCCAAGGCCATTGTGCCCCGGGTTTTTATGCCCGTGCCTTTTTGGAAGGTCGCTTAGATGAAAACCAATTAGATAACTTCCGACGTGAAGTTGATGGTGAAGGCTTGTCTTCTTATCCACACCCTTGGTTAATGCCAGACTTTTGGCAATTTGCTACCGTATCTATGGGCTTGGGTCCAATACAAGCGATTTACCAAGCACGTTTCATGAAGTACCTACAGAACCGTGGCTTGATCGAAAAAACAGACAAGAAAGTTTATTGCTTCTTGGGCGACGGTGAAACAGATGAGCCAGAATCATTGGGTGCGATTTCATTGGCTGGTCGTGAAAAACTAGACAACTTGGTCTTTGTAGTTAACTGCAACTTACAACGCTTGGACGGCCCGGTACGCGGCAACGGCAAAATCATCCAAGAACTGGAAGGTGTATTCCGTGGTGCTGGCTGGAACGCCATCAAAGTGGTTTGGGGTTCATACTGGGATTCTTTGTTGGCGAAAGACAAAGACGGCTTGTTGCGCAAGCGTATGGAGGAAGCGGTTGATGGCGACTACCAAAACTACAAATCCAAAGACGGCGCTTATGTACGCGAACACTTCTTTGGTAAATACCCAGAACTGAAAGCCATGGTATCTAACATGAGTGATGACGACATCTGGCGACTGAACCGCGGTGGACATGATCCACACAAAATGTATGCGGCATTTGCAGAAGCCAATGAAACCGAAGGCCAACCAACCGTCATCTTAGCAAAAACCGTCAAAGGTTATGGTATGGACTCAGGCCAAGCGGCGAATACCACGCACCAACAAAAGAAAATGGACACCGAATCTATCCGCCATTTCCGCGATAAATTCCGCGTGCCCATCACAGATGCACAACTAGAAGAAGTGCCTTATTACAAGCCAGCAGATGATTCTGAAGAGGCCAAATATTTACAACAAAGACGTGAAGAACTGGGCGGTTACTTGCCCAAGCGCACCTTTGATGTTCAAGCATTAAAAACACCTGAATTGTCTGCATTCAGCAGCATCATTAAAGGCACTGGCGACAGAGAAATCTCTACCACCATGGCGTTTGTTCGATGTTTGTCGTTGTTACTGCGTGACAAAAACATCAAAGAACGCATTGTGCCCATATTATGTGATGAAGGCCGTACCTTTGGTATGGAAGGCATGTTCAGGCAATTGGGCATCTATTCTCACCAAGGCCAACAATACGAACCTGAAGATTCAGATCAACTGATGTTCTACAAAGAGTCAAAAGATGGTCAAGTATTACAAGAAGGCATCACCGAAGCCGGTGCCATGTCATCTTGGATCGCTGCGGCGACTTCGTACGCCAATTACAACGTCCCGATGATTCCTTTCTACATCTATTACTCGATGTTCGGCCACCAACGCATTGGCGATTTGTGTTGGGCAGCCGGTGACATGCGTGCCAAAGGCTTTTTGCTTGGCGGTACCGCAGGTCGCACCACATTGAACGGCGAAGGCTTACAGCACCAAGACGGACATTCACACTTGATTTCAAGTACCATAGCCAACTGTGTTTCCTATGATCCCGCCTACGCGCATGAAGTGGCTGTGATCATCCAAAACGGTTTACAACGCATGTACGCTGACAACGAAGACGTTTACTTCTACCTGACGCTGATGAATGAAAACTACAGTCACCCTGAAATGGTTGAAGGACAAGAAGAAGGCATCCTGAAAGGCATGTACCAACTTAAGACTGTTGGTAAAGCCGGCAAAGGTAAAAAAGAAGTGAAAGCACAATTACTCGGATCAGGTACCATCCTGCGTGAAGCTGAAAAAGCCGCTGAACTGTTGGCCAAAGACTTCAAAGTGTCTTCAGACATTTGGAGTGTCACAAGTTTCACAGAATTGAAACGTGATGGACAAAGTGTACAACGCCAAAACAGATTGCATGCCGACCAGAAGCCACAACAATCATATGTTGAAACCTGCTTAAAAGATACCAAAGGGCCAATCATTGCAGCAACTGATTACACCCATGATTTCGCTGAACAAATCAGACCTTGGGTACACGGCGACTACACCACATTAGGCACTGACGGGTTTGGTCGCAGTGACACACGTGAGCAATTGCGCAGCTTTTTTGAAGTCGATGCCAACCACATCGCCTACACGACAGTCGTTGAGTTGGTAAAAGCCGGCGACTTACCGAAAACAGCCATCGCCAAAGCCAAGAAAACCTATCAGATCGACGATGCAGCCGCCGATCCAGTGAAAAGATAAAAAGGGACAAGATAAGAGACAAATTATGAGTGAAGTGATTCAAATAAATGTACCTGACATTGGCGATTTTGACGCCGTTGAAGTGATTGAAGTGCTGGTATCAGAAGGTGACGAAATCAATGCCGAAGACGCCATCATGTCACTGGAAAGCGAGAAGGCAACCATAGAAGTGCCTTGTCCTCAGTCTGGAGTGATTGAAAAGTTGATGATTAAAGAAGGCGATCAAGTCTCTGAAGGCTCACCAATGATCATGCTGAAAGTTACTGAAGGTGCTTCTGAAGCCAAAGCCGAAAACGAAACACCTAAAGCCCAAACACCTGAAGAAGAAACGCCTGCTGCCAAACAAGAAAAAAATGAAGCCCCTAAACAAGCGGCCACACCGACGCCTGAAAAAGCACCACCTGTTCCGGCTGAAGTACCAACACAAGCCAAAGGCAAACTGGCACATGCATCCCCTTCTGTGCGTAAATTTGCCCGTGAATTGGGCGTGGATGTCAGTGTCGTAACAGGCACAGGTCGTAAAGGACGCATCACCAAAGATGACGTCAAACAGCACATCAAAACAGCGATGCAATCAGGTGGACAAACCGTCGTTACTTCAAACTTTGATGTACCACCATTCCCAGCGGTAGACTTCACTGAATTTGGTGAAATTGAATCCAAAGCCTTGTCACGAATACAGAAGATATCTGGCAAATACCTGCACCGCAATTGGGTCAGAATCCCGCACGTCACACAGTACGACGAAGCGGACATCACTGAACTGGAAGCCTTCAGAAACGAAAACAAAGCCGAAGCCAAAGAACAAGGCTTCAACTTAACGCCACTGGCTTTTATGGTCAAAGCGATGGCCAAAGCACTGAAAAAGTTTCCCAAGTTCAACAGCTCTTTGGATGTTGATGGTGAAAACCTGATTTATAAAAAATACTTCCACATCGGCATTGCCGTTGACACACCTAATGGATTGGTGGTCCCAGTCATCAAAGACTGTGACAAAAAAGAAGTCTTTGAAATCGCCAAAGAAATGCGCGACATCTCAGTCAAAGCACGCGATGGTAAGTTGGCACCTTCTGATATGCAGGGGGGCTGTATTTCCATCTCGTCATTGGGCGGCATCGGTGGCACGGCTTTCACGCCCATCATCAATGCACCAGAAGTGGCCATTTTGGGCGTTTCGCGTTCAAGCATCAAGCCACAATGGAACGGCAAAGAGTTCGAACCACGCTTGATGTTACCGTTGTCACTGAGTTACGACCACCGCGTCATCGATGGCGCAGATGCAGCCAGATTCATTGTTTACTTGTCGAGCATTTTGTCTGACATGAAGAAAATGATTTTGTAACCCATAAATGTTAGAAAAGCTGAAAAAACTGATTGAAGATGCGCAAAAGAAAGCAGCCTTGGCCGCTGCCAATTCTATTAATACCGCACGTTTCAATCACCCTTTGGCTGAACAAACCGATTGGCATCCCATGAAAGGTGGTGGTGCCAATTTTGCCACCCATTACTTGGACAGCAGTAATCCAGATTTCCTCACTTTTAAAGCCACCAAAGGGGCGTACGTTTTTTCATTGATTTTTGCCTTTTTTGGCCTTTTGGGCATGGGCATACCTTTGGCTATATTTTTCACAGAAGGCATGGAAGAGTGGGGTTTGATTTTCTTTGCCGTTGCCTTTGGTGGCATATTCCTTGCCGTCGGTTTGATGGCATTTCATTTCATGACCATGCCACGTGTGTTTGACACCTTTTATGGTTGTTATTATAAAGGCCGGAAAAAACCCATACATGACTTTGAAAGCGAATCAAAACATGCCATAACGCACTTGTCGGATGTTAAAGCCATACAGGTACTCAGAGAACGTGTGCGCGGGAAAAACAGTTCGTATTACAGCTATGAAATTAATTTGGTTTTACATGATGCCAGCCGCATCAATGTGATAGACCATGGCAAACAAGAAACCGTCTGCAATGACGCACAAACTTTAGCCACCACTTTAGGTGTGCCGCTGTGGGACGCCAGTTGAAATGTACACAACCCGCCATGGTAACAATATAAACAACAGCAACAAAACAACATAAAGAACAACAAAAGAGAACAACATGAGTAAAACGATAGACATCATCATTCCAGACATCGGCGATTTCGACAACGTACCCGTGATTGAAGTATTGATTGCTGAGGGCGACGCGATTAAAAAAGACGACTCCATGGTCACATTGGAAAGTGAAAAGGCCACGATGGAAATTCCAGCACCACAACCTGGTACCGTCAAAGCCGTAACCATCAAAGAGGGTGACGTGGTCGCCAAAGGGCAGGTGATTGGACAAATGGAAGTCAGTGAAGAAGCACCCGCTAAAGAAGAAGCGCCAAAACCGGCTGCTGAAGAGCAAGCAGCGCCTGTCAAAGCACAAACAGCTTCAACGCCACAGACTGAAACACCAAGCCAAGACGATAACCCAAATAAAACCAGTTACGACACAGAAATGTTGGTCATCGGTGCAGGTCCGGGTGGTTACACCGCGGCTTTCCGCGCCGCTGATTTGGGCATGAAAACGACATTAGTTGAACGATATGAAACCCTGGGTGGGGTGTGTTTGAATGTCGGCTGTATTCCATCCAAAGCTTTACTACACAGTGCTGGCGTCATCCGTGAAGCAGCGCACATGGAGAAAAACGGCATCAGTTTTGGTGCGCCTACCATTGACCGTGAAAAACTGCTGGGCTTCAAAAATTCAGTGGTATCAAAACTCACCGGTGGTTTGGCCCAAATGGCCAAGCAACGCAAAGTAGAACGCGCCACAGGCGAAGCCAAATTCATCGACCAGCACACAGTGTCAGTTGATGGTAAGAACATCACCTTCAAACACTGCATCATTGCCGCTGGCTCTCAAGTCTTCAAATTACCCGGCATGCCTTGGGATGATGAGCGTTTGATGGATTCAACCGATGCTTTGGACATGACCGACATTCCAAAATCAATGTTGATCATTGGCGGTGGTATCATTGGCTTGGAAATGGCCACCGTTTATTCGGCTTTGGGTACCGAAATCACCATCGTAGAAATGATGGATCAAATCATCCCGGGTGCAGACAAAGACCTGGTTCGCCCTTTGATGCAACACATCAAAAAACAATACAATGAAATCAAACTGAAAACCAAAGTCACTGGCGTGACGCCACAGAAAGCGGGTTTGGAAGTGGAGTTTGATGCTAAAGAAAAAGAAACTTACGACCGCGTATTGGTCGCAGTTGGCCGCGTACCCAATGGCAACAAGCTGGATGCAGACAAAGCCGGTGTTGAAGTCACTGATCGTGGCTTCATCAACGTCGACAAACAAATGCGCACCAACGTCAGTCACATCTTCGCCATCGGTGACATTGTTGGCCAACCAATGTTGGCACACAAAGCGACACACGAAGCCAAAGTCGCTGCCGAAGTGGCACACGGTGAGAAAGTATTCTTTGATGCCTTGGTGATTCCATCCGTGGCTTATACCGATCCCGAAGTGGCTTGGGTGGGCTTAACTGAAATTGAAGCCAAAGAAAAAGACATCGATTATGAAATCGGTAAATTCCCTTGGGCTGCTTCAGGCCGCGCAATCGGTAACGACCGCACCGAAGGATTCACTAAATTGTTGTTCGACCCTGACACTGACCGTGTGCTCGGTGCAGGCATCGTCGGCACCAATGCCGGTGAACTGATCAGTGAATTGTGCTTGGCCATAGAAATGGGCTGTGAAGCCGCCGACATCGGCCTAACGATTCATCCACACCCCACATTGGCAGAATCGGTCGGCATGAGTGCCGAAGCCTACGAAGGCACCATCACCGACCTGTATATGCCGAAAAAGAAATAAACTCAAAACGGCACCTTCTTTCAAACTGTCATCCTCGGGCTTGACCCGAGGATCTCATACTGTATCTGCAAAGCTTAAACACAAAGGAACCAAATTATTTCTTTCATGTCTGATTGATTAATTGCCCTCAAAGGTCAGTAGATGTCACAACAAAAAAAACCACTTTTTAAAAAGATATTGAAATATCTGGCGATTGGCACAGTCAGAACCCTTGCACTTTTAGGTGTTGTTGCTGTATTTTTTAAGATATATATTGCAATAGTAGGCAATCACACTGGACACACCAAGCAAATCAAATCACGATATCACTTAATCAAGTTGGATCAAGCCATAGCAGAATATCGCTTAGATACCGGCTATTATCCCGTGGCATTAATGGATTTAGCTATAGACTCAGAAGATCCCATGTGGATGGGGCCTTATGTCAAAGAAAAAGAACTCACAGATCCATGGGGGAAGAAATACCATTATCAATTTTTTCAGCATGTTGGAGGTTATCAGCTTTATACATTAGGATCTGATCATTCGGTTGGTGGATCAGAGCAGAAACAAGATCAAGTCAGCAAAGGCTCATTATTATCAAATCAGATTAATACCCTTAGCCATGCCAAAAAACATCACATACACAATCAAGACCTTTGAAAAACCCATGGAAATTGGTGTTGTCTTTATTATCTTATTGATCATATTTCTTGTGACACTTAACAATATATCCAGCCACGGTATTTTTTCTGATCAAAAGCCTCGTTTCAAAATAACAAAAATCATGCTATCTAAACTGGATTGGTCAATCAAAGAATACCGACAGGACACAGGCGCATATCCATACGCTTTGTCTCAATTGGTATCCAGTAACAGTGACAGTTGGATGGGGCCTTACATCAAAGAAAAAGAACTTAAAGACCCATGGGGACAACCCTATAAATACCTTTTCATGGGTAAATCAATTGGCTATTTTTTATTCAGCTTAGGTGAAGACAATGCCATTGGTGGAAACAAATCCAATCACGATTTAACCAGCGAGGCATCCCTGCCACTTTTACGTCTTGGCTACTGATCTTGTAGCATTTAAAAACCTACTGCCGTTGGCAGTTTTAAACCAAATGCATTCAATTCAAACAGTCACTTTTGCTCCAAAACCCTGGGTACCGTTTTCGCTTCAGGTGCCTACTTTTGGCAACGGTATGACGATATAGGTTAATCTAATACTTTCATTGCCTAACCTATAGGCTCGGTTGGAATGACGTTACCGTGTTTACTGTCTTAGGAAAATCGGCACCTAACCACGCAAAATTTCACAATATCAAGACCTATATCACTCAGGCGACACTTTCAAAATTTTGCCTTCGTGACTGTCAGTGGCCACGTAAATGTGACCATCAGGCCCTTGTTCAATCGCTCGGATTCGCGATTTTTGATCGAGCAACAAACGTTCTTCAGCAACCACTTTGTTGTTTTCATCCAAAGCGATGCGATTCAAATGCATCAATTTCAATGCACCTGTAAAAATATTGCCTTTCCAATTTGGGAAGGCATCACCTGAATAAATCAGCATGCCCGAAGTGGCAATCGATGGGTCCCAATAATGAACCGGTTGCTCCATACCCGGTAGTTCCCTGTGGTTGGTAATTGGTGTGCCGTTGTAGTTGATGCCATAGGTGATTTTTGGCCAACCATAGTTTTTTCCGGCTTCAATGCGGTTAATTTCATCACCGCCTCTTGGGCCATGCTCATTGGCCCATAAAACACCTGTTTCTGGGTGCAAATACGCCCCTTGCGCATTGCGATGACCGTAGCTGTAAATGTCTGGCAAGGCATCCTTGTTGTTAACAAAAGGGTTATCAGCAGCTGGCTTACCCTGTGTATCAATTCGAATGATTTTACCAAAATGTGTTTTCAAATTTTGAGCTTCATCTTTACGGTAATTTCGGTCACCCATGGTAACGAACAAATAGCCTGCTGGACCAAACACCAAACGCGAGCCGTAATGGTAGCCGCCTTTTTCAGTTTGTGCTTGCTGCCAAATGGTTTTCAAATCCGTCAGTTTGTTACCTGAAAGCTTTCCTTTCGCCACCGCTGTTCGTGACTGGCCTTTGCCCTCATCTTTGGCATATGACAAGTAAATGACTTGGTTGTTGTTAAAATCAGGATCTAAAGCAACGTCTAGTAACCCACCTTGACCTTTGTCTTTAATCGGCAGCTTAACCTTGATGGCTTTGGATACCTCGCCATTTTGACTGACCAAGCGTAAATTTCCAGCTTTTTCAGTCACCAACAAGCGGCCATCAGGCAGAAACTTCATGCCCCAAGGACTTTGAACACCTTCAGCAAAAGTGGTGATTACCACTTCATGAGTCAATGCGCTGACCCCTTCAGCATGAGATATGTTGCTGATGATAAAAAACATGAAACCAATCACTTTAAACATAAATATTCTCCTGTTTTAAATTCACTTTCTTATTGTAGCCACTAAAAACAACTTTATGATAAAACCCTTAATTTAACAACCAGGCTTGCTCTACAGCAGGGCAAACACCTTTCAACCCACCCGGCACAGCTGTACTTTCTTTCAAGGTGATCTGGTAATGCAAAGAATAATGCGCTTCCAGTTCTGTTTTACTGATGGAAAATGGTGGCCCATTCATCTGCAGTTGATCATATTCAAAATTTATCAAAAGTTGTGGTGCACCGCCACAACTTGTCACCAAGTGCGCCGTATAATCCTGTCTCATCTCATGCGGTAAAGCCACCAAAGCAGCACGATCATAAATGGCATCAACCCGCCCAAGAATCTTACGATTGAGTCTAAAGAAGTCACCAACGAAGACTTCAACATCAACGCTGCTGTATTTAACAAGGTCACCACATTGAGTCACTTCAGGCGTTACGCCAAGCGATTCGAATAGTTGAACCACGGCCTTTTCACTGAGTTCCACTCCGACCACTTGGTATCCTTGAGATAAAAACCAGGCAATGTCATGTGTTTTGCCACACAAGGGAATAAAAACGCGACAGCCCTTAGCTAAATCCAGTGCCTTAAAGTAGCGTACCATCAAAGGGTTAAATTCTTTCTGATGAAACCCTATTTCATTGTCTTGCCATTTTTTTTCCCAAAATGCCGCTTCCATATTGCCTCTCAATTTGTATAAAAACCCATGTTATAGCTTATTCTCACAGGTATTATGGGTTTTCGCAATGATTTAACCATTAGCGGACAGGCTTTTGGTAGATACAATCGACCAATCACTGTTAAGCTACTTTTCAACCGATGGTGCCTTTTCTTGTTTCACTACAACCACACCGTCAAACATTTCGCTCCAGTTTGCATTCTTGAAAGTACCAAACAGTCTTGATGAAATGACAGCTAATTCCTTCAAGTTAACTTGGTTCAAATAGACAATGTCATTTTCTGATTTTATTGCACTTGCTTCCAAAGTACCTGTAGCTGCTGGTGCTATGGTCTTCGTAGGCATTCCAGCCATTGACGACTCCCCACTGTAGGCACTGAATCCAATGGCTGATAAACAATCCGAACACGAGTCATTCAACCATTCCCCTAAGGGTTTAAAACTTAATTCACCTTGCTTTCTGGCCGCATGAACGGTTGCTGTCCAGACCACAGCTTTACTGTTCGCGGGCAAGTCGGCTTGCTGCCACACAAAGTTTTTATACATCGATTCATCCCTTTCCGCCGCAGTATTTCGATCAAAACTTCTGGCGTAGTAATTGGCCAAATTGGCCACCATTTGGCTTTTATCAATTGAGGGATTCACTTGCTTTTTAATCGCTTGATAAGCTTGGTTACTACAGTCCTTTAGTATTTCATTGACACCCTGATGGTATGGATTGTCATCGTTGTACCGCCAATTCAGGTTTCGATCAACAGCTTGTTGGCAGCTTTTTGATTGTGATTCCTCTACCAACCGACCAACCCAAATGGACATCTTTGTTTTAGCAAAATCCGATGTGGCACTGACTTGATCATCCAAGCCTGCTATGAAAAGCCCATGTTCCTCAGCCTGTGTAAACAACCACTTACGCCAAGGTTGCAGGGTAGTATTCGACCAAAAGCCACCCACAGCACGGTCTAATTGTGACGGCTTGGCTTGTTTTTTAGTTAAAGCTTGTCTAAAGGCAAAAAATTCATAAACAGGTGCTTCAAAATAAACCGCATTGAAGTCACAAGTTTCAACCAAACGTTTAACCACAGCTGCTTTGATTTGAAAGGCAATTGCTTCTCCATGGCTTGGCAGTTCACCCAAGAGCACAATGGATTTGTCACAAATATCAGCCACCAATGAATCAACAACAGCCTCAAATTTCTTGGTGTTTTGTGATGCGAAAGCTGTACTAAAGTATGCTGTTGAAAAGATACTGAAGACACTCAGTAACACTGTTTTTTTGAAAGGCAAAATTTGATATTTCATTGATATAGGTTTTAGTCTAAATTTTTTCGCTTACTCAACAGCCAAAACATGGCCGCACTGCCAACACAGTTGAAATTCTCTTTCGATGCGTTCATGACATTCAGGGCAATCCCAATCTGCCATCGCTTCTGATGTGGTTGAAAAAGACTCAATGATGGACAAAGCTTTGGCCTTATCGGACTCATTCTTAATCCAGAGTTCTGGCCAGGTTTCAGTAAATGGGATTTCTCCCAGCCCACCGCCATTGAATTCGTTTTTGATAAAACAATCAATGTTCTCCAGTTCCAATGCGGTTTTCAAGGGCATCAGCTCGGTGATGTGTTCGCTGGTTTTTAAATGGATCATTTTTTTGCGTCCTTCTTGGCTTTCTTTTTAGGCTTGCGGTTTCTCAAAGCGGCATCATAGCCAATATGCGCCCAATGCTTGGCCAGCGCCGGATCGTCATAAATGTCATCGGGTGCTTGGTAATAACTCATCGGCATGGCTTTGCCGTTTTTTTCATACATGAACGGCCCAAGGCCTTCTTTTTCAAACAATGGAATCGACACTTTATCGGCTTTCAAATACAAAATCTCATCAGCCACCAGACCAAACATCAAGCCATCATGATGACTAAGCATCTTGCTTCCCTTCTTTTAACCTTCGGCTAAAAATCGGCTTCACAAGATTGGTTTTCTTAATTGTTCCAATGCGCTGATTCGCTTTGCTCACCAACTGCATTGTCATAACGCTTCGCTATAACCACCAAACATGGCACAGGCTGTTATGGGGCCAAAAGATTCAAAAACCTCATGCAGGTGCTCAATAAAAACAGGTGGTTTTTTCATTCATCCATGATAGCAAAAACCACCCGCCACTGCATCAATCAAAATCTGATATAAACACCGTGTCTTGAAACAAAATAACATCATCAAAGCGACCTGTATTGAAGTCTGTACCTGAACTGTGTTGATGAACCCACAAACGCACCCGTGCCTGAGTGGCATCTTCTATGATGTTATCGACTGATGTATCGAAATCCAACCATTGGCCCGGTTGAGACATATCGAAACTGACATCCCACGGGTATTCGCCGACGAAATTACCTTGACTGTCATACCACTCAATGGCCATCGACATCCCATTTGGCATGCTGCCGTTTTGGTATTTATAGGAACTGGCCAGAATATAACGATAACCCTCAACCACCGGTACCAGTTCAGAGTCTGCATAAACTGAACTGCCATTATTCAAATTATCTTTGATTTCTATGCTGCCATTACCTGAAGCCGCTGCGCCATCATTGGCAATCCATGTAGCTCGGTTAAAATGTTCCCAAGGATTGATGTTGCTATTGAATGTCCCATTACTGATTAATTCTTGTGCTGAAAGTGGTGGTGCCAAAAGCACCAACATGATGATGATATTTTTCATTGTTTTGTCCTCAATTTGTTTGTCTTATTGTCTTTACGACAAAACAAACTCAATCAGGACAGTTGGGGAGTTGTTTTTTTAACTTATCTAAAAATTCCGGTGCATTATTCAGACCCAAATAATAGCTTCGGCCTTGTCGGTCTGTGATTTTGATATTCGGTGCACCAAACAAGTTAAAGCGTTTGTAGGCATCACGCCTGGCCACAGCTTCAGTGTGTTCATACACATTAACGATGTCATCAAAAGACAAAATCAATGGCGCAAACAAGCCATAACGAATGATTAAACGCTTATTCTCATTATCAATAGACACTGGGCGCTTAGCAATGGCTCGGTATTCAGCCACAAAAAACACCAAACTGAACACGGTCAAAGCCGTAATGACATTGGCAGTAAAGGGCGACCAAATGAAATGCAACAGCAGGTGCATCAGAGGGATTTCAAATAGGATGATAACGATAAAACCCAGCAGGTTACTTTGTGCACCATCTTTTAAGTGGCCCAAGAAATGCGCATCCCCTTGAAATCGTTCCAAATCAACACGCCTTGGAAACAGCGCAAAGACCCAGGCACGTGCTTCAAATGCCATCAGATGAGCCAGCCGACCATGACCCAACAACTTTTCAATCGGTTGAACAATCGCATCATCTGGGTCAATGTTTTGATTCAAAGCGGCTTTGATGGCGAAAACCACCGTCAGCATGGTGGTGATTTCAAAAACCACAAACAAAGCCAACACCACAAAACGCCCTGATTCTAAATAAAGCCACAGCTGCTTATTCGCTTCGGGTATCAGATAACTGCCCAATAACACCATCAAGCTGGCATAAACCACAGCCTTCAAAGCCGCTTGCTTTTTGTCCTTGATGCAGAGGAAACAAACCAAAGGCAAAAACAACAAACCATCAATCAACAACAGCCATTCATACTTGGCACGACCATAATCATTCCAAGCACCAGAACTTGAGTAATACAAAACCCACTGCAATGACATGGCCATCAGCAGCAACAAAGGCAAATGGTACTTTTCTATTTTGATCATCATTCAGCTGATTTATTGAATCCATCTATTATACCTCACCAAGCCCAATTGATCGTCATACTTGTGCTCGACACGGGTATCTCGAACCAGAATATCAACCACCACACCTCACCGTCATGCTCGTGCTTGACACGGGTATCTCGAATCAAAACATCAACCAACCACACATCACCGTCATACTCGTGCTTGACACGGGTATCTCAAGCAAAACATCAACCAACCACACATCACCGTCATGCTCGTGCTCGACACGAGTATCCAACCAGAAGCTGCACCAAAACGTAATTTGGTTGAATAAAAACCACACAGGCTTGATAATATTATCTTTTCAAACCTGTGAATCACCATGAAAAACACCACTTTAATGCTCGGCTTTTTACTCCTCAACAACATCGCTTTGGCGTCAGAAACAGACAGCACCGATAACACGAAAAACACCGAAGAAACAGCCAAAGTGGTCAACAACAACCCAAATTACGATGCCGCCTTGGCTAAAAAGCTTGGTGCCGATGACTATGGAATGAAATCTTATGTCTTGGTGATGCTGAAAACCGGAGAAGTGGCCACCGAAGACACTGAAGCTGGGAAAGCCGCTTATGCAGAAGCCTTCAAAGGCCACTTCGAGAATATGGGCCGCATGGTCGAAGCCGAACAATTGGTCGTCGCAGGGCCTTTCGGAAAAAACGACCTCAGCTATCGTGGTTTGTTTATTCTGAATGTCAAAACTGTTGAAGAAGCCAATGAAATCCTCAAAACCGATCCTGCTTTCAAAGCCGGTTACCTCGCTGCCGACATCATTCCTTGGTACGGCTCAGCAGCCTTACCTGAGTACTTACCCGCTTCTGAAAAGATTTGGAAAGTGAACCCTTAAATCACAACCACACCTAATAAGGAATTAACCATGAAAACATTAATCTTCATTTTATCCGCCCTTATGTCATTCCATGCCACTTCAGCTGAAAAATTTGATGGTAAAGCATTCGCCAAAACGTATTTTGAGGCTTGGTCAGAAACACAAAAGCCCAATGCAAAAGCAGAAGACATTGAGAACTATTTAAAGCTGCTTAAAGACGACATCGGCCACCAACACTTGCCATATGATCCAAATGCTGACAGGGCAGATGACAACAAGGAACTGATGCGCGAGGGCATGACATACTATCTCGCCGCACACACCGAATACAGCAGTGAATTACTCAGTGTCACAGAAGGCTTGAACGTGGTCATTATCAAATATGCCTACCAATCAAAAGGCATACACCCGCAAACCAAGAAAGCCGCTGAAATCAACAAAGAAATGATTGAGGTTCTGGAAATTGAAGACGGCTTGGTATCTGTCATCAGGAAGTATTAACTACTCAACCATTAAAAACACACCTGACAAAACACCTATCCTACAGACCACTACTGTAGGGTGGGCTCTGCCCACCACAACGTATAAAACAACCTAATGACTGGCATAAACACCAGTTTAATTAATGGCTACTAAGGGCTTTACTTTACTGGCTTTAAGGTAAAATTTTCTTCAGTTTTTTCAATATTAAAACACACTGAATCTTCCAACACCCTAAGCTACTGTTTTTTGGTAAAAATACAAAATCATATTCACCTCTCAAAAAACACGCTTATTCTTTTAATTTCGCGCTTTCAATTGAAAGAAAACACTATTGACATCACCTGAGTTGGCAGTCACGATATCTATTAAACCATCACCATTCACATCTCCTAAGCTGATGGCATAGGTATCTGCCTCATCATTACCAAATGATACATTCAAACTCAACTTCCCCTGACCGTCATTGGTATACACTTCGTTGGCATGTTCATTGTTAGCGACCACAACATCCTGATCACCGTCACCATCTAAATCTGCCACTGCCAAGGCATAACTGGCCGAATCGCCACCAAATGTTTGAATGGCCTTAAATGCACCGCCCCCATGGTTCAAATAAACCACATTCGGGCTGCCTATATTGGCCGTGATGATGTCTAACTTGCCATCACCATTCATATCGGCCACAGACACGCCACGGGTGTCATGCTTGGCTGTTGCATACACCAAAGGTTCAGCAAATTTTAAATTGCCCAAGCCCATCAACACCGTATTCTGCTGACCATCCCGGTTGGCCAGCACCAAATCATTTACTCCATCTTGATTCATGTCAGCCACAGCTACATCTAAAGTGCTGTCGGATAATTGTCCAAATGTTGATGCCAGATTCAAACCGCCTTTCCCATCATTTAAAAATATATTGTTCGCAGTCCCACGGCAAATTTCCAGCACATCCATCGCACCATCTCCATTCACATCTGCTACCGTCACACTGCGGGTGTTAGATTGAATTTCACCAAATGATTTCACTTCCGTAAACCTGCCTTTCCCATCATTTAAATGGACTTGATTGGCCAAGCGATCCACCGCCACAACCGCATCTAAATCACCGTCACCATCTATATCAGACAAAACCACGCGATAGCCAGTGGTGTGATTTTCACCCAGCTGTTGACGCGAAGTAAACCCACGGTTATCAGCATTAAAATAAACATAACTGGCGTGTGGCCAGTGGCGCCCATTCGATTCGATTAAATCCACATCTCCATCACCGTCCAAATCTCCCAAGGCCACACCAGCTGTGATGTTTTCATCTAATGAAACCGGGTATGATCTCTTGTTGTCATATAAGGGTGCTGATACAGATGCGGCTATTGACGAAAGTGAAAAACTGATGAAGTATGAAACCAGGCTAACTTTTAGGATATTGGGGTTCATGAAGGTCTCTTTTCAATTGGGATTATAATGTTGTATTTTAACGCATCACTGTCGCTTGTCTTAACAGGTTCCCGGTGACAATAAATTTAATAATTTTACTGTTATCAATTTACCTGGTTTTTACCCAAGGATTTGTGAACCGCTTCAGCCCAAATACCTTCTTCATCTTGAATGTATTCCCATGCCATAAAACCACCGAAATCTTGACCGTATTTTTGAATTAAGGCATTGAGGATTTTGTTGTTCACTTCAGCTTTGGGTTCGAAACCATTGACGTGTTTGGAGTAGGGCTTGCCGAGCACCAGCCTTGTTGAATCCAGGCCTGAGAAACCTTCCCACCCTTCAACAATTGAAACGTATGATTCGACTTCATCGATATCAGACGAGGTCACCGGTGGGTTACTGTAATATTGCATGTTGAGCCAACTGATTTGATTACCTGTTGCGGCTAAAATCGTTGCATAAAGTGAATCATTTGGGCATTCCCCGGAACTTCCGGGTTGGCACAAATAGGGCGGTTGTGGTGCGTGACTCAAGTCTTTATTCGGTAAGCGTTTTGACAATGCTTGTGTAATGGCAATGACGGCATCCGCATAGGGCTGGAATGATTCTTGTTTGGTGTAGGGCACGGCCTCAACATCCAAATCCACACCATCCAAGTTATGTTTTTCAACAATTGCAGCAACTGACTCCGCCACCGCCTCGGCATGTTGTCCCATCTTTAACCAATCTTTACCTGTGACCGTTCCACCACCGACCGACACCATGAGCTTTTTTCCGGCAGCTTGTACCCGATTCAAAGCCGCTTTATCATCCAGTACGGCTTGTAAGTCATTTGATGGCTTGATGCCATCTTGACCATCTGGAATTAAAAATGAAAGGATGTAGTGGGTGTAAGGCAGCTGTTCAGCATTCTTGAGTATCGGCTTGGTGTTGCTGTTATAGTAAGCAATCAATCGTGGGCTGTGTTTGTTGTTTTGTATTTTAGGCTTTTTTTTTAAAGCACCCATTTTAGAATCAAGCCCAGCTTGCTTCACATCCGACTGTGCCGCTTTATCTTTTTCTTTTTTTAAAACAGACTTCCTCATATAACTCACATTTTCAGGCGAAACCACCACAGCGTGCTTGCGTTCATGGTCATAGAAATAAACAAACCGAGACGTGCTTCCTAACAGCTCAAGTGTTTGCAATGATTCACTTTCACCGTTTTCTGAATAAGACACTTTATAGCTGTCTTGGCCTTGACTTTTAATGGCATCTGCATTTTCTTCAGCCAAATCCCGCATCAAAACCACAGTACTCAAAAAAACCACTGCCATCATGATGATCGGGTCAGTGTATTTAGACTTAAGCCGATTCTCTACGAAACTCCTATAAAATTGAAATCGCTTCCTGAAAAAGACATCAACCCAATAAGAACCCATCAACAGCACAACAGTAAACCCAAACAGACCCAATGAGCGTGGCTCGAGTATCGCGGCCAACAAGAAATCACTCAAGTCAGCAAATTTGATGATATTGATACCGAATTCACGGTAAAAGAAAAAGCTATAGCCCGTCCCAATCGCAGTGATCAAGACATAACACAAAGTCAGAATCATCGAAGGATGTAATTTGGCAAAAGACTTAACAGCTGGGTACATGAGGCATCTTTTTAAATTTAACTGTGGTTATTATATCCCAATCACTGAGATAGGTTGAGTGCCAAAAGACAGCCTCTTTGTTTTACCAAAAGTTTTCACTGCGACCTTATTTGATTGAAATCAAGGTAACCAGGCTCAAATCCAATAAACCCATCTTATTCACGGATTGACTATTTAATGATGAAATTTCAAGAAACAAAAACCTAAGCCAAGTCGGTTGCATCGTATGTACAAAACAATGATAATGATTTGTTTTCTAAAATGTAAAAGTATGGCCTCACACAAACTTAAAACAACATGCCTTTCTATGGTTTTTTTGACTCAAGTCGTAACAGCTACAGATTTTGGTATTAGCTCAGATGAAAAAATTGGTCAAGGAAACGAAATCAGTTTAAACACAACAAACATACCTATTTCTCAAGATATTTCAGAAAGCGCCCGAGATGCTGTTAAATTATCAGATGGAACCCTACTGGTATATAACGGAACATTTGACCCCAACCTGAGCGTATATTCAAACAATGTGTGGTCAGATCTCACATTTTCAGGTTGGTCAACCGTCAATAACGGAACTTACGGTGGTATCGCCAGTGACAACCGGTTTGTTTGGGTGACTGACATGAGAACTTTTGGAGACCCTGAAGATGAATTGCACGGAATTGTTCAATTTGACTTGGAGGGTCAAGTGCCTGACGTTAGGTTTGCCGATAATATTGAACCCATTGATCTAACCCTTGGAAAAGACGGGTTACTGTATGCTTTGTACCCGGGTGGTTCTCCAAGTGGTCGTTATGTTGATGTCTATAACCCAAATGATGCCAGTTTCATAAAAACCATCAGCTTGGCAGATATTTTTGGTCACACTGCTCACAGAAGCATTGCTGTTGATGAAAACAGCAATATGTACATCGCAGACTGGGATGGAGACCTACAAATGATAGACAGCGAGGGTAATATCTTAAGTACTTTGGATGTCGGTGGAAGCTTGTACGATGTAGATATCGTTGATGGAAAAATCATCAGTGGCGATCGCTTCGGAAAAGTGTACATAGCTGATTTACAGTTACAAAACTACCAAGAGTACCTCAGTTCAGATTTAAACAGTGGCTTTGATGATTCTGGCGTGTTTATTCTTGGCGACAGTGTCGATACCAGCAACATCATTATTGACTATATTTTTGCTGATGATTTTGAGTGACCACTAATTTAATTGGTCTTTTGGTGTGTTTTTGGGGTATGAAAAACACACCAATCGTTAAATGAGACCATATTCATATTTACTTAACTCATATCCATCAGTTCATTAAAACGAGGCTTCGATCTCCGATCCAGTCTCGATTCTAACAACACCTTCCATGGCGTTGTCTTGGCTGCGTCAAACCGCCTTGAATAAATGTCCTTCCTAACCAAATAGGTATTCTAAAAAATTTCAGCGCAATATCGGATTGAAAAACAAAATCGCAGGAAATTAAACCCGCTTCGTTTGGTAAACACACCAACCATAAAGACCGAGCAGCACAGGAAAAGCCCAAAAAGAAAAAAACGAAATCACCAGAACCACAGTATAGGCCATGTCATTGGCGGTCTTTTCATCTTCCATGATGCCCCCCATGATGCGGAACACCACATGTTCAAGGTTCAAGGCCGTTAAAGCAAAAACAATCAAAGCCAAAGGCAACAGCAATGCAACAATATGCGCCATGCCCTTTAAGCCGCACATCACCCTCAAGAACCAAGCGTACAAAGCCACTCGCCAAATCGCCACAATACCAAGAAACCAAGCATTGGTCGCTGCTGCTGCTCCTAACGACATAAAACGCTCAACAGGAATGGCATACAAAATTGCTGGAGGTGCAGTTAAAGTGATGAACAACAAAACATTCTGATAAGACCAATTTTTCGGCTTCAGCGGCATCAATATAAAATAAAGCAAGAAAGCCAAAACGAACACGTAAGCAACCGAACCCAAACCCAAATACTGCCACAACTCAGCCCGGGGATTGTCCCAATAACGACCCATACCCGCCAACCAAGTTGTCAACAATCCAAACAGCAAATAAGCCTGCGCATGATCACGGAGATGCACTGACGGTTTTCTGAATGTCAGAAAACGGTACACGTTGTGTAAGAGTGTTTTAATCATGTGTTTATTTTACCGCAAGATGACTTAACCTTTCTTTAATTTTTGGTAGGGTGGGCTCCGCCCACCAGCACTTAAAGAGCACCTATATCAGCACCATAATTCCAGCTTTGTGGTGGGCGGAGCCCACCCTACCTTGCTGAATGTCAGGAAACGGAGTTCGTTTTGAAGTAGAGTTTTGATCATTGGGTTATTTTACTGCATTTAACAAATGGTTTTTGGTAGAGCAGGCTATGTTCACCGATATTTAAACCACCCCTTGTGACTCAACCAGGAATTATTGATTAAAAAAATAATCTGCAAACACCTCAGTCAGCTCTTCAGTTAGCTGTCTTTTTTTGATTTGAATGCTGTTTTTTTAACTACTAATCTGCCATTTGAACCCGCATCAATGGGCTCATGAGCATTTGTAACAACAGCTTTGTGTTTAATTGAATTGAGTCGGCCATGTTGATGGTGTATTTTTCCAATGCAGCAAGGGCATCGTCGTCATAGTACAGGCCATTGAACAATACCGCCTCAATTGCCTGGGTGTGTCTGATGTTGGCCAGTGGGTTGTTGTTCAAAATCACCAAATCAGCACGCTTACCCACATTCACACTACCAGTAACGCCATCAACACCGCTGAATTGTGCGGGCCACAGGGTGGCGGCCTGTAGGGACTTCGCAGCAGGCAAGCCAGCATCAACCAAATTTTGCATTTCCTGATGAACACTGAAACCACTGAACACCATCGTGTCAATGTTATCTGTGCCAACCAAAATTTTGACTTTGTTCTCGTGGGCTTTTTTGATTTGGGTTTTAGCCAGTTCATAGTAATCGTTGTGAACGAATCCGCCTTCTTTATCCAACCCTTTGCTGGCTCTTTTAACATCGGGTTGCCATATCAGGGTTTTGACCACTGTGGGGATGTATTGCATATGAACCTGATGATCAAAATCAACACCTCTGGATTGGGCACTCATGTTCAAAGTGGTTAAGGTGGGTACCCATGCGGTTTGGCTGCTGCCCATGTTTTGCATCAATTGTGTACATTTCCCTGGGTCTTGATTGTTGATGATGTCTCTGATTTTCTCGGCGTTGTAGGCTGAGATGGGATCCGACAATGACCTGAAAGATTCAATGTCTTTATAACACTCAAATGCAAACAAACGGCCATGTTCTATGCTGGCCATTTGACTTTCCAGGGCTTGTTCTAGCGAAATTTCAAGTGGTTTGTGTCCAGCCAGTTGTATGCCTTGTTCAGCCACAGCTTGAACCAACCAGCGGAATTGGTCAGCACTTAACTCACTATAGGTTTTAATAAAATCCACACCTTGTTGGGCATAAAACCTCGCCATTTGCTCAGCGTGATCATAAGATTTCAAGTGGAAAAAATCAGCAAAATTGGTAGGCACTTCATTACCTCCATTAGTCTGATAACTGCTTTGTTGGTAAAAAGCAGGAGAAACAGAATCTCCCTGATCTGCCATTTGAGTCCATCGCCTTCTGTCATCCGGGCATGCCCAATAAGAATCATCTTGTTCTAAACAGCCTGACATGTCACGTGCTGCTGTGACCCCATAACGGATAAACAAGGGGTGATGTAGGTAGGGTGATATCTTTAAACTGTGGGTGTGCATGTCCCACAACCCAGGCATGAGGTATTTCTCACTGCCGTCAATCAATCGATGACTGCTGAAGTCTTCAGGCTTCACTGTGGCATCAATGTGCTCAATAATTCCCCCTGTGATGACCACGTTTTGGTTTTTATTGATGCGTTCATGTATCACATCCACCACATGAATATCAGCAATAAACAGGTCACCTTCGTATGGTTTAACTTCAGGCTTTTTCAGTGGCATGAGGTAAAAATAAACTGCCAACAGCACCAGCAAAATTAATATCGACAGTATCCATAGACTGATTTTTTTTATAATTTTCATCATTGTATTGGGTTTCCTTATCTCTATTGTAGTTATGCAATGAACACATTCCACCGACGCACAGAAGTGCAGTGACAGGACCCATCGATGGCATGATGGAAGCCCTGTCAGAATTCCTTTTTGTTACATTTGTTCAATCAAATTTTGGGCTTCGGTCAATTCGGGGTTATTGGCCACCAGTTGGGTAAGTATGGTCTTGGCTTCTGCTTCTTGATTCAGTTTGAGGTGGGCTTTGGCAATTTGTAGATCAAGCTTAGGGTGTTTTATGTCTTTTTGAGCCAATTGCATCAAAGTCAAAGCCTGCTGGTATTCTTGTGCTGTTGTTGCAGCGGTGAAATACATGTAACCATACATGCCTATCATCTTGGGTTCGTAGCTGGCCGTATTGTTTTGGTATTGCTTGATTGCAGATTCTTTACCTTTCAATATATCCGCGACCAATTTCAATGTCAGGTCATCACTGTATTGGTTGCCGTTATTCGGTTTGATGCCAATGCTGGTCAGCAGCGCTTGGGCTGTATCGACAGTTGAGGTTGGGTTTTGACCGGTCACCAGACGTTCATCTGAAGCCACATGGCTTAACATCATAGGGCTGCTTTGAAATTTTGCCTTTCGCTCATTCAGCTTATCTTCTAACAGAAAATCAAAGTGTTTAACCCACTTTTTACCAAAGACTCGCTCTTCAGTGTTGGTGAAGCCATTGACCTTTTTACCTGTTACCAGATAGCTACCATCATCTAACTTCACATCAACCAATGCCGCAGGTCCATGACAAACAGCGCCCACGCTGCCACCGGCTTGATAAATATCAGCGATGATTTGTTGTAATGTTTTGTCATAGGGCAAATCAAACATGGCGCCCTTTCCACCAACGACAAAAATTGCAGAATAATCCCGGCTGTCGATCTCCGTAAATGCCAAAGTATCAGCCAACTGATTCATGACCTGAGGGTCTGCCAAAAAGGTTTGGTTAAAGTTTTTGTCGGCATCGTATTTATCTGCTTCTACTGCGCCACCTGAGGGACTGGCGATGTCCACAGAGACACCATTGTCACGGAACGTCAAATAGGCTTTAGCCAACTCATCAAATTCATAACCGGGTTTGGTTTGACCCTGGTCTTTGCCATAACCACTGAGCACCATCAAGATTTTATGATGCTGTAGAGCGATCTCGGCAGGGGTTGATTCTGCTGTGGCGTGAAATTGAGGACCGATAATCACGACCCATAAAGCGGCAAGCCATATACTTTTGCTTTTTTTGAAAGTGCATTTCATTGGTGTTCTCCTGAGGTAAAAAACAATCACTTTATGACGCCGCCTGTGAAACCATTGTTAAGTGCATTTCACATTCATTTCACACTTTTGGGTGTTAACTTTATGAAATCGCATATCTGGCCCTGTCAGCCTCATGGTGAAAGAATCAAAGGTTATAATCATGTTCATTCAAACAATAAAAACCTGTCATGTTGACCGTGACCACAAATGAGATCAGCCTAAAATGATACAAACTGAACAAAATCTATCCGTTTTAATCATTGAAGACCAGAGAGAAATAGCCCAAAACATCAGTCGCTATTTTGAACAATTGGGATACCTCACGGATTTCGCCTATACAGGCACACAAGGTTTAAATTTGGCCTTAGAAAACTATTATGACGTGATTATTCTTGATGTGATGCTGCCAGGTTTAGATGGTTTTTTGGTGTGTTCGGTGATAAGGCAGAAATCCAAAAGGCACATTCCCATCCTCATGTTAACCGCCAGAGACACGCTTGATGACAAAGTAGAAGGGTTTGAAAATGGTGCCGATGATTACCTGACCAAGCCATTTGAACTCAAGGAACTGCACATGCGTTGTTTGGCCTTGGCCAGACGCAACGGCTTCAATAAAAACAGTGTCATCACCATTGGTGACTTGTCAGTGGATTTACAACAGCAAACTGCTCACAGAGGCGGTGTTTTACTAGAGCTGCACGCCATGAGTTTTAAGTTACTGACAATGCTGGCCGAAGCTTATCCTCGTGAAGTGACCCGTTCAGAAATCCGCCAAAAACTATGGGGTGATGAACCCACGGAATCAGATGCCATACGCAGCCACATTTATCAATTACGCACGGTGCTGGATAAACCCTTTGATTATGCCATGCTAAAAACGCACCATGGCATAGGTTTCTCACTTCAAGCAGCAGATTGAATCATGCCCAGCAAATCAACCAGCCTAAAAAACATCATCATCCGTAACTTCATTGGATTCGCTGTGTTCAGTGCTGTACTGTTCAGCACGGTTAACTTTTTGATTGCCTATACAATCGAAGACCAATATTTCAATCTACACCTCGAAGCCGAAGCCGATCATTTATCTAAATACCATGCAGAACACGGGGTCTGGCCACCGCCAAGGTTTTCTTACATGACTTTTTATGCATCCAGTGCAGATTTTCCTGATGAAATCAGTCAATCTTTGGCCGAAGAACCACAGCGAGTAGAGTTCAAAGGCGAAGGTACGCGTTACTTTCACATCCACCGCTTTAATCAAGACAAAGGCCCCTTTTTAGTCTCCGAAGTCAGCGACATGCTGATGGTGCGTTCCCATACGCGCTACATTATATTTTCATTGGTGATGATCAGTTTGTTAGTCACTGTATTTGCCATATACTTTGCCTTCAGATTAGCGAAAAGAACCGCCAGACCGATGACTCACCTGGCAGACTCGGTGGCCTTGTTGAAACCCAATAAACTACCCAAAAAATTCCCATCCAATCAACCCGAGAATGAAGTCAGACAATTAGCAAAAGCGATTCAACAATTGATCAAACGGGTGACTTATTTCATCAGCAGAGAACAGCATTTTACACGTGACGTCAGCCATGAGCTCAGAACCCCTATAGCAGTGATCAAAAGCTCAGTCGAAGTATTGTTTCAACAAAGCGAGCATTTGAACATACAACAACGGGAAACACTCCGCCAGATTGATTTTGCTTGTGTTCAGATGGAACAAACGGTGGTGACATTGTTGTCATTGGCCAGAGAACAAACCCAAAAGACCACAACAGCCATAAAACTGCTGCCTTTGGTTGAGAAAGTGGTACTACAACAACAAAAATTTTTGAAGAATAAGCCTGTTGTAGTGCTCATTGACGTTAATGAAAGTACCGAATTACTGATGCATGAATCTGACTTGTTGATTTTGTTGTCAAATTTGATAGGCAATGCTTTTCAATACACCCAACAAGGAACGGTTACCATCCAAGCAGAAGACAAACAGTTGCACATCATAGATACAGGTCAAGGCATCGAAGAATCAATCCAACCACATGTCACAGAGCCACTGATGAAAGGCAGAAACAGTCAGGGTTTTGGCATCGGACTTTCACTGGTATCAAGGTTGTGTGAACACCAAAACATCACATTAAAAATCAAGACAAATGACCAAGGAACCCGTGTCAGCTTGATGGACCTTTCCACCAAATAAACACATACCTGTCATTGTTCTCTAACAGTTCAAATCATGTTCGAGCTGTGTTAAAACTCTTGATAAAATCGCTCTCTGAATGGTTTTTAAGATTTGGGTTTCAAATAAAATAAGACCTTCCTTTCGCACAGTCCGACCTGTATTGTTAATCTTTCTCACCATGCCTCAACGTCAAAACCTCAAAGCCCTCAGCGGTCACTGCGATGGTGTGTTCCCATTGGGCAGACAGCTTTTTGTCTCGGGTGACAACCGTCCAGCCATCGTTTTTCTGTTTAACCTTGGCTTTGCCCTGATTAATCATGGGTTCAATGGTAAAGACCATGCCTTCTTCGAGCACCAAACCTTGGCCGCTTTGGCCATAATGGAGCACTTGTGGCGCTTCGTGCATTTCGCGTCCGATGCCATGACCACAATATTCACGTACAACAGCATAACCCCTTTTTTCGGCGTGTTGCTGAATGGCGTGGCCAATGTCCCCCAATGTGGCACCTGGCTTAACGGTGCGAATACCGGCCCACATGGCTTGGTAAGTGCTGTCTACTAAACGCTTGGCCAAAGGGGAAACCTCACCAATCATGTACATTTTGCTTGAATCGGCGATGTATCCAGCCTGTTCCAAGGTGATGTCGATGTTCACGATGTCACCTGATTTAAGTTTTCGGTTGGTCACAGGGATGCCGTGGCAGACCACCTCATTGATTGAACTGTTGAGCACGTACTGATAACCGTACTGTCCTTTACTGGCGGGGCGTGCATGTAGCTGATTGATGATGTAATCCTCAACCCAGTCGTTGATTTCCATGGTCGAAACCCCAGCTGCAATGAAGCCATCGAGCTGTTCAAAAACCTGAGCCAACATGCGCCCCGATTCGCGCAACACATCGATTTCATCAGGTGATTTGATGTGAACCCTAGCCACTTTGCGCCTTCCGTATGTTTACGTTTGCCCGCTTCATTTCTTTGTCCATGATTTCGGTATAAGACAGGTTGGGGTTGGCCTCTGCAAGCATTCCAACTTTAATCCAATACGCTGCCTGCGCATTGATCGAACGGACCATCACTGTGCTTGCTTTGCGCAACTCAGTGTGTAAATCATCATCAATTTTAACAATACCCACAAGCGCTCCAATATATAAAGTGTATATGATTTGAATACACATTATATGCGCGCCATTTTTATTTACAAGCCTTGTATTGTCGCGATAGAATGATTCAGGCAGATATGTTAGGTAGTAGATACAGCATCACTTATTTTACCAATAACTGTTTTTGTTTGTTATCTTGTACAATCCAACAGAAATGTCATTGATATTTTCTAAGGCATTGTCTATATTCAACCCACTTTGATCAGAATAACTTTCCCTTTCTTGGCGAAAACTGTCTTGATTATCAGTGGCATATTCAACAGGTAATGGAAAGAAATCACTCCAGCATGGAGAATCATCGCCATTTCCATTTGAATGGTGATATCAAAGTATAAATTGAACGCTTTGTTATCTTCACCCCTAACGCTCATTTGGTCATCATTGATTAGCCACCTTTTCAAAGTTTAGATAATATCAGTGCTTTGATCGTCGCCTACCGCACCAATCATGACTTTATTTTTAACAAAGGTTTTGAATGACTTAATTTGGTTTATTTGTAAAAATTGAAGTTACCGGTGTGTTTTGATTGTTTTTTTTAAGAATATTAGAATATATTAAGTATAGGCACTTTTACCTTGCTGATGAAGTGGTCAATAATCGAATGTTAATTTTGGGGGAGTTTATGAGAATAAGATTTATTTTAATTTGTTTTTTAGTTCAATTTTTAAACCTGGGCATTGTAAGTGCTTCTATAGCAAATCAAAGCCAAATAGGCTTAAAAAAATCCAGTCATTATGATCAAACAAAATACGAGGCTGTTAAAAAAGGTCAGAGAGGCTGGACAGCTACTAACGCTAAACAAGGCTGGAAAATCAAATATGGTGTCGATGGTCAAACAGTACTTTCTTCTACTCATGAACAACAGCGATTTCACATTGGCATGCAATTAGAGGCATTGGGTTACGGTGAATTGGATAATGTCCCCAATAAACCATATGCCATCAGTTTCAATGATAAAAAATTGAACTACCATTGGAACAACAATCTGACCGAATATTGGACCAACACACCCTTCAGTACTGAGCAATGGTTTGAACTCAAACAACGGCCGAATTTAAATGTTCCCAGTGAACCATTACAGTTGAGCATAAAAGTGGACACGAATTTGGCTATGGTTCAACAAGGTAAACAACTGATATTTACAGATGGCTCGGATATCCGTATCCATTATAAAAAACTCAAAGTTTGGGATGCTACAGGACAAATATTACCTGCTGAAATGGAATTGATCGGTCAAAATGTTAAGCTGAAAGTTGATGATCAAAAAGCAATTTATCCACTGACTATAGACCCTCAGTTCGTACAGTCTCATTACATCAAAGCCAGTAATTCAGATTCTGGAGATAATTTTGGTAATGCCGTAGCGATTTCTGGAGATACTCTGGTTGTAGGAGCAATTGATGAAGATGGCGATGGCTCTGGTACTTTAGACAACTCGGTTCCTAATGCGGGTGCCGTTTACGTTTATATTAAAAGTGGCAATAATTGGGCTCAACAAGCTTATTTAAAGTCATCAAATCCGATTGCTAACGAACAGTTTGGATACTCTGTGGCCATCGAGGGCGACACTTTGGTAGTTGGCACTGGATTTAGTGAAGAAACGGCGTATGTGTTTACGCGTTCTAACGGCGTATGGTCAGAATCAGCGATACTGACAGCATCCAATTCAGAAAACTTTGATCTTTTTGGGTGGTCAGTGGCGATTTCTGGGTCAACAATTGCAGTATCAGCCATACAAGAGGACAGTGCTTCAACTGGTGTGAATGGCAATCAATCTGATGTGAATAACACAGCTGTTGCTTCAGGAGCTGTGTATGTCTTTGTCGAAGACAATGGTACTTGGAACCAGCAGGCATACATCAAGGCCTCCAACACCGATGCAGGTGATACTTTTGGATCGACTGTGATACTAGATGGAGACAACTTAATAGTTAGTGCGCCTTATGAAGCCAGTGGCGCAACCGGCATTAACAGCAACCAAAGCGATAACAGTGTCCCAAACTCTGGTGCGGCTTATGTATTTACCCGAACAGGAACCACATGGTCACAACAAGCTTATATAAAACCTTCTCAAACGCCCAAAGAATTTGGTCTTGCAATGGATATGTCGAATGATACTTTGGTGATTGGTTCAAGGTATTTTAATTCAGGGGTTGGTGGGTTCAATGCTGCAGTTTTTGTCCGTAACGGTAATGCCTGGTCAGAGCAAGCCATTATTGAAAATCCACAAATTCAATTTACCACTTCGGTGGTCATAGAGGGTAACTCGTTATTACTAGGCGATGCCAACAACAACAGCGGGTCAGTTGGCATAGGCGGAAACCCAGATGACACCTCAGAACCAAACTCTGGTGCAGTCTTTGCCTATCAATTTGAAAATAATTCATGGCAATCCAAAGCGTTTATCAAAGCATCAAACACAGGCGAGGATGATAATTTCGGAACAGCAATGGCAAGAGATGGATCAACCTTAATCGTAGGCGCTCCTCAGGAAGATTTGTCTGGCGCTGTTTATGCATTTGAATTAAGCCCTTTGATTGGCGGCGAGGTGCAAGGTTTAACGCCAGGTAATACCCTGACTCTGGTAAATAATGACAGTGAAGTTTTGTTCATTGATCAAGACGGCCTGTTTAACTTTGTGACTCCAGTTTTAAATGGCGAAGGCTATTCCGTTTCAGGCCTCTTAAATTTGCCCAATCAAACTTGTTTGTTAAGCAACGAAAGTGGCATAGTTGGAACTAATGATATCACTGATGTGGTTGTTGACTGTAACACCGAACCAGATACTGAAATTGATGTGTACCAAGGTTTAGAAGACACCAATTATCTGACCACAGATCCGGATGGGACAATAACCGGTGATATCAGTGATGATGGTACTTTAGCCAATGACTTCGATCTGGATAATGATAGCTTAGAAGTGCTGAACCCAGGAACTTATACCATGAACGGCATTGGTGGGTCATTGACCTTAAATACCGATGGAACCTTCACTTATGTGCCAGCCCCTGATGCTTTTGGTACAGCATTTTACGAATTTGAGGTGACTGATGGCGTGCAATCAGTAGAAGCCTTTTTAGTGATCGGCATCACATCAGTGAATGATGCACCCACTTTCAATGTCATTGGTGATGTGGTGGTTAACTTGTTTGATGTGTCGATGAACCCATTCATCGTGAATGACTTTGCAGAAAATATTGTCATGGGTCCAGCTAATGAATCGGACCAAAGCATCAAGGACTTTTTTGTGACCGTACAATCAGATAGCAATGGCATCATCTCAAGTATTGATATAAACAACAATAAAATGCTGTCTGTAAACTTTACCGGAAATTATGGTTCGGCCTTGGTTGATGTTGTGTTACAAGATGATGAAGGCACAGAAAATGGTGGTGCAGATGTGTCTATGGTGCAATCATTCCACATCACCCACACTGATGTTGTTTTCAATAATGGTTTTGAAGATTCGATCAATTTCAAGGTGTTTAGCGTATTGGCTTCTGTACAGTCAGTTCATTTTGGGCTGGATGCACCGATATATGATGAAATAACTGACAGTGTTGAATTTTATGGTGAGTTTTTTAGCCTGCATGGAAATTATCATGATGTCATCCAAGCCAATGCACTTGAGCAATGGATGAAAGAAGTTCTGATAGCGAAAGCACCCATGGAAGATTTCGATTCAGACGGAACGATTAATTTGTTGGATCAGAAGTCATTTTGAGTCATTAAAAAAACGAAAAGATGTTAAATTGAAAGTAAATCAATGGGGTCAGAAACGTTAAGCTGTTGTAGGGTACTGACCCCTCGTATATTTAAATGATTTTGACCAATACACAGTCAGTATTGGCGCTCGATTTGAATTCTAATTACAGCTGGATTAGTCGCGGCTTAAAAGGATTAAACCGCGACACATTTGAAAACAGGAAGCTTTACTGAATTATATATTCGTCTAATGTTTCGCTTAATGCGTTGTAATCGACACCTTCATTAAGCGGCAAGACAAAGCCTGCATCAGACACCCCATTACCATCCAAATCATCGTGATTTCCCAATGAATAATAATTGCCCAAAAAACCCAAGTAGCTGTTATTTTGGTATACATAACTGAGTTCTGTTTCTGAGTTCCAGTCATTGATGCTAATGGAATCACTACACATACCATTAACTGGAGGCAAAATAAATTCATTCAGATAAAATCGATTATTCCTAGAATACTTCATATCAAACTTGCAAAGTGAAGTGTCTGCATTTGATTCAAAGCGATTATTAGTTAATAAAAATGATTCAGTGTAGTTGAATGAAACTTCTCCCTCATTGTTGAGGAATAAATTATTCATAACTTGACTGTTTCTCATTCTGTCAATTTTCAACCCATACGCCGCATTACCAATGAATGTGTTGCCATCTAACAACAACCCGGAATGATTATAACCATTCACGCTCAAGCCCTGACCTTGATTGTTATTAAATGTATTATTTTCAATAACGATGTCATTGTTAAAATGTGTGAATGCACCATTATTTTCATTGTCATTAAAGTTGTTGTCATACACTTGAATATGATTCCCCCAATTAATTAATATACCGTACGCTTCGTTGTCATTACACTCATTTCCGACAACAATGATTTCTGAAGAATTGATGACATTGATTCCATCACTGATTTTATGCAGTGGTACCGGTACCTTAAAGTTTCGACTGCAATCATTGTTACTGATGGTCACATCATCTGATGACGCCACGGTCAGACCTGTTCTGAAGTTTTCATTCAAAGTATTACCATCAATTAACAGATTTGATGCCCACCTGACAAAAATACCATCATGAATTTTACCTTTAATTACATTGTCAACAAACTGGCTATCATTGGTGTGTTCTGCCCAAATACCATACTGGCCCCTGTGATCACATTTCAAGCCAGAAACAGTTATACGATCCGACTCCAAAATGCTAACATTCCAGTCATCAGTTTCATTATTTATGTTTACACCACAATCTATATTCAATGCTTGACCATCATGCGAACCGGTATCAAAAAAGATGCCCGAATCTAAGGCACTTCTCTGGCCCGTTAAATCAAAACCATTAATAACAACATTGGGTGATTGAATCCAAATGGTATGCTCCCCAATCAAACCTGTAATATTGGTCATTTCTGAACCATTTTTCGAATCAAGAATCACTGCCTTATCAATCACAAGCGCTTCATTGTAAACACCATCATTCACCAGTATTCTTTCACCAGGCAAAGCCGCATCTATAGCCGATTGGATAGTATTGAAAGCTTCTGGAACACGCAATGGGCCTTTTATGGTTAGGCTGTAATCTTCGACTTCACCCAGATCAAATCCGCCGCATACAGGTGCTGGCTGAAATATTCTCGCCGATATGCGCATCCTGGTAGTCAAATCATCATCAATACGCAAATCTGACAAATCAACTTGATTATTAACCATATTTTGACTCGACTCAGATAAAACCAGCTCATCTTCACTGAAAATGTGATCAGTGTTCAGGTCAATCCAAACTTGCCAATGTAAGGGATAGCCTTGAAAAGCCAACCCAGGTTCTAGATTCAGCGGGTTTAAGCCCACCTTCCACTCAATCACATGATCCGTATAATCCACATAGCCATGATAGAGGTGATCTTGGTCGTCCAATTGGCCTTGGTTAGCCCCAGCTGAATGATAAAAATCACCGCTACTGACAGACTCAATCCAAAAATAGTCGGCACTGTTAGCACCGTTATCACAATATAATTGTGCATAGCTTGTTGTTGTCATAGCCAAAAAGAATAAAGTCATGGCCGTAAAAGTATTAAAATTTAATTTCATAAAACTGCTCCCAAAATATAAAGAATTCTATGCACTCAAAAACACGTTGTACCTAATAAATAAACCAGTTAAACATCAGTGGTTCTTGATTAAAGTAAAAATGATGATTTAAACTTATTCAGAACTTATGGTTTTTTATGAATGCATAAAACTGTTGTCTTACATATATTTTAATTCATGCCTGTCTCAAAACATGAGAACCACACCAAATAAAAGTAAAATATATTCATTCACAAAATCACGATTAGAAACACAAGCTTACAGATAGTCTTGACAAAACACGCTTTCACCGTACCTGACATTTTTTAGACATTTCTTAATGTTTTTAGACCAAAAACATCGCTAAAACTTGATTTGGTATTCTCAAAACATGCATGTCCTAGATTAGTTTAGTTAGAAAGTTAAGACATTAAGGAGCGTTCTGTTAATTTGAGGTTTACTACAACCTCTGTTGATTATCTGGAAGGAAATATTCACTCAAAAGCCTCAAAATGATGTTTTTATTGGACAAATATCATGACGCCTACATGGATGTAGGTGTGTAATGGTCTAATAAACTCGGACATATTCTTAGCCTATATAATACAAGAAACAGAGGTTAAAAAATGTCAAAGAAGCAAAGATTATCATTTACGGTTGAACAACGTCGTGATTATGCGAAGTTGATGGTTGAAGAAGGC
>NZ_VTFS01000006.1 GCF_009671245.1 Marinicella rhabdoformis
ACCATCAGTAGGTGAGGTAATCACTGGGGCATCAGGTGATTGTGTATCAATGCCACCTGGAACTGTGACTGGAGGAGAGGTGTTGCCTGCTTCATCTTCTTGAACAGCGGTTACATCTTCACCGTCAGCAGGAGGGCCGACCAAAGTACAAGACCATGTGCCATCAGGTTGAACTTCAGTTGTACAAGTAGAACCACCCGGTGTGGTAACCGTTACAGTGGCACCAGGTTCGCCGGTACCCGTAACAGGCGCGCCATTGGTCGGTGTGATGATGACAGGTGCATCAGGTGTTACAGTATCTACAGTTATGGTTACAGTGGCAGGTGCAGATTCGTTGTTCGCTGCATCTGTAGCCACGACACTGATGACATTAGAACCGTCAGTTAAAGCGGGTGCTATCACGCAAGACCAATCACCGTTTTGATCAGCTTGTGTTGTACAAGTTTCACCATTTGGACCAGTTACAACAATGTCAGCAAAAGGCTCTGCAGTACCAGTGACAGTTGGTATTCCTATATTTATTATACTGCCATCTGTTGGTGAAGTAATAGTTGGTGAGTCAGGTGCTGAGTTATCGAGTACGAAAGTAGCAGGTGCTGTGTTTGAGTTACCGGCAGGATCTGTCACTGTCGCAGTTTCATCACCATCAACACCACCTTGACCAGCGGTTGCTGTACAAGTTACGGCATTGTTGTTTTCAGCAGAACAAACATAACCTGGAATAGATACGATTGCACCTGATTCAACATTGGTACAAGTTGCTGTTAATGCAGTACCGTTGTTGGCAGGGTTTGGTGTCACAGTACACACTGGTGCAGCTGGTGCTGAGTTATCGAGTACGAAAGTAGCAGGTGCTGTGTTTGAGTTACCTGCAGGATCTGTTACTGTGGCAGTTTCATCACCATCAACACCACTTTGACCAGCGGTTGCTGTACAAGTGACGGCATTGTTGTTTTCAGCAGAACAAACATAACCTGGAATAGATATGCTTGCACCTGATTCAACATTGGTACACGAGGCTGTCAATGCCGTGCCATTGTTGGCAGGGTTTGGTGTCACAGTACACACGGGCGCATCAGGCGCTGTGTTGTCTAGTACGAATGTCGCAGGTGCTGTGTTTGAGTTACCAGCAGGGTCAGTCACTGTCGCAGTTTCATCACCATCAACACCACCTTGACCAGCGGTTGCTGTACAAGTTACGGCATTGTTGTTTTCAGCAGAACAAACATAACCTGGAATAGATACGATTGCACCTGATTCAACATTGGTACAAGTTGCTGTTAATGCAGTACCGTTGTTGGCAGGGTTTGGTGTCACAGTACACACTGGTGCAGCTGGTGCTGNACGGCATTGTTGTTTTCAGCAGAACAAACATAACCTGGAATAGATATGCTTGCACCTGATTCCACATTGGTACAAGTTGCTGTTAATGCAGTACCGTTGTTGGCAGGGTTTGGTGTCACAGTACACACTGGTGCAGCTGGTGCTGTGTTATCTAGTACGAATGTCGCAGGTGCTGTGTTTGAGTTACCGGCAGGATCTGTTACTGTCGCAGTTTCATCACCATCAACACCACCTTGACCAGCGGTTGCTGTACAAGTTACGGCATTGTTATTTTCAGCAGAACAAACATAACCTGGAATGGTTACTGTTGCACCTGATTCCACATTGGTACAAGTTGCTGTTAATGCAGTACCGTTGTTTGCAGGGTTTGGTGTCACAGTACAAACAGGTGCAGCTGGTGCTGAGTTATCTAACACAAATGTAGCAGGTGCTGTGTTTGAGTTACCGGCAGGATCTGTTACTGTGGCAGTTTCATCACCATCAACACCACTTTGACCAGCGGTTGCTGTACAAGTGACGGCATTGTTGTTTTCAGCAGAACAAACATAACCTGGAATAGATACGATTGCACCTGATTCAACATTGGTACAAGTTGCTGTTAATGCAGTACCGTTGTTGGCAGGGTTTGGTGTCACAGTACACACTGGTGCAGCTGGTGCTGAGTTATCGAGTACGAAAGTAGCAGGTGCTGTGTTTGAGTTACCGGCAGGATCTGTTACTGTGGCAGTTTCATCACCATCAACACCACTTTGACCAGCGGTTGCTGTACAAGTGACGGCATTGTTGTTTTCAGCAGAACAAACATAACCTGGAATAGATATGCTTGCACCTGATTCCACATTGGTACAAGTTGCTGTTAATGCAGTACCGTTGTTGGCAGGGTTTGGTGTCACAGTACACACTGGTGCAGCTGGTGCTGAGTTATCTAACACAAATGTAGCAGGTGCTGTGTTTGAGTTACCGGCAGGATCTGTTACTGTCGCAGTTTCATCACCATCAACACCACCTTGGCCAGCGGTTGCTGTACAAGTGACGGCATTGTTGTTCTCGGCAGAACAAACATAACCAGGAATAGATACACTAGCACCTGATTCCACATTGGTACACGAGGCAGTCAAAGCCGTGCCATTGTTTGCAGGGTTTGGTGTCACAGTACAAACAGGTGCATCAGGTGCTGAGTTATCTAACACGAATGTAGCAGGAGCTGTATTCGAGTTACCAGCAGGATCTGTTACTGTCGCAGTTTCATCACCATCAACGCCACCTTGGCCAGCGGTTGCTGTACAAGTGACGGCATTGTTGTTCTCGGCAGAACATACATAACCTGGAATAGATACGCTTGCACCTGATTCCACATTGGTACAAGTTGCTGTTAATGCAGTGCCGTTGTTGGCAGGGTTTGGTGTCACACTACAAACTGGCGCAGCTGGTGCATCATTATCTAAAACGAATGTTGCAGGTGCTGTGTTTGAGTTACCAGCAGGGTCAGTCACTGTCGCAGTCTCATCACCATCAACACCAACTTGGCCAGCAGTTGCTGTACAAGTGACGGCATTGTTGTTCTCGGCGGAACAGACATAACCTGGAATGGTTACTGTTGCACCTGATTCAACATTGGTACAAGACGCAGTCAAAGCTGTGCCGTTGTTGGCAGGATTTGGTGTAACAGTACAAACTGGCGCATCAGGTGCTGTGTTGTCTGTCATTGTTATTGTATTCTGTGCAAACGCTTGGAAATCGTCATTTGGTAAGGAGGTTGAGTTGGATAACACTTCTGCAATATTGACGATATCGCCATCTTGTATGAATGTATCAACAGTCACTTGAAACCTAACAGTTGCGCCTTCATTTACCAAAATGGTACCACCATTGGTTTGATTCGCGCCCGATCCTAATCTGAAAATTACTTCATTATTATTGCTGTCAAATTCGCCTGCATCATCTCCTGTGTTGTCAGTTAAAGTACCTGTTGGGCCACTGTCTGCTGAAACAATTATTAACGAGTCAGCTACATAATTTGTATTAGCCGGAATAGGGTCTGTCAGTACCGTGTTGGTTGCACCATCTTGACCTGTGTTTTCGAAGCTTATGGTGTATTCAATAACATCACCAGCCTGTATGTCACCGCCATTGATATCATTGGCTGTTTTACTGATGTTTGCACCAAAGTCTGGAACATGTAAATCGGTAGCAAACATCAACATGTGTGCGTAATACCAATCACCGTCAGTTACAAAATCAATGTCTGCAGTGGTCAAACCATTGGGTAACTCACCAGAAACATCAACCATATCTAAATCCATTCCTAGTTGGTTAACATAGTTAGGAGACTTGGTAGCAACATGACTGTCATAACGTGTAATGGTGCTGTTCCAGAAGTTGTTGCTGGAATTTAGGTTGTTATTGAATGGGGTTCCTTGAAATTCTAAGGCATCACCTGAAATGCTTTGATCTCCTTCCCAAACTAAAGCGCCTAAAAAGGTATCAAAACTGCCTACTTGAGGGGTAACGATATTTGGAATGGTAATGGTTTCAGTGTTGCTATCAATAACGCGAACGGCGCCGTCCATTAACATCAATCTTCTGTATGGTTCATTGTTGTCTTGGTAAATAACAGCAATTGACCAACCGCCATAAAAGCCCAGATTGTCGTTACCTGTAGATAAAGTGACATCTCCAACAGTGTATGAACCGCTGCCAGCATTAGAAACTAATGTAGTAATATCGGCAAAACCTTGATAGGGTCTTTGGTCGTCTTCGCCATCTGCGCCGTATGTGTCTATAACAGAGGCTGTAACGGTGTTGTATGAACCTGATCCTGCTGCTTTAAATTGAACTGTGTTGCGGTTGCTGTCATTATTTGATGCACGACCGCCCCAATAAAGACCTGCATAGAGTACATTGGAACCGGCAGGTAAAGTCAGTGTGGCTGTAGATGAGTTGGTGAATCCAGCTCCAGGATCATCATTGACTAAAACCATGTTCCTGCCGTTGCTGCTTGAAGTGCTGCCGTTTTGAACGTCGCTGCAATTTCCGGTCCCGTCACAGGTTAGCAGTGTATTGCCAACTGCCATAATGTTACCATTGATATTAAAGCTCGACCGAGTTTCAAAAGTCCTGACTTCTTGTGCATTGACAACGGATGTTATCAGACACGCAAAGCTTACTAAAATTAACTTTAGTTTCATTTTTTTCCTCACACGCATAGGATTGTTTTTAAAAACGCGATTTATATCACAAAAATGTACTGTATGTACTGCCATCTGGCCAAAACTTCATATATCAGTCCTTTATGAAACATTATTTCACATTCATATTGGTTTACTACATGTGCTTAAAAGATTTAGAGTGATTCTGACAATTTATGTCATATGAGTTGAAATCAGTGTATTTAGATGATATTCTAAATAGCATGAGTGAACAACAATCTATATTCTCTGCGTTGGCTGATCCGCACAGGCGCACCATAATTAACCTGTTAAAAGAAGGTGAAAAATCGGTGTCCGAGTTGTCTGATCATTTCGACTTTTCCGGTGCCACTTTGTCTCATCATTTAAATGTACTTAAGTCGGCGGAATTGGTTCGAGTCAGAAAAGACAAGCAGAAGCGGATCTATACATTAAATATGAGCGTGGTAGAAGAAATGTTGTTGTTGGTGAAGCAGCTGTTTTATTAAAGGGTATAAAAATGAAAAATAAATCAATCATTGCAAGCGCGGTTGTGGCTTTAATTTCTTGGGTTGTGGCGTATTGGTATGAGCCTTTTTTGCCAGAAATGGTACCAACACACTGGAATGCCAGTGGTGAAATTGATGGTTATACAGCTAAACCATGGGGTGTGTATATGATGCCTATGGTTGTTACTGGCATGGTGATGCTGTTGGCTTTATTGCCTAAAATTTCTCCGAAAGGTTTTAAATTGGATGAGGCCAAACGAATTTACGATTTGATCATATTGATCATGAGCTTGTTTATTACAGGAGTGATGGTTTTAAGTTTTGAGTCTGCATTGAATAAAGACCTGGAGATGAATAACTGGATCATGTTTGGAATCGGTGGTTTGTTTATTGTGTTGGGTAATTATATTTCTAAAGTGCCAAAGAATTTTTTCTTAGGAATCAGGACGCCATGGACTTTATCGAGTGACAAGGTTTGGTATGCGACACACCGAATGGGATCATGGTGTTTTGTTCTGGCGGGACTTGCGGTGGTCATATTGACCATATTTAAAGCGCCAGTGGCTTGGGTAATTGGTTCATTAATGTTCGGATCACTGCTTCCAGTGTTTTATTCTCTGTACGCATACCACAAGTTAGAAGGATTCAATAAAAAAGAAAGTTGATTCAAGTCAATATAGCAAGTCAATAAAGGACTTAATCAGTACTGATTGAGTCCTTTTTATGTTACCATGCCGCCATGTTAAAAATGTCACGCCTAACAGAATACGCATTTATGGTGATTATGGCTTTAAAAAAGTCAGACTCACCGGCGTCTGCTGATTCATTGGCCAAGAAGATTGGTTTGGAAACGCCGACTGTTAGCAAAATACTTAAACTGCTGAAAAATGCGGGTTTACTTGAATCAAAGCGAGGTGCCAACGGTGGCTACGTTTTGGTTAAGCGGAAACGTGACATTTCACTGCACGAAGTCATTGAGGCAATCGAAGGGGCGATGGCATTGACTGATTGTGTAATAGATGATTCGGCCTGTCACTTAAGTGCTGACTGTGACATGAGCTTGGGATTAAAGAAAGTCAGCCAAGTGATTACCCAAGCATTGGAAAATGTGACCGTCAGTGAATTGATGCCGGCGGACAGCAAGAAATCCATTGCTTTAGAAATAAAACCATGAGTAATATTGATAATCAAGAAGCTGAAATCATAAATAATGATGAGTCAGCAGTTGAAAATAGGGCAGTCAAAGAAAGGGCGAATCAGTCGTATAAAGACGGTTTCGTCACTGACATTGAGTCTGATACTTTACCACCTGGATTGAATGAATCGGTCATCAGGCAGATTTCAGCCAAGAAAGAGGAGCCTGAGTGGTTGCTTGAATACCGTTTGAATGCTTTCAAACAATGGCAGTCTATGCCAAATCCAGACTGGGCCAAATTGAATGTGCCAGAAATTGACTTTCAAGCCATTTCATATTTTTCGGCGCCTAAGTCAAATAAGGATGCACCAAAGTCTTTAGATGAAGTGGATCCTAAGTTACTCGAAACATATGACAAGCTGGGTGTGCCTTTGCATGAGCGTGAGCGATTGGCTGGAGTGGCTGTTGATGCGGTGTTTGATTCCGTGTCAGTTGGTACGACATTCAAAGCGGAACTCGAGAAAGTAGGTGTCATCTTTTCGTCATTCTCAGAAGCGGTTAAAGACCACCCTGAGTTGGTCAAAAAACATCTGGGTTCAGTTGTACCTTCACGTGATAATTATTTTGCTGCCTTGAATGCGGCGGTATTTTCTGATGGTTCATTCGTTTACATTCCTAAAGGCGTCCGATGTCCAATGGAATTGTCGACATACTTTCGAATCAATGCCATCAACACAGGCCAATTTGAGCGCACATTAATTGTTGCAGAAGAAGGTGCCTCAGTCAGCTATTTAGAAGGTTGTACCGCACCGATGCGTGATGAAAATCAATTGCATGCTGCCGTTGTTGAATTGGTGGCGATGAAAGATTCTAAAATCAAGTATTCAACGGTACAGAACTGGTATCCCGGTGATGAAAACGGCAAAGGTGGTATATACAACTTTGTCACCAAACGTGGCTTATGCGAAGGAGCCAACAGCAAAATATCATGGACACAAGTAGAAACAGGTTCAGCGATTACTTGGAAATACCCAAGTTGTATTTTGCGTGGAGATCATTCAAGCGGGGAGTTTTATTCTGTGGCATTGACTAACAATTACCAACAAGCTGACACCGGCACCAAAATGATTCATTTGGGTAAAAACACCAAATCCACAATCATTTCTAAAGGCATTTCAGTGGGTAAAAGTTCGAATGCCTATCGAGGCTTGGTTCGTGTGGCAAAAAAAGCAGATCATGCCCGAAATTTCACCCAATGTGATTCCTTGTTAATAGGCAAAGATTGTGGCGCACATACATTCCCCTATACGGAGTCGGCCAATTCAACGGCCAAAATTGAACATGAAGCAACGACTTCAAAGATTTCAGAAGATCAATTGAACTACTGTCTACAACGCGGCATTGGTGAAGAAGATGCCATTTCCTTGATTGTTGACGGATTTTGTAAACAAGTATTTAAAGAGCTGCCCATGGAATTTGCTGTGGAAGCCAAAGCATTGTTGGACATCTCATTAGAAGGAGCCATAGGTTAATGTTAAACATCAAAGACATATTCGCCAAAGCCGGTGATAAAGACATTTTAAAAGGATTGAGCTTAGACGTTAAGCCCGGTGAAGTTCATGCCATTATGGGCCCTAATGGTGCTGGTAAAAGCACTTTGGGTAATGTGTTGGCAGGCATGCCTCATGTGGAAGTGACTGCAGGTTCTGTTGACATGATGGGTAAAGATTTATTGGACATGGCCCCTGAAGAGCGTGCGGCTGAAGGCGTGTTCTTAGCCTTTCAGTATCCAGTAGAAATTCCGGGTGTGAACAACATGTATTTCTTACGCACCGCATTGAATGCACAACGCAAATACCGTGGCGAGCCTGAAATGGATTCGGCCAGTTTTTTGCGCATGGTGAAACAAAAAATCAAAGACATGAACATGCGCGATGATTTGTTGAAACGACCTGTGAATGTTGGTTTCTCTGGCGGCGAGAAAAAACGCAACGAAGTGTTTCAAATGGGCATCTTAGAACCTAAGCTGGCTATTTTGGATGAAACCGACTCTGGTTTGGATATTGATGCATTGAAAATTGTTGCCGATGGTGTGAATAAACTGCGTTCTCCAGACCGCTCATTCGTTATCATCACACATTATCAGCGTTTATTGGATTACATTGAACCTGACTATGTTCATGTATTGGCAGACGGTAAAATCGTCAGATCAGGCGATAAGAATTTGGCATTGGAATTAGAAGAGCAGGGTTATGGCTGGCTTAATCAATAAATGGCAGGGCGAAATTGCCCAAGCCAACAAAATAACAGCTAACTGGCCTGAGTGGATATTGGCACAAAAAACCGAGGCCTTGACTCAGCTAGAAAACATGGCTGAACCGAATCGCAAAATGGAAACGTGGCGTTACAGTGACAGTGCTAAATTGCTTGCTGAATCTGATGTTAAAGATATTGATTCAATTGAACTGGAAGAAATTGACGCCGATGTGTGTGTTGTGATTTCCGCCCAAGGTCATGAGCTTGTGGGTGAGATGCCTGAATGGTTAAGCGTTGCTGGTATTGAAACCTTGTCAGCTGATGAGTTGATTTCAACTGAAGCGAAAACCCATGTAGATGAACAGTCATTGTTACAACTGAATAAGGCTTTGTACCATACTGGTGTTCAAATTAAAGTGGATAACAATCAGCAACACCCTGATTTTGTGATTGCGGTAGTCATTGAGTCAGACAACAACGACTGGCAATTTATACGCAATCAATTTGTTATTGGCGATAACAGTCAAATAACCATCAATGAAATCTATGCAGGTGGCAGAACCAATCAAACGGCTGCCTGGCAAATTGGTCGTGATGCCAAGGTCAATAAAACCACATGGTCACAATTTGAATCTGAAGCTGTTTTGGTTGGCTTTAATCAAATCATTATGCTACAAAATGCTGAAATGAAAGCCATGAATTACCGGTTCAGTGGGTTGTTGCAACACCATAATCAGCAGGTTGAATTTGTAGCTGAACGTGCAAAATATATTTCTGGCTCAATAAATAAAGCGAATAATGACAGTCATATAGCTGATATAGTTAATGTATTTCATGATAAAAAATACAACGCATCCGAAGTGATACATCGATCTATTGCGGATGACAGGTCTCAGATATTTAACAACGCCAAAGCCGTGGTGGCTCACGGTGCTGACCATTCTGAAATTTCACAAGATTTAAAGAATATCTTGTTGACTGATGATGCCAAGATTTTCTCTAAGCCTGAATTAGAAGTGAGCACAGATGAAGTGATAGCAGCTCATGGCTCAACCATCGGTGCATTAGATGAATCTTCATTGTTCTATCTACAATCACGCGGGATTGATGCCAAGCAAGCCAAGGACATCATGATCGAGTCATTTGTAGCTGAGGCTGAGGTATGTTAAATAAGCAATTTCATCGAGATCAATTTCCTGGATTACACCAAGAAGTTAATGGCAAGCCCTTGGTCTATTTAGACAATGCGGCTACAGCACAAAGACCACAAATGGTTTTAGATGCCATCAATGATTACTACATCAACCACAATGCCAACATTCACCGAGGCGTACACAGCCTGAGTGAATCTGCGACTGATTTGTATGAGAATGCCAGAAAATCGTTGGCAAAGTTGTTGAATGCACCGAGTGAAAAAGATTTGATCTTTGTTCGTGGTTGTACCGAAGCGGTTAATTTGGTTGCGCAGACTTTTGTACGTTCACGTGTTTCAAAAGGAGATGAAATTTTAATCTCTCACTTGGAACACCATTCTAATATTGTGCCTTGGCAATTATTATGCGAACAGACTGGCGCTGTTTTAAAAGTCATACCAATGAATGATGCAGGAGAATTGTGTGTCGATCAATTAGATGATTTGTTAACCGAAAAAACCAAGTTTATGTCTGTGGTACATGTATCTAATGCGTTAGGAACCATCAATCCTGTAAAAGAAGTGGTTACTAAAGCACATGCCAAAGGCGTGCCAGTGATGCTTGATGGTGCACAAGCCACACCACATTTAAAAGTTGATGTTCAAGATCTTGATTGTGATTTTTATACTGTATCTGGCCACAAAATGTATGGGCCAACAGGTTCTGGCGTTTTGTTTGGCAAAGCTGAACATTTAAATGCCATGCCACCTTATCACGGTGGCGGTGAAATGATCAGCAAAGTGACCTTTGAATCAACGGTTTATAATGCGGTTCCTGCTAAGTTTGAAGCGGGTACACCAAACATTGCCGGCGGTATTGGTTTGGGTGCAGCTGCCGAATTTATGATGTCAATTGGAATGGAAAATATTGAGCAGCGTGATGCCGAGTTGCGGGTTTATGCAGAGCAGGCATTGGCTAAAGTTCCTGGGTTGAGAATGCTCGGTACAGCCAAGCACAAGTCACCTGTGTTTTCATTCAATATTGAGGGCATACATGCCCATGACATTGGTACCATTATTGATCATCATGGTGTTGCTGTTCGTACCGGACACCATTGCACCATGCCTATTTTTGAATATTTTGGGGTGGCGGGTTCTTGTCGGGCATCTTTTGCTTTTTATAACACCGAGCAAGATGTCGATATTCTGGTAGAATCGCTGCTCAAAGCCATAGAAATGTTTAAATAAGAAAGGTTTAATGACAAACCATTCCAAAATATTTGACGATTAATTAACATGACGGATTTAAGCAAACTGTACAAACAGACCATCTTGGAACACAATCGCAACCCAAGAAATTATGGTAGACCGGATCATTGGACACACCATTCTGAAGGTTTGAACGCCATTTGTGGTGATTTGGTACATGTTTACTTGACCATAGAAGGTGATGTCATTTCAGCCATTAATTACGACGGTGAGAGCTGTGCGATTTCAATGGCTTCAGCTTCAATGATGACTGAATTCATCAAAGGGCGTGCTGTTGATGATGCTTTGAGCAAGTTTGAATTGTTTTGCCAATTAATGGCTAAAGGTTCTGATATTCAAAGAATTGACGCGCTGGAAGACGTCAATAACTTAATCACTGTAAAAAAATTCCCATCTCGAATTAAGTCAGCCACTTTATGTTGGCACGCCATGGCAGCAGCCATCAAAGGTCAACCAACAGCCACAACCGAATAAAGGATTTCTCATGCCTCAGCAAATCACTCCCCAAAAATCTTACACCTGGGCAGATGGCCAAAAATGGTTTTATCAGGGCCTAGAGTTGTTGCCTGTATTGGGCGCCTTGTGGTTGATGGTTATTGCCATGTATGGTTTGATTGCTTTTTCTATTGTCAGCATCAATGAGTCACTTTTTATGTTGCTTGTGGCTGTATTTAGCCCATTGATAACAGCAGGTATATATAATGCTTGTCATAAAGCAAGGCAACAAAGTGAAGGCGGCCCTAAAGTGGTGCTTTCTGATTATTTTGCTGCTTTTAAACACCAAACAACACCTTTATTAATGTTAGGAGTGTGCTTGCTGTTGATGGGGTTTGTTACTGAGGTGGTAACACAGACGATATTCAATGCATTGGGTTTGGTCATCGATGAAGGTATGGAGCCCACCTTGCAAATGAAAAACATTTTGATAGGGCAATTCATATCAATGGTGGTTTCGATTCCGCTGTTGGTGGTGGCCTTTTTCTCGCCTCAACTGGTATTCTTTCACAAGCAAACCATAAAACAAGCCATTATTGGAAGTTATTTGGGGTTCTCACAAGCTTGGCGTGGCATGCTGGTGTTGTCGCTGTTGATTGTAGCTTTGGTTTTTGTGACCATGTTCCTGGGCGTGTTGCTTTCTAGTGTTTTGGGTTCTCTCGCTGTTGTACTGATGTCAGGTGCCATGATCATAATTTTTTCAGTTAATTTAACGGGTCAGTTTTTTGCTTTCGATGCCTTATTCCCAATAGTTGAAACACCGGATAAAGGTGGTCATGGTGATGACAATGAAAGCGATGTTGAAGGTCAAATTCACACTGAAATTTAATGACACAAAAGCACAAGTTTTAACTTGATGATTTTTACCTTAAATCTTTGCTTCTAATGCAGGGGTAAAGTGTACTAAAATTAATCCTTTAAAAGCGCTTAGGCAGTCTGTTTCAGTGCTGTTCTTGAAATCAATATTGTGTATTTAAGGGATTTATATGACGAAAACCTACCAATCCTCTGACATTGAAGTCTTATCTGGATTAGATCCAGTCAAACGTCGACCGGGCATGTACACCGAAACAAATCGCCCAAACCATTTAATCCAAGAGGTGGTTGATAACTCCGTTGATGAAGCGCTTGAAGGGCATGCCAATAAAATACAAGTGGTCTTGCACCAAGATGGCAGCATAGAAGTTTCGGACAACGGTCGTGGTATGCCAGTAGATATACATGAAGAACATGGCGTGTCTGGTGTTGAATTAATCTTGTCTAAATTGCACGCTGGCGGCAAGTTTTCTGGAAAAAACTATACGTTTTCAGGCGGTCTACATGGTGTCGGTGTTTCAGTGGTTAATGCACTGAGTGAACGCTTGGATGTTTGGATTAAGCGAGATGGAAAGGAACACCACATTGCTTTTGAACATGGTGACAAGATTTTAGAGTTGAATGTCGTAGGTCAGGTTGGTCAAAAAAACACGGGAACCCGTGTACAATTTACACCCGCACCCGTTTATTTTGATACCACCAAAGTGGGTGTCAGAAAACTCAAACATTTACTTAAAGCCAAAGCCGTTCTGTGTCCTGGCTTAACCATAAACTTTAAAGACAACATCAACGAAGAAGAAATCACCTGGCAATTTGAAGACGGTTTAAGGCAATACCTGTTAGATGAAATCCAATCTGATGAAATCATCCCTTTGAATGCCTTTGTAGGTGCACAACAAGAAGATGAATTTGCAGTTGATTGGGCCTTGACTTGGTTGCCACAGGGTGAATTAGTCACTGAAAGTTATGTCAATTTGATTCCAACCGCACAAGGCGGTACGCATGTCAATGGCCTCAGAACAGGGTTGACTGAAGCTGTTAGGGATTTTGCAGACAGTCATAATTTGTTACCACGTGGCGTTAAGTTGGCGCCTGATGATGTTTGGGATCGTGTTTGCTATGTGTTGTCTTCAAAAATGAAAGACCCCCAATTTTCGGGACAAACCAAAGAACGCTTGTCTTCTCGAGCCATTGCTTCCTATGTATCTAATACCTTAAAAGATGCTTTGATCTTGTGGTTCAGTCAACATGTAGATGATGCCGAACGCATTGCCATGATTGCGATTAACAATGCCCAAAACCGCATGCGTAAAGCCAAAAAAGTGGTGCGTAAAAAAATAACAACAGGTCCAGCATTACCCGGTAAGTTAGCGGATTGTAGTTCTGATGACCCGATGCAAGGTGAGTTGTTTTTGGTAGAAGGTGATTCAGCCGGTGGGTCAGCAAAACAAGCGAGAGACCGTGAGTTCCAAGCCATCATGCCATTGCGAGGAAAAATATTAAATTCATGGGAAGTGGATTCGGCTCATGTAATGGCCTCACAAGAGGTTCACGATTTGGCAGTGGCTATTGGCGTAGACCCAGGTAGTACAGATTTGGCCACTTTACGCTATGGTAAAGTGATTGTCTTGGCTGATGCGGACTCAGATGGACTGCATATTGCAACCCTACTGTGTGCTTTGTTTTTACGTCACTTTGAGCCATTGGTTAGGGCAGGGCATGTGTTTGTCGCTATGCCACCCCTGTATCGAATTGATGTAGGTAAGCAAAAGTTTTATGCAGTGGATGATTCAGAGCGTAAGCATATATTGCGTAAAATTGAGCAGGAAAAAATGAAAGGCAAAGTCAGTGTCACCCGATTTAAAGGATTGGGAGAAATGAACCCTGGTCAATTAAGGGAAAGTGCCATTGCACCAGATACACGCCGTTTACTCCAGCTTTCGGTTACAGCCGGTGACAACACACATGGTATCTTAGATATGTTACTGGCTAAGAAACGTGCCGCAGACAGGAAGACATGGCTACAAGAAAAAGGTGATTTAGCCACAGTCTGAATTTGTTATTTAAAGTCAACATAGAATGTGTTAACTTTATAGTATGGAGGTTGGTGTGACTATTTATGTTTGAAGGCTTTTTCAAGAGGTTGGGTGGTTTCAAAGACTCAAGAAGTGCAGCGGTTCTGATATCTGCTGTATTTGTTGTTGTGGTACTTCTCGCCAGTGTGTTTATTCATCAGGCACAAAAAAACTATTTAGAACGAGCTATAGGTGTCAGTGCGCAGAATATAGAAAACACCATAACTAAAAAAACCTTTGATATCATTGGCGCAATCGGTCGCATGGGAACGCGATGGCAAAAAAACAATGGTACCATTGAACAGCTTTGGCGTCATGATGCCAGTCAATATGTGAAGGACATTGATGGCGTTGATGTTTTGATGTGGATTGATTCCGATGGTGTTTTGCGTTGGTCAGAAGGTAGATTGTCTGTCAATGTTCCTGAAAGCGGTTTTAATTTTTTTCAACACGGTGATTTAAAAGAAAAATTACTTCTGTCTAGAGAAAGTAAACGACCAGAGTTCTCAAAAGTAACTAAATTGCCTGGGGATAATTACACCATTCATGTTTTTTACCCTATTTGGAATGCTGATGTTTTTGATGGCTTTATCGGAGCCAGACTTGATATCGATGTTTTGTTGTCATCTATGATTCAGCCCAGTGACAGCAGTGGATTTGTTTTAGCAGCCACCGCGGGTGAACATAAGGTTTTTACGGCTGATGGGCTTTACGGCATTGATGGGCCACAAAAAACGTTTACCATGAACATGGATGCGGATAATGAAGGTTGGGATTTTACTGTATATCCCACGACTGAGGTGTTGTCACTGTTCCAATCACCATTGCCTTTGATAATGGCTTTATCTGGTTTTTTGATTGGTATTTTGTTCTACTTAACTATGAATTCCAGAATCAAGGCCAAAGCCAGTGCAAAGTTATTATCAAAAGAAATAAAGCGCAGTCAACAAATGGAGTCACAAATAAGGCACATGTCTAAGCATGATGCTTTAACTCACTTACCCAATCGATCTTACCTTAATATTTATCTAGAAAATAAAATCAAAGAATGTGAGTCTAGTGGCCAGAAAATAGCTGTTATGTATTTAAATATTGACGACTTTAAACAGCTTAATGATGTCTATACCCATCAGTTAGCAGATGAGGTTTTAAAAATTATTCCAGGTCGAATCAATCAAGTTTTAAAGCACAATTCGATGATAGCGCACATGGGAGGAGATGAGTTTGTTATTTGTCTTTCAGAAAATTTGATAGAAGAGAAAATGTTCATATATGCTGAAGATTTACTAAAAAATATCAGAAAACCAATAAGCTTAGGTTCTGAAAGTATCCGAATTACAGCCAGTATTGGTGTTTGTTATTTCCCCCATCAGGGGCATGTGGTTGGTGAGTTAATAACCAAAGCAGAGCATGCCATGAATCAGGCAAAACAAATTGGTAAAGATGTTTATACTATTTTTGATGAAAGTTTAGAGTCGTCATCTTTATACAAAGCGGAATTGATTCAAGCCTTCAACAAGGGTATAGATAATAATGAGTTTGAAATGTTTTTCCAACCCAGATATGAAATTAAATCCGGTGATATGGTAGGGGCTGAAGCCTTATTGCGTTGGAAAAAAGACGGTAAATTTATGAGTCCAGACAGCTTCTTGGATGTGGCGGAAGATTCAGGGTTGATTGTCAGCATATGTAACAGCGCTTTCAATAAAGCATTTGAACAATATCAGCAATTATTTAATGGAAATCCGCCTATTATGTTGGCGATTAATGTATCTGCTAAACAATTGGCTCATCCAGACTTTTTAAATGATTTATTTTCAATGATGGAGGCACACCATTTCCCTTCTGAGATGTTAGAGGTTGAATTGACAGAGCAGACTTTAATCGAAAATTACGAGTCCAGTTTGGCCACTCTTAATGCACTGAGTTCTGCAGAAGTTAAGATTGCATTGGATGATTTTGGTACAGGTTATTCATCGTTGTCTTATTTAAAAAACTTTCCTGTCAACGTTTTAAAAATTGATAAATCTTTTGTCAAAGACATTCATAAAAACGAGAGTGATTTAGAATTAGCAAAGGCTATCATAGCAATGGGTAAAAGTTTGAAAATGGAAGTGGTGGCTGAAGGAGTGGAGGAACAAAAACAATTACAAATACTGGCGAATGAAGGTTGTCAACAAGCCCAAGGTTTTTATTTGAATAAACCTTTGCCATTTGCAGACTTTTATAAATTATTTAATCACATCGACAACAGTGCAGATCAGTCATATTAATTAAGTTAGAATGTTGAAACTTCAAAACATATACGCCTTAATGATAGAATTAAAACAGTTTATTTTGTGGCAGGAGTTTCTTAATTAAAATCACGAATTCAAATATACATTTAATTCGAATTATTTCATTGACAATTTTTCTGTCAACGCTTTTTCTGGCTTTTAATTTCAGACAATTTCAAATCAGTTTACTAGAAAAAAATCTAGAGATTCAAGCTTCTAGCACCCACTCCAAAGTTTTTACAGACTTCAGTACTCAATTTAATATATTGAAAAGAATGGTCAACAGGTGGGAAGTGCAAAATGGTCTGAGTGAAACTGTTTGGAGAAGCGATGCCAAGAATAATATTGATGACATAAAGGGTCTGGATACTTTGGTTTTTATAAATGCTGATCACTCTGTAAGGTGGTTAGAAAAGAATCAAGATACAGTTTTCAGTGAAGGTATGAATCTGACCGATTTTCAAGACATCTATGACCGTTTGAATCAAGCAGAGGCCAGTCAAAAGCTAGAATTATCCAAGCCAGTTAAAAATGCTTTTGGTGATTATGTTGTATATTTAGTGCAATCCATTTATGAAAAGAAAACACTCACTGGATTCTTAATGGCTAGGATTAAAACCTATGAGTTTTTTGAAAGTGTAATCATTAACCCCATCAGTTCTGGGTATTGGACGCATATAGAGTCCGATGGTTTAATCATTTATACCAATGACCCAGTCGATTCTTTAGGAACATATCATAAAGTATTCTCCATCAATATAGACTCTGACCCAGAAGGGATAAATTTTACCATTTACCCAACTGAAGAGACTTTGGCAGCCTATTTGGTTTGGCTACCTGAAACCATAGGTTTTTCAGGTCTTATTTTTTCATGTTTATTCTATTGGGCCATGTCTTCTCGTAGAAAATCTAAACTAAAAGCAGAAGAATTAGCTACTGAAATTAAGCAAAAGCAGTTTATCCAAAAAAAATTAGAGCATATGGCCCACTTTGATACACTGACTAATTTGCCGAATCGATATTTAATGTCTTTGCAATTAGACAAGAGAATCAGTAAAGGTGAGTCTGTTTGGCTCTTGTATTTAGACTTGGATTTATTCAAAGATGTCAATGACACGTTAGGTCATGGTGCGGGTGATCAGTTGTTAATAGAACTCAGTCGCAGGTTAGAAAAAATATTAAATAAAGCATTTGTGGCAAGAATGGGGGGGGATGAATTTATCATTTTATTGAGTGGTAAAGACAATCAAGATATTGTAGTTGCAAAAATAAAGACGATGTTACAAGCCATATCACGGCCATTTTATTTTGATGAAGAATTGGTGAGAATCAATGCCAGTATAGGTGTGGCTAAATTCCCTGAGCAAAGTGATACTGCCTCTGAGTTGATTACTCATGCTGATACTGCGCTTCGTTATGTTAAAGGACAAGGTCGGAATAATTATAAATTTTATGATGTGGACTTGGCCAAGTCATCACAAGATAGACTGCTGTTATTGAACAAAATAAAAAGTGGGATAAAAAAGAAAGAATTCGAGTTGGTTTATCAACTTCGTGTCGATGCAAAAACAGGCAAATATTGGGGGGCAGAGGCTTTGATAAGGTGGTCACAGAAAGATGGTTCTTTATTGACCCCCAAAATATTTTTAGAAATTCTTGAAGAATCCGGCTTGATAGTTAATGTGGGTTGGCAAGTATTGGATGCAGCTTTAGATAAGTTCAAACAATTACTCGATTACAATGCGGAATTAAAACTTTCATATAACGTTTCGGCAAAGCAATTAGAAAGCCCAAATTTTGTAGAAGATTTGCTGACTGTTTTAGAAGAAAAGCAATTTCCTAAAAGTCATTTTGAAATAGAGTTAACAGAGCAAACCCTTATCAGTGATTTGAATCACAGTAAACATATCTTGAATCAAGTGAAGTCAAATGGAATAACCATAGCTATTGATGACTTTGGCACTGGTTATTCTTCATTATCTTATTTAAAAAACTTTCCAGTTGATGTGATAAAAATAGACAAATCATTTGTTAAAGATATCGCCATCCAAAAAGACGATTACGAGCTCATAAATGCCATAATCAGTATGGGGAAAAACCTCAAAGTTAAAGTGGTGGCAGAAGGCATTGAAAGTCAAGATCAGCTTAATATCTTGAAGCGATTGGGCTGCGATGAAGTGCAGGGATATTATTTCAACAAGCCTGCACCCTTTGAAGTTTTTAAAGAAATTATTGGTTCAGAATGTTAAATTTCATTGATTGACTGAATTAAACGTTGAACGGCTTGTGGTTGAGTGGCATGAGAAAAAACCAACCGGATGATGTCATTGCTGCCAGGCCACACATGAAACTCAAATCCTTGTTGCTTTAATTGAACAATTTTTTTAACAGGAAGGCGACAAAATACTTCATTCGCATCAACTGGGTGTATGAACTCAATTTGACCCTCACAGTTTTCGTAAAAAAACAACGCTTGCTGGTTGGCGTCGTTAGCCAATTGCAGCCACAAATCATCAGTTAAGTAAGCGCACAACTGTGATGAGACGTAACGCATTTTACTGATTAAATGACCTGAGCGTTTTCTGTGGCGTAGTATTTGTGATTTGTATTTCGGATTGAAAACCAGTAAGGATTCTGCCATCATGGCGCCATTTTTGGTGGCACCAAAAGACAGCATGTCTATACCAGATTGCCAAGTCATTTCAGCCGCGGAACAACCCAGAGAGACTAGGGCATTGGCAAAACGTGCGCCATCCATATGTAAAGCCAGTCCAAATTCCTCTTTCAGTGCTTTGAATGCGTTCAGTTCTTCCAATGTATAAACGGTGCCAGCTTCTGTGCATTGGGTTAAACTGATGACAGCAGGCATCACTTCATGTTCACCATGTACACCAGATCCAGCCAATTTGGCACGCAATACATCAATGTCAATTTTGCCGTGATTACCCGCTATTGGAATTAATTTTGCACCACTTGTAAACATTTCAGGTGCGCCACATTCATCGGCATTGATATGCGCGCCTTCATGGCAATAAATTGCACCATAAGGTGGGCACGATAAAGCCATAGCGATTGAATTTGCCGCTGTGCCAGTAGTTAATGGCAAAGCTTCAACCCAGCATTGAAATAAATCCTGACATTGGGCTTTGAATTGCACAGAATACTTGTCATAGCCGTATGATTCTTCAAAACCTTGGTTGGCTTCAATCAAGGCTTTCATGATGTGCTCATTTACCGGGGCTTCGTTGTCACTGCGAAAATTCATGGATTCACTCTGGGTCAAAAGCAGCTATTTTAGTGCCAATTGAGCGACTGTGCCAGAGGTAAAAAATCACGGGCAAGAGTAATAAGGTCAGCAGTACTGAACTGACCATACCACCGACCATAGGTGCGGCCAAGCGGCGCATCACTTCTGAACCTGTGCCATCACCCCACATAACTGGCAATAAACCAATGATTGTGGCACTTGCAGTCATGAGAACAGGGCGCAAGCGCATGCCAGCACCATCAATTACTGCTTGATATAGGCTGTTGAGGGTTAATTGTGAGTTAGAAAAGGCTTGGGCCAATGCTTGATTCAAATAAACCAACATAATGACGGCGGTTTCTACGCCCACACCCGCCAAGGCAATCATGCCCACGCCCACTGCCACAGAGAAGTCATATTCAAGCAGGAACAGTAACCAAAAGCTACCTACCAAAGCCAGAGGTAAGGTGCCCATGATAAAGACCACATCACGCATGTTCTTGAAGTTAAGGAACAAAAGCAGTGCTATGATCATTATTGTCATAGGTAGTACAACAGCCAATTTGGCTTTGGCGCGTTCCATGTACTCAAACTGACCCGACCAAGTCAGTGCATAGCCGGCAGGTAAGTTGAGCTCTTGGTTCAACCATTTTTGAGCTTCCGCAACATAATTTCCAACATCCACCCCTTCAATGTCGATGAAGGTCCAGCCATTGGGGCGAGCATTTTCGCTTTTAATGCCTGCAGGGCCGTTTTCAATTGTAATATCAGCCACATCAGCCAACGTCAATTGCAAGCCATTGGGCGCAATGACAGGCAATTGTTCTAAACGCTCTGGGCTGTCGCGGTAATGTTGTGGATAGCGCATTTGAATCGGGTATCTGGCTGTACCTTCGGTACTGTATGCCAAGTTTTTGCCACCTACGGCAGTGGCCAACACGTGTTGAATTTGAGCCACAGTCAAACCATATTGCGCTGCTTGTAAGCGGTTGATGTCCACTGTAATATAGCGCCCACCTGCAACACGTTCTGAATAAACAGATGTGGTGCCAGGAAAGCCACCCATTAAAGTTTCAATTTGTTGGCCAATGGCCTCAATCACGGGCAGCTCAGGGCCGGATACCTTGATGCCCACTGGTGTTTTGATACCGGTAGCCAACATGTCTATTCGCGTCTTGATAGGCATCACCCAGGCGTTACTGACGCCTGGAAACTGAATCAATTGGCTCAATTCTTGCTTCAATTTCTTGGCAGTCATGCCAGCACGCCATTCGGATTTGGGTTTGAAGTGAATGAAGGTTTCTATCATGGTCAGTGGTGCTGGGTCAGTCGCAGTTTCGGCACGGCCAATTTTTCCGAAAACGCTTGCTACTTCGGGTACAGTGCTGATTAATTTGTCTGTTTGTTGTAGTAATTCGCGGGCTTTCCCAATAGAGATTCCTGGATAAGTGGTGGGCATATACATTAAATCTCCTTCATCCAACGGTGGCATAAATTCGGAACCCATGCGGTTTAATGGAATGGCCACTGTGCTGAGCAATATAACGGCCATTAAAACTGTGGTTTTGGGCCAGTTCAATAAGCCTTTGAGAATCGGCAGGTAGGCCGCTGTGAGTAGGCGGTTGATGGGGTTGTTGTGCTCACTTCTGATTTTACCTCTGACAAAGTAGCCCATCAATACCGGAACCAAGGTCACTGCCAATGCCGCCGCAGCTGCCATGGCATAGGTTTTGGTGTATGCCAGCGGTGAGAATAATTTACCTTCTTGGGCTTCCAATGTGAACACGGGCAGAAAGCTGACCGTAATAATCAACAAACTGAAGAACAGGGCAGGTCCTACCTCTGATGCGGATTTTGCCACTATTTCCCATCTATTATTGTTATTAATTTCAGTGCTTTCCATGTGTTTATGCATGTTTTCTATCATCACAATGGCACCATCAATCATGGCACCAATTGCAATAGCAATACCGCCCAATGACATGATATTGGCATTCAATCCTTGGTATTTCATGACGATAAATGCCATTAAAATACCCACTGGTAAACTGATGATGGCAACCAAAGAAGAGCGCAAATGTAACAGGAACAACAAGCAAACCAATCCAACAACCAATAATTCTTCAGCCAGCTTGTGCCATAAATTATCAACCGCATTATCAATCAACTCACTGCGGTCATATACCGTGATCACTTCTACACCGTCAGGTAGGCTACTCTTGAGTTGTTCCAATTTGTTTTTAACGGCTTCAATGGTTAGTTGGGCATTTTCTCCAAATCGCATCACAACAATACCACCAACAGTTTCACCTTGACCGTTGAGTTCAGCGATGCCGCGGCGCATTTGGGGCCCCACATGAATGGTGGCCACATCTTTGAGTAGCAAAGGCACTTGCTGTTTATTGAGCCCTAATGGAATTTGTAACAAATCAGACACACTGGTGACATAGCCCGTGGCACGAACCATGTATTCTGCTTCTGCCATTTCGATAACAGAAGCGCCGACTTCTTGGTTGCTTTGCTGTATCGCAGTTTGAATCAGGGTCAGTGGTATGTTGTGTGTTTTGAGCTTTTCTGGGTCGAGAATGATTTGGTACTGCTTCACCATACCTCCGACTGTAGCGATTTCAGACACTCCTGAAACGGATTGTAATTCATACTTTAAAAACCAATCCTGAATGCTACGCAATTGGCTCAAATCATGCTGTCCTGTCATGTCTTGCAAAGCATAAATGTACACCCAGCCCACACCTGTGGCATCAGGTCCTAACTGACTGCTCGCGGTGGCGGGTAATTTAGATGCCACTTGACCTAAATATTCTTGAACCCGCGCTCTGGCCCAATACAGGTCAGTGCCTTCTTCAAAAATAATATATACGTATGAGTCACCATAAAAAGAAAAACCCCGAACAGTTTTTGCTTTGGGCACCGACAGCAGGGTACTGGTCAATGGATAAGTCACCTGATCTTCCACCACCTGTGGTGCTTGTCCAGGGTAGCTGGTTTTGACTATAACTTGAACCTCTGATAAATCAGGGATGGCATCTATGGGTGTTGTCTTGATTGAATAAAACCCAGCCGCCACCAGAAACAATGTGGCCAATAAAACCATGATTCTGTTTTTTATTGACGAATATATCAATGACTTAATCATGATTTTTAACCTTTCTTATGAGCTGTTTCACGACTTGTTTCTCAGCTTGTTTTTGAATTGAAATGATGACAAATTGATCTTCACGTATTTCAAACTCAAATGTCACATCATCGCCTTGGGAAAGTGTTGATAAGTCTGTGGTGTTTTCCACTTGAAAATCTAAAGTAGCCGCAGGGCGGTTCCATTTGGTGATGGCAGATCTTGAGATATTTATCATTCTTGCCTTCAGGTTAATGTCATTGATGCGCCCTGACACAACCGCAGATGGCCAACTGTCATCGCCCATGCGTATAAAGTCAGAAGTCTTACTGGATTCTGAGTCGAGTAAAAATTGAGCAGATGTGACCACCTTATCACCTGATTTTAGGCCAGAAACGACTTCAAATGCTTGTCCATCAGTCTCTCCAAGTTCTACAGCAACCGACTTAAAGACACCATTTCCCAACACCAAAACAACTCGATTCTGTTGGGCAGTTTGAATGACAGCCTGATGTGGTACCAGTAACCTGTTTGACTCAGTTGAGGTTAATTCATTGACCAATTGAACTTGTAAATTCATATGGGCTTTGAGTAAACCGTTTGGGTTTTCGAGTAAGGTTCGTGTTTTGATGCTGCGGTTCTGTTCGTCTGCTGATGGGTAAATGTAATCGATACTGCCAGACCAACGTTTTTGTGGGTAAAAACGGCTGGTGGCTGCCACCTTTTGGCCTTGTTGTATGTTTTGACTTGAAAACCATTCAGTATCTAACCACATGGTGTCGTTATTGGCTATGGTCATCATTGTATCTGCGGGTTTGACCACATGGCCTTCTCGTACATTCAATTCAATCACATAGCCTGATTGTGGCGCTTTAAATGGCACAGATTCAAAGATGCGTTGCTCAGCCTTCACTTGTTTAATCACTTCGCTTGGAAACTGCAATGCGGCCAATCGTTGTTCAGCGGCTTGAATCAAACTGCTGTTTTTTTGTTGTACGGCAAACAGCAGTTCTTGTTGTACATTAACCCATTCTGGAGCATAAATACGGTACAACAACTGGCCTTTTTCAACCCATTCATCACTGCTTTTAACCGCCAGTTCACGTATCCAGCCCACTGTTTTGGGGTGCACGTGGTGCATAGTAGTTTCTGCAAATCGAACCACACCTTGTGAAACACTTGATTGCTGTAAATGTCCGTAAGATACTTCTGCTGTGCGCACGCCCATGTTGTTGATGACAGCGGCATCAATTTGAATGGTTCCTGCTCCGGATTTAAGGTTTTCTGTTGGTTGATTTTCATAAACAGGCACCAATGCCATGCCCATCGGTGATAAACCAGGTTCATCACGTCGGTAATTGTCATCCATGGGTGCGACCCAGTACAAAGGTTGTTTTTTCTCAATTTTTTGAGTAATCACTTTGTCTGTATTGTTCCAAAACCATGCCAAGATTAATCCCAGAAATGTTCCAAATACAAGCCATGTTATTTTATTCATTTTGAGCTCCTTTGCTTTTTGTGCCTGGCATATTTGTCGTTTGTAAGTAATTTAAAGTCAAGCCGCTGATGGCGAATTGGTGTTGGGCTGACACGGCATTTAATTGTTGATTGATCAGTTCTTGGTGTGCTTTGAGCACCGCATCAATATCACTCCGGCCATTGCTGTATGCAATCATCAAAGCATCAATTACCGATTGATTTTGTGGAATCAATTGGCTCTGGTGTAATTGATACAACTGTCGTTGGCTCCGATACTGATTCAAGGCTTGTACCCATTGGTTATTAAAGTCCAGCAACACCTGCTGCCATTTGGCATGTTGAGCATCTGCTTGCAGAGCTGCTTGACGTACTTTGCTGTTATTGTGTTTGCGATTGAAAAGCGGGATGTCGAAACTGATGCCAATACTGGCCAAATCAGCCCTTTCAAGGCCCTGATTATTATCTTGTCTGTGGCCATAAGCTGTACTGATGACCCAATTGCTCTTGTTATTTTCGTTGACTGAGCTTATGGCCAGTTCTGCATAAGCAGCTTGTTTTTTTGCCACTTGTACCTTGGGATGAAGTTTAAAATTGGGTTGGATTTCAGAAGGCTCAATTTCAGGTAATGTTTCGTCAACCAGCACTTGCTTGATGTTTTGCCTTGTTTTAACGCCTAGCGACAAAGCGGCATGTTGTTGTTGTTGCTTGGTTTCTATTAACTGTTGTTCAATGCCATTAGCCGCCAACTCAACTTGCAATACATCGGCTTGTTGCGTTTGTGTACTGCCAGATTGATAATGGTTTGTGACTGTCTGTGACAGTTGTTTTAGCCATGCTTTTTGTTGTTGTAACAACTGCAGCTTTGTTTGTGCCCAATGAATTTGTAACCACAAAGTGCCCGCCTGTTGTTGTAGTAAAGCTTCGCGGTCTTTTTGTAGTAGATTCTGCCGTTCACTTTGAATAATGGCTTGCTGTTTTTTTATGTTGACCCATTTTTTCTTGGGCAGCCGCTGTGTCACTTTGACCTGTGCCATGCTCATGTTTTCTTGGCCTAAATCAAACCCGTCAGCGGCAACATTCATCAAACCCAAGTTGACACTGGGGTTGGGCCAATAAGCAATGCCCTCACTGTTGGCTTGCCACGCTTCGGCTTGTTTTCCTAAAGCGGTTAATTGTTGGTCGTTTTTAATCGCCAAATCAATGGCGTTTTCAAAAGTTAAGGTTTGGCCTTTTACGGATAACAACATAAGTGTCACCCAAATTAATTTTTTCATGGAAATACCTGTTCATTTCATTTTGACGCGCCATGAATCATCAAAATTCAGACGCACTGATGCAATGTTCAGGTCAGGCTGGGTGGGCGAAGCAGGGGAGTGGTGTTGTGAGATAATTGCCAATCGAGTGACAATTTATTTAATCCATTGGACGCATTGTATGTCCATTCTTTGGTGCCAACTATGGCAACAGACTGGCTGTGACAAGAATTATAGTCACAGGAACAATCATCGCAACAGTTTTCCATATCAGGTGTCGAGGTGTCATTCATGCCATGGTTCATGTCAGCATGGTTCATCTTAGAATGGTCCATGCCGGAATGGTCCATAACATCAGACACAGCTGCTTGATTTGTCATGTGTTGACAATTATTTTCAGCCCACGATTGATGCTGCCCAAGAGCAGGGCCAACAATAAAAGCAGTTGTGAAAATAATGAATGCATCCGGCTATTCTATACTTGAGCCAATTATTTTTCAAAGCTTTTGATGTTTAAAATCAGCTTTCACCTATGAATTCCATACCGAATGACGTGTCACTTTGATGATTATTTCATTTTTAATGTTTAAGTAAATGATTGAAGAATAAAAAGATTGTTTGCTATAAAATGAACAGAAATACACGTCAGAATAATGGCACATTATAAAAGGGCTTTATAGCAAGGACATTGAAATGAAAACCTCACAAATTAAATACATCCATCACATCAGTCGATACAAATTATTTTGGACTTTAAGCGTTTTACTGTTTTTATCAGCGTGTCATTTAGCAACAAAAAAAGACATGGATGCTGCACCTTTTTCTTTGGCTGTGTCTGCCGATGACCTGACATTAACTTTCAAAGAAAAAGTGCAGAAGATCAGTGTTGATGACATGCCCATCAGTTTCCAGCCACAACTGGCCTGTCAGTGGGTGTGGTTATCTGATCAAATCTTGCGTTGTATGATCAACAGGAACAATGACCATGGCATTGGCATTCAAGGAAACACGCGCTACTCAATCAATTTATCTGACGGCTTAACTTCGGTAAATGCTTTGCCAGTTTATAAATATTCTGAAAATTTTGTATTTTCAAGACCGGAGGCCAGGTACTTGAATGTTGTTAAATGGTCTTCGCAAATTGACCCCATATTTTCTGTTCAATTCAATACCGAAATAAACAGACAGGCACTTAAACCGGAAAGTTTTAACTTGGTGCACGAAGGTAAAAAATACCCTTTAGAAGTTTTAGATTTTGACAAAAATAATTATTTACTTCAAAACCATCTTGCCAGAATGGAAGATCAGGTGGTCTTACTTCAGCCCAAGGTGTCTTTGGCCTATGACACTCATTATCAATTGGCGATAGATGACAATATAAAACCATTAAAAGGCGATGTAAAAAGCAAAGAAGAAGTGACGTCGCTTTCACTCAAAACATATGGCTTGAAAAATAAACTGATGGCCAATTATTGTTCTGATAAGTATTATTCTTGGCATTCAAAAAAAGTAGGGACATGCTTTTTGGATGACTATTTTGTTTTTCAGTTGGATCGAGAAATTAATTACACCCTCAATCCTCATTGTCAACGCTTGTTAAAGCGCGGTTTATTAAAAGACAAAGGTTATAATAAAAAATACCACATTCGTGTTTTAGATTTTTTTGATAATCAAACTGAATTCAAAAGCTGTTTAGAAAAAGTAACAGATGTTTTTGATCAAGTCAGTGACTTGACAGAAGTGTTAACTGTGCCTTTTGAAGACAGTTTTCGCCCAAAGTTACATTTAAAAAATAAAGCATACCAGTATGGTTCTTTATCCAATGAAATTACTTTAGTTACGAGTACCATGAACTTGGATGCGTTTCATGTCCAGATTAATAAAGTGAATGATCAAGAGGTGGATTTGTCATTTACTCAGCAAGTTACAGATAACCAAAAAAATAAATACATGACCACTCAAATTGAGGTGCCTTTTGAAGGCGAGATACATGCCATAGCCGGCGAGATTGGTATAAAAAAAGATTCAAAAGACACAGTTCCCTTTAATGTCACCAAAGCACCCTTTCATATCAGCCTCAAAACGAACCCAAGGTTTGTCGCATTGATGTTGCATGATGCTAAAAACATGCAACCAGCGAAGAAAACAGCAGTAAAAGTCATTACACAAATGCAATCTTATCAAGGAATTACAGATGATTCTGGCTTTGTACAAATAGAAGTTTTACCTTCAGATTTTGATGATGAGAATGAAGTTGATGAGCTTGCATTGCTTATCAATTATCAAGGAAAAGAATACAGCATTAATGACATTGATGAGTTGGGTTACGAAACATCAAGCGAGGAATCAGATGATGATTACTATACTTATGATGAGGGCGAATTACTGGTATGGGGTATCACTGACAAACCTTTGTACCGTGCAGGGGAGAAAGTGAAATACAAACTGTATTTCAGGGAGAAAAAAGGAGATGGTTTTGTTATTCCCAAAATTGACTCCAGTATATTCGCTAATGTTCAAGGGTATAACAGAATCAGTGGCTATGAAATAGATTGCTCCAATTACCTAGAATGCCATTCTTTTTTCAAAAAAGAAATCATGGAGTTGGATCAGTTTGGTTCTGTTTCAGGTGAATTTAAAATTCCTTTATCAACAAAAAATGCAGATTTTTCATTTAACTTTGCTTATCCAACAAATCCTGAGTCAGAGGAAACGACCTATTGGGGAGATGAAAAAAGCATTTATTCAGAAGTTAGGTTCCAAGTAACTGACTTTCAAACCTCACCGTATTTATTGTCAGTAGCAACAGATAAGAAAATGCTCACTCCGAATTCACCTTTTACAATCACAGGTGAAGCCACTTACTATTCTGGTGGACCGGTGATCAATCAAAATGGAGAGTTGACGGTAGAAGTGTCTGCCAAGAACTTTGTTGAAGATCATCCACAATATTCAGGTTACAGTTTTTTACAGTGTCACGGCTGCTATGGTGAAACAGATTTTATCAGTTCCTTGACTTATGATGACCAGGGTCAGATTTCGACTGAATATAAAATCAAAGCAAATGACGTCAAATATGGAACGGTTAAATTCAATGCGGGCATTGAACCTGAAAACAGTTCATGGACTTACAGTCAAAACTTGAATGTGCCTTATTATCAAGATGATTATTTTGTAGGGATAAAGGCTGATCAGTACATGTACTTGGCCAATGAAAAGATCAATATTGAATCCATCTTGGTCAAATATACCGGCGAAGAGCAAAGCAATCCAAGTTTCAAATATGAAGTGGCCAAGGTCAATGAAAATGGTGGAGTACAAGCATACGAAGCGATAGCATGTTCAGAAAATAACAAATGTCAAACCACAATCTCTCAAGCGGGTCGTTATAAATTAAAAGCCAAAAGCGCAGTAGCTGGGGTGAATTATGAGCATGAAATTGATGTTTATGTCTACCAGCCCTCTCATGCTTTTAATTACACCAAGTATAAATCACCCCAGATTTTATTAGACAAGCCCAAGTATGACATTGGAGATGTGGCAAAAATAACCATCAACATGCCATACCCGAAGGCCAAGGTGGCGGTATACCTTGAAAGGAACCGTATATTGAAACACTGGGTTAAAAGCACTGACAATGGCAGTATTGTTCTGGAGTTTCCCATAACAGAGCAGGCAGCACCGGGCTTTTCTGTCAGTACCGATTTACTCAGCATCAATGGTCATGCGGTTGATAACCGTAAATTGCGATACAGCGATACCACGGTTCACACCCAAGTTAATTCTGACCGCGTTGATGACACTTTTGAAATCATTACTGATAAAGCGGCATACCTACCAGGCTCGGACATTAAATTAACGGTTAAATCATCTTTTGACACCGATGCAGAATTTACTGTGGCACTGATTGATTCGGCGGTTGTTAGCCTGATTGATGAGAAATACTACTATGACATGAATGAGTCATCACTACATCAAGCAACAAAAGTATGGCAAACCTTAACCAAGCACACACTGAAACCTGTAAACTTGATGATGGACACCAGTGGTTTAGGAATCAGTGAAATTAGTTTTGATGAACAAGACGAGCAATTAGAAGAACAAGGCAAGATTACTGTTACAGGCAGTCGAATTAGCAGAGAAGATTTGGGTTCACATCCTCCAGCCACCAAAGGTGGTGTGATTGATAAGAAAAACAGCGTTGAATATACCGGAACGGATTCAAATAACATGGTGATAGCTGGTGTTGAAATTCCTTTGGACCAACTGAGGCTGCTGTTTAAAGAGTCAGCCTATTTTGAGACAGGTTTGAGAGTACAACCTGGGCAAGAAGTCAGCCAGACCATTCGATTACCTGACAACATCGGTTCATGGAAAGTCATTTTGGTTGGAGCAGATTTAAAAGGAAAAATTGATGTCAAATCTCAATCCATCAAAGCCAAAAAAGATTTAGAAGTTTATGCCAATTTACCTGAACAACTGACCATTGATGACCGTTTTATAGGCCAAGTAAATGTGGTGGATAAATCCAATGAAGCATCAACCTTACAAATCGCTGCCCAAGCGGAATCAAATAATGGTAAAAAACCAGTTACCGCTAAAAAGATTCAAGAAAACGCCATACAAAACCAACAATACAGCATGGCTTTGCCTATCACTGTTGATGGTGTTAATGACATACAAGTCACAGCGATTGTCAGATCCGAATCAAGTCAAGATGGGTTGATTAAACATATACCTGTGCGCGGCAAAAGCATATCGGGCAGTGAACAGTTAATCGGACAATTTTCCGCTGCATCTGAGTTGATTAATTTCGATATAAGCCACCGAACAGCATACCCACTTGGTTCGCTCACACTGAAGGTTAATCCGAGCATCTCTAATCAATTGAACCCCACATTCAATTACATGGAAAAATACCCACACCAGTGTTGGGAGCAACAATTGGCCAAAGCCACAGCGGCAGCAGTAAAGCTTAATTTAAATGCACGAAATAAAAACTTAGGTTTAACTGAAGAAGCCAATGAAATGATAATGGCACAAGAAAAAGGCATCATCCAAGATGTCATCAACCGCGCCATAGATTTTCAAGCCAGTAACGGTGGTATGACCTTCTTTGGCGCCAATAAAGAAAACGTCAGCCCGTTTTTAACCTTCCATACCCACAGCATGTTCAAAGCATTAAAAGTTATGGGTTATGACATTCCTACAAAAGTCACAGACCACATAAAAGAATTTGCCACACTGTATGTTTCGGATTATCAGCGCTTTCTTGATAACAAAAGATATGAATATGATACTGAACAAAATCAATACAGTGCAGAACTGTTCTTCATGGCTTATTTCATCAATGAATCGAAAAAAGTAAGTGAACCAAACGAAGACTCTGCGGCTATTTTCGAATTATTGACGTCAGACACAAACGCGCTCAGCGTCAACAGTTTGAATCAATTGGTAATCAATGACACCGAAAACAAAACAACCTACCTCAATGCGCTGTCACAAAAGTATTTCACCAACGGTAATTGGCTGGCTTTACTCAAAGAACCCAAATCAGATTGGTTTAATTTAGAAAGCGGACTGAAATCTCAATGTGAAACCGTAAGCGCCTTACTTGATTCTAATCAAAATGAAGAGGACAAAGACCCAGCGTTCAGGCACCTGTTAAATATTTTAGGTCGCAGTGATTCGTCAGGCATCTTAGGCTCTACACTTGAAAACAGTGTTTGTTTATTGGCTTTCAATACATTCATAGAAAGATTTGAATCACTAGAAAATGAAACAATACGCCAGGTTGTGATCAATGGTATTCAGCAACAATTAACCAGTGAGCCTATCATGGTTGACGTGACTCAGCCTTTGAATATCAACATAGCGAACCCTAAAGAAACCCAGCTGTATTATTCGGCTTCGCTTGATTTTCAACAAGACGCAAATCATGAAATCACAGCCGGTGAAGGTCTTGAAATCACCCGAACTTATGCCAAATTTGATCAAGGTAAGTGGCATGATGTCCGTGCCGATCAATTTCAAACAGGTGACTGGATAAAAACTGAAGTCACTATAATCAACCCGATTCAACGCAGTTTCATTGCGGTTTCAAGTCCGAATCCGGGTGCATGGGTGCCAGTGAACCCAATGCTCAGTACCAGTGTGCCTGTTGGATTAATTGATCAAATGGACAAAGAATCAGACAGCAGTTATTTTTACGAAAGGCAGTTACAACCAGCCACCAGTAAATTTTATGCAGACTTTTTACCCAGTGGCGTGCATAAAATCACCTATTATTCAAAAGTGTTGGTTGGCGGTGAATTCAGTGCTTTACCTGCAGTGATCGAAGCCATGTACAACAAAAAAATCAGGGCTCAAACTAAACTTGAGAAAGTGGCAGTAAAAACACAGTGAATTGGTTTCGCTAATCAATTAAAAGTGACCACATCATTAATCGCATGTGGTCATAAAGGAACGTTTATTAACACATTGGGTTGTCAACCTTGGTTATTTTTGGTCTATAAATTGGTACAAGTGGCGTTCCAACTGTTTTAGCTGAATGTGCGCGCAAATGTAAATGCCGAGGTCTTGAGCGCGTTGGTATGTGTATTTATTGATGGGTTGGTAGCTAATAAGCATTGCGCGTCCCGATAAGCCGCCTGTTAAAGATTTTAATGTGTCTAATCGATAGATGGTTGAATTGGCTTCTGCTGTTGATTTATTGGAGCGGCCAAATTTTTTGGTTTTGCATTCAATCACATGCAACCTATTATTGGCCATGGCGATGACGTCGATTTCATTTTTGACAGTGCCTTGGTGGCGGACGATTTCCATGCCTTTATTGATGTCAGAGAGGGTGGGGCGTTTGGCTCGCATGCCATACATTAATGAAAAAACGTGATTTTCTAACCAGCCTCCATTGCAATAAAACCGGTTGTCTTTGTTGATGAATGAAATTTTCTTTCCATGCAGTCGAATCATGTCTGCTTCTTTAAAGTGGCGCAGCAACTCTTGTAATTCATGGTCTTTTAATTCTGAATGAGTCATCCCATATTGGTGTTGGCTGTCTGCCATCATGGCCATGTAATTAAGCTTGGCAATCTGTTTATCATGACTGCCAATGTGATCAATCAACCAATGCGTTAATGCGCGAGACTTGGCAGGCTCTGCTTGCTTTTGGCCTGAGTTAAGCACTTGTGTATTGAAAGCCATCAAGTACTCATGGACTTTTAATTGACAGCTGATGTCTTCATCTTGGTTGTCAGATTTTTGGTGTAACCACGACAGTTGATTGGTGAACTTATCAACCATAAAGACAGGGAAATCATGGTAAATGAATTGTTCAAAGCACAGCATCACCCATTTGTGGTAGCTATTCGATGCATTCAGCATCAATTTATCATCTTTATGTTGGTTGATTATGTGTTCTATTTGATTCCTGAATGTGTTGGTTTCAAAGCTGACGGCTTCACATTGAAATTTGATGCCTCGGGTTCTGAGTACCCATTTGATGCCTTCACAGTTGTCTTCTTTTCTGTGAAGTAAAATGACCTTTGTGGCTTTTAAGTGCAGGGCCGCGCTGAGGATGCCTGCATGATTGGGGTGAAAAATAGCAATGTGGGTAGTCATTAGTGAATTATAATAACAAATACTGATGAAATGTTGGCGTTTATCAGTGTTTTCCGTTAAAATTCGCTTTCAATTCGAACCCAGTAATAAGTAGGCGGCTGCCTGCTTTTTTTACGCCTTTAAAGAGTTGAGCACAGTGACACAATTAAATCAGTTTTTATTCCCCTCAAGCGACCAGCCTAAAGCCATTTTGGCTTTGGAAGATGGTTCTGTTTTTTACGGTACATCCGTTGGCTTTCAAGGAGAATCTGTTGGTGAAGTGGTATTCAATACCGCACTAACAGGCTATCAAGAGATTTTGTCTGATCCTTCATATGCGGGTCAAATGGTGACATTAACCTACCCACACATTGGCAATACAGGTACCAATCCGGGTGATAATGAATCGAGTCAAGTACATGCCAAAGGCTTGATCGTTCGCAGTTATTCAGAACAAGCCAGTAACTGGCGTAGTGCTGAAACATTAGGTGATTATTTAGTGCGTCATAAAGTGGTGGCTATTTCTGGTATTGATACACGAGAACTGACTCAAAAGCTGCGTCAAAATGGTTCTATGAATGCTTGTATGATGGTCGCTAACAGTGGGTCAGATGCCATTGATGTTGAATCGGCCATCGAAAAAGCCAAGCATCACGGTGGTACCAGCGGTCAAGACTTGGCCAAAGTGGTGACACAAAGTGAAACCACCGAGTGGCAAGGCGGTACTTTTGATTTAGATTCTAATCAACACACCAACCCAGATGGTGATAAATACCATGTGGTTTGTTATGACTTTGGTGTGAAGCAAAACATCTTACGCATTATGAAAGACCTGGGTTGTAAGTTAACTGTGGTTCCAGCTCAAACATCAGCAGCTGATGTGTTGGCGATGAATCCTGATGGCATTTTCTTATCAAACGGCCCGGGAGATCCTGCGGCTTGTGATTATGCGATTGAAGCATGTCGCGAGTTCTTGAACACAGACATTCCTTTATTTGGCATCTGTCTGGGGCATCAGATCATGGCTTTGGCTTCGGACTTACCGACGTTAAAGATGAAATTTGGACACCACGGTGCCAATCACCCAGTAGAAAACTGTGCTGATAAGACGGTTTTGATCACCAGTCAGAACCACAACTATGCAGTCGATGAGGCGAATTTGCCAGCTCACATTGAAGTAACACACAAATCATTGTTTGATGGTTCTGTACAAGGCATCAGACGCACAGACAAGCCAGCATATGGTTTCCAAGGGCATCCAGAAGCGAGCCCTGGGCCACACGAAGCAAAAAAATTATTCCAACCATTCATTGATAACATGCAACAGGTAAAAGGATAAGTCATGGGAAAACGTACAGACATTAAAACGATTTTGGTATTAGGCGCAGGGCCGATCGTCATTGGACAAGCCTGTGAGTTTGACTATTCTGGGACCCAAGCTTGTAAAGCGCTGACAGATGAAGGTTATCGTGTGGTGTTGGTGAATTCCAATCCAGCGACCATCATGACAGACCCGGAAACCGCGGATAAAATTTATATCCAACCGATCACTTGGCAAACGGTGGCAAAAATCATTGAACGTGAAAAGCCAGATGCTTTGTTGCCTACCATGGGTGGACAAACCGCATTGAACTGCTCCTTGGATTTGGTCAGTCAAGGTGTGTTAGAAAAATACGGCGTAGAAATGATTGGTGCGACTCGTGAAGCCATTGATATGGCGGAAGACCGTGAACAGTTTAGGGTTGCGATGGACGATATTAATCTGAAAGTGTCAGAGTCATATATTGTTCACAACATCGAGGAAGCGCGAGAAGTACAGAAAAAGATAGGCTACCCAGTAATTCTCAGACCTTCATTCACCATGGGTGGATCAGGTGGTGGTATTGCTTATAATTTGGAAGAGTTCGAAGCCATTACAGCCGAAGGTTTGAAGCAATCTCCCACCAATGAAGTGCTGCTTGAAAAATCTTTATTGGGCTGGAAAGAATACGAGATGGAAGTAGTTCGTGATAAAGCGGATAACTGCATCATCATATGTTCGATTGAAAACGTGGATCCGATGGGTGTGCATACTGGCGACTCTATCACTGTGGCACCAGCACAAACATTAACTGACAAAGAATACCAAGTGATGCGTGATGCATCTTTGGCTATCTTGCGTAAAATTGGTGTTGAAACAGGTGGCTCAAATGTACAATTTGCTATCAACCCAGAAGACGGTGAAATGTTGATCATTGAGATGAACCCAAGGGTTTCTCGATCATCGGCCTTGGCTTCTAAAGCCACCGGTTTCCCGATTGCTAAAGTGGCGGCTAAATTGGCGATTGGTTATACCTTAGATGAGTTACAGAATGAAATTACAGGTGGTGCCACACCAGCATCTTTTGAGCCTTCCATTGATTACGTGGTGACCAAGATCCCACGTTTTGCTTTTGAAAAATTCAACCACAGTAAAGACCGTTTGAGCACGCAGATGAAATCTGTGGGCGAAGTGATGGCCATGGGTCGTACCTTTAATGAGTCTTTGCAAAAAGCCATGCGTGGCTTGGAAACAGGTAAAACAGGTTTGAATCCGATGGTTTCGGCTGAAGAAATCGAAGCAGGTTTTGATTTAAACAAAGAAATTCGTGAACCATCGTCAGTTCGACTGCTGTACGTGGCGGATGCTTTCAGACAAGGTTACAGTGTGGATGAAGTGTTCGAGATATCCAAGATTGATCCTTGGTTTTTGCATCACATTGAGCGCATCGTCAAAATTGAGCAATCGTTATCTACCCATGAATTGGCTGACTTGTGCCAAAAGCAAATCCTTCAATTAAAACGTGAAGGTTTTTCTGATGCCCGCATGGCTGAAGTGATGGGAACTGATGAAGCCTTGGTTCGTGCCAAGCGCCAAGAATTAGACATTCACCCAGTTTACAAGCGAGTGGATTCATGTGCTGCGGAATTTGATTCGCCAACTGCGTATTTTTACTCTACTTACGAGCCTTTCTGCGAAGCCAGGCCAACAGACAAAGATAAAATCATGGTTTTGGGCGGCGGCCCGAACAGAATCGGGCAGGGCATTGAGTTTGATTACTGTTGTGTCCATGCCGCTTTGGCGCTGAAAGAATATGGTTTTGAAACCATCATGGTCAATTGCAACCCAGAAACGGTTTCAACCGATTACGACACATCAGATCGTTTGTACTTCGAATCTTTGACCTTAGAAGATGTGTTGGAAATCGTGCGCATAGAAAAACCCAAAGGTGTGATTGTACAATACGGTGGTCAAACACCATTGAACTTGGCCAATGCTTTGGAAAAAGAAGGTGTGCCAATCATAGGTTCATCTCCAGAATGTATTGACAAAGCAGAAGACCGTGAACAATTCAAAGCCATGTTGGATAAATTGGGTTTGAAACAACCGCCCAATGGCACAGTAACATCTGCAGCACAAGCCATTGATGTGGCTGACAACTTAGGTTTTCCTTTGGTGGTCAGGCCATCTTATGTCCTGGGTGGACGTGCAATGGAAGTGGTGCATTCTCAACCTGAGTTGGCACGTTACATGAAAGAAGCGGTTCAGGTTTCAAATGACTCTCCCGTGTTGTTAGACCGATTTTTAGACCATGCCATTGAAGTCGATGTAGACATCATCTGTGATGGTACTGATGTGATGGTCGGTGGCATCATGGAGCACATTGAACAAGCTGGTGTTCACTCAGGTGATTCAGCGTGCTGTATTCCGCCTTTTACTTTGAGCAAAGAAACCCAAACTGAATTATCACGTCAATGTAAATTAATGGCCAAAGAATTAGGTGTTGTGGGATTGATGAATACGCAGTTTGCCATTCAAGGCGATGACATATATATTTTAGAAGTTAATCCACGTGCTTCACGCACCGTGCCTTTTGTTTCTAAAGCTGCTGGTTTACCTTTGGCTAAAATTGCTGCTTTGTGTATGGCTGGCATCAGTTTAAAAGAGCAGGGGGTTAAAGAGCGTTTAGACTTAAATCATTATTCAATCAAAGAACCTGTGTTTCCGTTCTTGAAATTTCCGGGTGTTGACCCAATCCTAGGACCTGAGATGCGATCAACCGGCGAAGTGATGGGCATTGGCAAGTCATTTGGCTCTGCTGTGGCGACATCTAAATTGGCAGCTAAGGTGGCAATGCCTTTGCAAGGTAAAGCCTTTGTTTCTGTCAGAGAGGCGGATAAAAGCCGCTTGATTCCTATAGCTAAACAGCTACAGGCCATGAATTTTGAATTGGTGGCCACACACGGTACATGTAAATTATTGCGTGAAGCCGGACTGTTTTGTGAAAGTGTCAATAAAGTGACCGAAGGTCGTCCCCATATTGTTGATAAAATCAAGAGTAATGAGATTGACTTCATCATTAACACCACAGAAGGTGCGCAGGCGATTGCTGACTCTGCCTCAATCAGGAAAGAAGCATTGAAACAGAGCATAAACTACACTACCACCATTGCTGGTGCGGCTGCCACCATCGCAGCTTATGAGTTTTTGAACTCACACGAAATATATTCTCTGGACGAGTTACATTAAAGGATAATTAATATATGAATAGAGCTCCTATTACAAAAGCAGGCGCAGAGCGCTTGAAAGAAGAATTAAAAACCTTAAAAACGGTTAAAAGACCAGAAATCATCGATGCCGTGGCTGAAGCCCGTGCGCACGGTGACTTGAAAGAAAATGCAGAATACCATGCGGCCCGTGAGCAACAATCGTTCATGGAAGGCCGGATTGCTGAGTTGGAAGGTATTATTTCAACTTGTGAAGTGATTGATGTGACGAATATGAACATCGGTGACAAAGTGGTATTCGGTGCGACGGTTATACTTGAAGAAGATGAGTCTGGTGACAAAGTGACTTACCAGATTGTTGGAGATGCGGAAGCTGATATTGACAGCGGTAAAATCTCTATCAGTTCACCGATTGCTCGCGCCATGATTGGCAAAAGCGAAGACGATGAAATCGAAGTACAAGCACCAGGCGGGAGCAAGGTGTTTTTCATTGAAAGCATTCAATACATCTGAATGGTGTGACTCAAATCACCATCAAGCGTCGGGCCATACCTGACCTCGAAATCGAAGGAGGGGATCATTTGCATCCCCTTTTAGCTCAAATCTATAAATCCCGTGGTGTGACCCACATCAAACAAGTGGATTACCAACTCAAACATTTATACAGGCCCGAAGGTTTATTGGGAGTGGATCAAGCTGTTGAGTTATTGATTGATGCCATTCAAAATCAGCACCGCATTCTTGTGGTTGGTGATTTTGATGCAGATGGAGCGACTGCTACCGCTTTGGTCATACGTTCTATGCGTGCCTTTGGCGCTAAGCACATCGGTTTTATTGTGCCTAACCGTTTTGATTATGGTTATGGTTTGTCACCCGAGTTGGTCAATGATTTGGCCAGTCAGAAACCAGACCTGCTGATTACCGTTGATAATGGCATTTCATCTCATAAGGGTGTGGCCTTGGCTAAATCTTTAGGAATGAAGGTAATTGTTACGGATCACCATTTACCTGCTGAGACCTTACCTGATGCTGATGCCATCATCAATCCCAATTTAAATGATGATGCTTTCCCAAGTAAAAATTTAGCAGGCGTCGGTGTGGCTTTTTATCTGATGGCCCGTTTGAAGTCGGCCTTGCAACAGATAGACTGGTTTAATCAGCATGCATTGAAAGTACCTAATGTGGGTCAATGGTTGGATTTGGTGGCCTTAGGCACCGTTGCAGATGTGGTGAAGTTAGATGAGAACAATCGAATATTGGTCAATGCGGGGCTGAATTTGATGAAAAAAGGGCGCAGTTGTTTTGGCATACAAGCTTTGTTTGATGTGGCTAACAGGCCATCTGAAGTGGCAGACAGCAGTTCCTTAGGTTTTGTTTTGGCACCACGATTGAATGCTGCAGGGCGTTTAGAAGACATGAGTGTGGGCATTGATTTGTTGTTAACAGATGACAGGTCCATGGCCAAACAATTGGCGCAAGAGTTGGATGGCATCAACAAACAACGGCGTGAAATCCAAGAAAGCATGCAAAATTTAGCTGACTCGGTGGTTAAGCAGTTAAAGCAAGATGATGCCTTACCAATGGGTTTGTGTTTATACCATAAAGATTGGCACCAAGGTGTCGTGGGATTGCTGGCATCACGTGTGAAGGAGGCTGTTAATCGGCCAACCATAGTGTTCGCCTTAGAAAATGAAGGTTCAGAATGGCTAAAAGGTTCGGCCCGCAGTATCACTGGTTTTCATATTCGAGACGCATTGGTTGAAATTGACAGTGAACAACCAGAAGTGATACAAAAATTTGGAGGCCATGCCATGGCAGCGGGTTTAACCATACATCAAAGCCAAAAGAAAGCATTCTTAAAAGCGTTTGATTCAAAGGTTAAGGTTTGGGCCGGCAGTGGAGGCTTGGCTAAAGTGGTGGATACAGATGGTGTGCTGCCCAGTCATTTTATGTTTCAGGAGACAGCGCAAACAATCAAACAATCAGGACCTTGGGGTGAACATTTTCCTGAACCGTTATTTGATGGCTGGTTTGAAATTAAAAACAAAAAAGAAGTGGGGCAGGGTCACACCAAATTGGCTTTAAAAGTTGAGGATGATTTAAAACAAGTGGACGCCATTGCTTTTAACATTCACCCCAGTGATTTCCCGTCAGAAGGTAATCGGGTTCAAATTTGCTACCAAATGGACATCAATGAATTCAGAGGGCGTACTCGGTTACAATTAATTGTCAGAAACATCATATATTGAACATATGTTCTGCAATAAAAGTGTGACCAATTTGTGATTTTGTCTAAATAATCAATATATCCCATTGTTTTTACACTGATTTAGGTTCAAAATAATTGGCATCAGCTGATTAACAAACCAATTACTAACGAGGGGAATATGAAAAGGGCAATTCAATTCAATCGATTTATAATTTTTATAACATTGACTTTAACGTCTAATGTTTGGTCACAAGCGGTATTAACCGTTTCGCCCAATGTTAACCCATATCAATTTAATGATGATGGCTTGTCTAACAATGTGACTTTGAATGTTTCCAACACAGGTAATCAGCCCGCCTCTGATGGAATGGAGTTAAGGTTAACAATCCCTGATTCTGATTTGGCATTTGACATAGTAGGAGGTACACCACCTAATTATATTTTTGGTAATTGGACTTGTACTTTAAATACCCCTCAAAGCCTTGACTGCTTTTTAACCACTTTACCAGCAGGAAATAATGAAAACATTGAAATTCCGGTGATCACAAGTCCTGGCGTTAAAAGTTTTGTACCAGCCATAAATATGGTGTTGGAAGATTTTGGTGGTACACCCAACAGTTTCTCTTCAGTTGATACCAACTATGGAATACAACCACCTGATTTATTTACTTCAATAGCGTTTACACCTGGCTTTTCCTCACCTTTTGACCCTGTAGACCCTATCAGTGTTGATGTTACTGTAATAAATAATGGAGGTGATGCCACAAATGTGAGTGTTTTGTTCGACGGTGAAGAATTTAATTTTAATCAGAATGCCAGTGACCCAGAATGTACGTTTGGTCAAAACGGCATAGAGTGTAATGTTTCTTCATTGCTGTCAGGTCAATCACAAGTTTTTACAATAGTCGGTGTTGTTAATCAAACAGCAAGTGCAGGAACATACAACCTCAATGCCAGTGCTTCGTCATTTGAAAGTGATGCTTTCCCTTCAGACAACATGACCTCTATGACTTATGATATTGCGGGTCCTGCTGTAGCAGAAATAAATGTAGATAAATTTGTTTGGGATGGGGTTGCTGCCACTGGTCCAGTGACAGATTTGCCTCAAAATGGGGTCGCAGAATACCTGATTTATTTAAATAACGAAGGCAGCGCTGATGCGACTAATGTCAATTTAACCGATACTTTGCCCGCTGGTGTGACATTTGATCCCTTACTCAATGGAGGAAATAACCCTCAATATTTCCAAGAAATGACAGGTAATTGTGGCTTTACGGGTAATACGTTAACTTGTAATGTACCTACAGTGACGGCAGGCGCCACACAAAATTTAGTGAAAATTTTTGCCCATGTAACCGGTAATCCCAATGATGTAGTCGTTAACAATGCATCAAGTACATTTCCAGACAGTAACTCTGGTAATAACATTGCTTCAGCAACATTTACAATTACGGGTTCAGTAATTCCTGTGGACTTAGAAATTGACGCTTTTACCAATTTAAACAGTTATAGCACAGGGCAAATTTTCCCTATTGAAGTCGTTGTTGATAATTTGGCCAGTGTAGATGATGCGGATTTTGTCACCATGACACTTGATTTGCCGATTGAAGTTCAGTACCAATCTGTCGCCGTTTCTAACATTTGGGCGTGTTCGCACAGCAGCAATGGAAGCAGCCCTGGTGGAACAGTCATTTGCGAATCTGGCAGTAATTTAATCGTGGGTAACAGCAGCCACCCAATAGACATAAACGTGTTGGCTGTTCAGACGGGTAACTCTGCAGCCTATAATGCTTTGGTATCCAGTTCAACAACACCTGACCCTGACATGTCAAATAACAGCATCAATAACAGTTTTGATGTTTTTGGTGGCTTTAATGATTTAGCCATTACCAAAACCGCGTCATTGACCAATGTTAACGTAGGCGATACATTCGACTATCAAATTAACATCAGCCACAACACGACACCCGCTTCAGATGTGAATGACATTTTGATACAAGACACCTTACCATCAGAAGTCAGTTATCAAGGGTTTACTCAAAACTCTACGGGCGTTAATTTCAATTGTACACACGATAACTCACCCACAGGTGGGATGGTCACTTGTGACTCTGGCAACTCACCCTTTACTTTTGGAGATGCCTTAGATTTAAGCATTCATGTGCAGGCTGAATCTAACGGATCTGTCTTGAATACGGCCAGTTTCAGTTCCTTAGGGGACAGTACGCCCGGTAATAACAGCAGTACAGCGCCAGCGGTCACCATCAGTACTCCATTTACCAGCATCAATGTTTCTAAGGTGGCTTTGCTTTCGGGTGTTCCAGTGACTGAAGTGCCTTTGGGCTCTGACTTCAGTTATGAGTTGCATGTGACCAATACGGGACCTTTTAAAGTGATGGGTATGGATTTAGTCGATTTGTTGCCGAATGACGTGACTTTACTTAGTTATGATGGTGGCGTAGATTGGACTTGTACAGATGCGATTGTTGGTGGTCAAACTGAAATTGGGTGTTCTTTCAATGGAGATTTGCCAATTTCAGCAAGTTCTATGGTGACAGTTAATGTGACTGCAACCAATGATATTAATGTCACAAGCATCATGAATCAAATGGACGTCACTGCAACAAATTTGACCGCAGTTGAAAGTGCTCAAAATACAGTGAATTTAGTCAACGCTTCAATGACAGTGAATATTTCACAAACGCCTGACCCAGTCGTTGCTGGAGGTCAATTTGATTATGTGGTTACTGTTAATAATGACGGCACACAAGATTTGAGTAATGTGGTATTAGATTCTGTATTGCCACAGGGGATTGGTTTTAGTTCTGTTAATACAGATGTTGGGAATTGTACCGAAAATAATGGGACAGTAAACTGCGTGTTGGGCAATATGGCTACAACAGATATCGCAAACATTACTTTGTCAGCAATGGCGCCTAATAATCCAGATCCAAATATCAACTATGACAATCAAATCACTGTTCAATCGCCTGACTTAGGACAGAATGTTTTGGCTCAATGGTCTACGCAAATTGTGGCATCACCTAATGCTGACTATACATTGACACTTAACAACTCTCACAGCTCGTCCTATCCTAGTGCATCTACTGTTTCAACTTTTATCATCAGAAATACTGGCAATGTAGATTTAGACCCCGTCAACTTACAGTTTTCTGTTGATCCGGCATTTTCAATTTTATCTTATGCGGGAGCAGATTTTTCCTGTCAAACTGCAGGCCAGCAGTTAAATTGTTCAAATAATACACTTTTGTCTCCTGGCGATTTCTTTAGAGGGGAGGTCACTGTTCGTTCAGGGAATACACCTGGCTCTTATCAACACACAGTCAATGCAAACGCCAATGGAATTAATAAATCGGTTCAGGCTGGCCACAGTATTTTAAATGCACCAGTTAATGCACCGGATTTAACAGTTGTCCAAACCGCATCGGCGAGTGAAATTGCTGTTGAAAGCCCTTTTGAGTTTATTTTTAATGTCAATAATATAGGAACGCTTAATGCAACCAACGTTTCATTGACTAATACCTTGCCTCCAGGTGTGGTTTATGATGGGTTTAATGGTCAAGATTGGTTGTGCCAAGGTACGCAAACCATCAACTGCCAATATTCTGGAGATATAGCGCCAAATGCAAGCGCACCTGAACTCAGGTTTGCTGTAACATCGCCACAAACTGCTGGTGCCATCACAAACCATGTTTTGGTTAATGCATTAAATGAATCAAATTCAAGCAACAACGCCGACTCAGTGACTGTGAATGTCTTGGGAGGAGACACCGTTAATTCTGATTTGATGGTTGAATTAACTGTATCTGAAAACGAAGTGACAGCTGGTGATGAACTCAACTGGACATTTGAAGTTAAAAATAGCGGGCCAAGTGTTGCTCAAAATGTGTTGTTAAATCATGCCATTCCAATGGGGTTTGTGTCAGGTTCTATTACGCAGAGTAATGGTTTAAGTTGTAGCTTACTGACTAATTCTTTAATGTGTGAACTGGCTTCATTGGCCTCAGGGTCTTCTGTTCAAGTGACTTTATCTGGTCAAGTAAATATCAGTTTTGAAGGTGAAATGATGGGACTTGCTGAAGTCAGCTCTTCATCTTTTGATAACAATAACAGCAACAACCTCTCTTATGCTCAGGTCAATGTTTTGGCTTATGAAGCTCCAGAGGCAGATGTATCCATTCAAGTCAGTAGCAGTCAAAATCAGATTCTGCAAGGTGACACCTTCCCCTTGTCCATTGTGGTTAAGAATGCGGGCCCTGACACCGCAGAGCAAACCATGGTTAGCGCGCAAATAAGTGGATTGATTGAAAAAGTTGATGTGATCAATGTCGCACCTTGGCAGTGTCAAAATAGCCAAGCAAGCATTCATTGTCAATTGCCAATAGGGATGCCAATTGCGAGTCAATACGAATTAAATTTTGAAGTGAGCAGTGAAAAAATTGTTCAAACCGCACAAGCAATTGAGGTTACAGCAATGGTGAACTCAGATGCCATTGACCCTAATGAATCAAATAACATGGCTTCTTTAACCACCAATGTGATTCCAACGCCAACTGAAGAAGAGTTGTTGAGCCATATTGAGGGTGTTATGGGCAGTATGGACAGCCAAACTCAACAAGCGATTAAGAATGTTTCTAGCTATTGTGCCAGGTCCTTTTATTGGGCCATGGAAGAGGGCATGTGTGCTTTGATGTGGGAAGCTTCACAAGAAGACCACGATGAAATGCATGACATGATGCGTGAAATCACACCGAACGAAGTACTTGGGCAGTCAAATTCTGCTTCAGAAATCATCACATCTCAATTTACAAATATTGACGCCAGATTGTCAGAGTTACGTGGCGGTGGCGGTGGTTTCAGTATGGCAGGTTTACGTGCAACCTATGGCAATGAATCTATCCCTGTAGGCATGTTAGCCTACCTCAGTGCTGGGGATGATGACGACACAAATAACAATGCTGTTAATGACTTTGTTTCTCCCTGGGGGTTCTTTATCAACGGTACCATTTCTATGGGTGAGCGTGATAAAACAGGTAGAGAACTGGGTTTCGATTTTGATACATTCGGTATCACAGCTGGACTGGATTACCGTTTGAGTAATAATAAAGTACTTGGTGTCGCATTAGGTTATGCTAATTTTGATTCAGAGATTGAAGACGAAGCTGAAATGCAGTCTGATGGCATTACTTTAACTGGGTATGGTTCATTCTATGTTAATGACAATTTTTATGTTGATACCCGCATCAGTTATGGCCAGCCTAATTTTGATCAATCCAGGCGAATAAACTTCTCTTTGAATGAAGTTACTATTGATCGAGTCGCAAAAGGTGAAACGAGTGCAAACCAATATTCTGCATCTTTGAGCATGGGGTACCATTTTTATAAAAATGCATGGAATATCACCCCCAATGCCAGCATCAACTATGTCAACACAAGCATTGATGCGTTTAAAGAATCTGGTGCGGGTGGGTTTAATTTTGAATATGCACAACAAGACATAAAAAGCCTTAAAGCTTCTATGGGTTTGAGTGTGTCTCGTGCATTCAGCCTAGAGAAAGGCGTCATTACACCGCAGTTTGACATTAATATGACCCGTGAAATGGAAAATGACGGTGGTTTGATAGAAGCACGATTTATCAATGCCCCGGATGATGAAATTTTTTGGATTGAAACAGATGAGCCTGACAGGATATTTGGTAATGCGGGCTTAGGGTTGGTGTTTATTGGTGCCAATGGTAAGCAAGCATATATCAATTACAGAAGCATCTTTGGGTTAGAAGGATTTACACGCGGGACCATTAATTTAGGTCTGCGCTTTGAGTTTTAAGGTGAGAACTTATGAATATGAACATTAAAAAAATAACCATGGTTGTCATACTTGCAAGTATTGTCTTTGCGAGTGCTGATGCCAAACGCAGCAAGAAAGTTAAAAAAATTAAAGAGGGTCAAATCACCCCGGATCAACTGTATATTGTTGACTGCTTATTACCGCCACAAATCAGGCAGCTGGGACAAAACTATACTTACATTCCACCCAGGAAACCGGCAAAACTGACGGCAAAAGAATGTGCATTGCGTGGTGGTGAATATGTAGCTTATGATGAAGCCAATTTTGCTACTGTGGCAAAAGTTTGGAAAAAGCAGGCTGATGCAGGCGATGCCAAAGCGCAGAATTATATGGGTGAATTATTTGAAAAAGGTGTCGCTGGGCAGCCAGATTACGCTTCTGCTGCGTTGTGGTACAAGCAAGCGGCTGATCAAGGTTACTCACAAGCACAATTAAACTTAGGGCATTTATATGAGCAAGGTCTGGGTGTCGAAAAAGACGGAATTAAGGCCATCAACTTGTATCGTCAAGCGGCTGGTGTGAAAGAAGCAAAATTAGAATTGGTAACCGAGCAAGAGCTGCGTGACAGGAGAGAGAAAGAGCACCAAAGGGTACTCTTAGAAAGACAAGTCAACTCGTTAAAAGGCGAGCTGAGTAAGGTCAGTGATAACTACAATAAAACACAAGACTATATCAAATCAGCAAACGCCGAGATGAAACGTTTACAGGCTGAACTTCGCGATAATAAAGCAGGTAAAGATGCCAAAAACCGCATCGCAGAACTAGAAAGTGAAGTCAAAAATTTAACTGAGAAAAATAAAGAAAGTAAAACTCTTGCCAGCAGTTTAGTGAGAAAAATTGCAACTGAGCAAGGTCAAGAGTTAGCTCTTAATGATGATTTTGGCATCAATGTGATATCACCTGAAGTTAGGTTAACCCGTGGAATAAGAAGTTTCCCAGTCTATAACAAAAATGCAGAACAAATTTCCATCATGGCAACAGTCAACCCACCAGAAGATGTGGCTGCCTTGAGTTTAAATCAAAATAACATCATAGACCGCTTAACAGATACGGGAATTTTCAGTGCTGATGTGGATTTGGTTGTTGGTGATGACACGCCTGTGAGCATTGAAGCAGTTAAAAAAGATGGGTCTAAGTCTATTGAGCAATTTGTCATAGTACGTCAAGTTTTAGAACAAATTAAGCCACGCATTCTGAGTGATTTATTCACTAAACGCTTTAAAAAGGATTTAGGCACTTATCATGCTTTGGTCATCGGAAATAATGATTACAGCGACTTTGAGAACTTATCAACAGCTGTTAATGATGCTCAAAAAATTGGTCAAGTTTTACGTGAGACATATGGTTATAAAACCAAAGTTTTAGAAAATGCCAGCCACATTGACATTTTACAAACTTTGGCAGAATACCAAGAGAAACTGGGTAAATTTGATAATTTAATTGTTTATTATGCTGGGCATGGTTTGATTGATGAGCGCCAAAAAGGGTATTGGATACCTACTGATGCTGACTTGAATGACAAAAAAACATGGATCAGCAATGATGCAATCACCCAATTTATGTCGAGTATGAATGCCAAGCATGTGATGGTAATCGCCGATTCATGTTATTCAGGAACCATGTCAGGTTCAGCTATCAGGCCATTCCCTGATGAGGTTGAGGAGAATGATTTGTTGTTCACCTCACGTGTCAAAGCGAGAACTGTATTGACATCTGGTGGTTTGCAACCAGTACTGGATTCTGGTGGGAATGGGCATTCCATTTTTGCCGCCGCATTGTTAGATGTGTTGAATGAAAATGAAGGTGTGATGGAAGGGTATCGTTTGTTTAAATCATTGGAGCAACAAGTCCGTTTACGTTCTAAATTAACAGGCGTGCCTCAAGTACCTGAATACACAGCAATCAAACATGCTGGGCATGAAGGCAGTGAATATTACTTTCTTCCAAAATCAATTTAAGACTTGGTTAAATCACCCCTTAGATTTCATTTGTAAGGACCAGCGGGCGGATTCTTACCAAAAGTTACGGTTTGATTAATATTCATCTGCTTTAAACCGTAACTATTCGCAACAATCCGTTTTAACTGTAACAATTTGATTTTTAAGAGTATAGTATTAAAAGTAGTTGCCTTTTGTAGTGATTACATTACAAGCCGCTTATATTTATGCTGCTTTTAAACAGATTTTTCACATAAATAAATCAACAATATAATTTCGGAGGCACGAAATGAATAAATTTAAGAACTACTTATATTGCATTATATTCTCAATGATTTTTTCTCAATTGGCTTATGCACAAGCAGACCGAGAAGTGATGGTACCACTGCCATCGATCTTTGATTTCACTGACGGTGAAGGCTGGGGGTTTGGCTTGGGCTTAGGTATTGAGTATGAGTCAGCTTATGAGGGCTCTGATGAGTTTGAGGTTGAACCTGATTTGGCAGGTGGAATTCAATACCGTACGGGCAACAACATGTTTTTCTTTGCTGGCGAAGCTATCGGTTGGCGCGGTTTGAGAAATGATACTTGGTTGTTGCAAGCCACTTTGGCCTTTGAAGAAGGCCGTGAAGAAAATGACTCAGATGATGGTCGCTTAGATGGTCTTGGCGACACCGAAGAGAGCACCGAATTGGTGTTTGAAGTACGTAAAGCGTTGGATGCCGATTGGCGTTATTGGTTCGATGGCCGCTTATTGGCTGGCGATGAAGGAAACTTCTTGTTGCTGGGCGGTGGTATGCGGTTTGGCAGTCAAAATGACGGCAGTGGGTCTGAACTTGGCGTGGGTATCACCTTCCATGATGAGGACTATGCTAACCGCGAATTTGGTATCACTACCGAACAAGCGGCAGCTTCTGGCTTGGCCGCAACTGAATTGGATGGAGGTTTCCGTTCCATAGGCATTAACTACAACTACCGTCACTATCTGAGTGAGAACTGGCAAATCTTTGCTGAAGCCGTGTATGAACATTATGGCAGCAGCGAGATCAAAGACAGCCCCATCACGCGTAATGATTACGAAGCCGAAGTAGGACTCGGCTTTATCTATGTATTTTAACTTTTGAATATACTGAGGTAGATTTGTCATGTATCAATTAACGTTCGTTTTTTGATACATGACTCTCCTTGATGTTAAATTCTAAAATATGGTAACTTAAAAGTCTCATATACACATCTCAATAATTAAAGTATCATATACCCTTATTTTTATGGTTTATTGAGAAAATGGGTAAAAAAATCGGATATGCCAGGGTTTCAACTGATGACCAGGAGTTAAATCTGCAAATAGATTCATTAAAAAAAGCTGGCTGTACTGAAGAATTCATTTTCACCGACAAAATATCAGGAGCTAAAAGTTCAAGGCCGGGATTGGACCAATGTCTTAAACAGCTCAAATCTGGTGACACACTGATTGTATGGAGACTTGACCGGTTAGGACGATCGATGTCACACCTGGTAAACCTGATTGAGTCTCTTTTAGAAAACAACATTGGTTTTAAATCTGTCCAAGACGGTGCCATTGACACCACCACTGCATCAGGAGAGCTGATGTTTAACATTTTCTCAGCATTGGCTCAATTTGAACGCAGATTAATTCAAGAAAGAACCAATGCAGGTCTGGCAGCAGCAAGAGCTCGAGGTAGGCTCGGTGGCAGGCCTAAGAAGTCAGCAAATGACCCAAAAGTTAGAATGGCCCAAGAAATGAATAAAAACAAATCATTGTCAATCAATGAAATTTGTTCATCACTAGAAATATCGAGAGCCACCTTTTACAGATACATATCGCTAGAAAAATAAAGGAAGGAAATATGGATGGAGCTAAAACTATTGAAAAATGGAAAAGTTGGCTTAAACGAATCAAAGTTGAAGCCCAAAATTTAGTTATGTACCGATCCATGTTTAAAGATGTGATTGAAATCATAAACGAGAATGCTGAGCTACATGAGGACAATCATTTTTATCGTTATATGAATGATTCACATATAGCACTAATTGTTATGGGCTTAAGACGGCAAATCAAGAATGATAAACAAAGTATATCCATAGTACGTCTGTTAACCGAAATCTCAGAAGCACCACATTTGATGTATCGAGAAAACTATACTGAGCTTTATTCCGATAGCTCAATAGCATTTTTGGCAGATGAACATTTCGACCTTTTCTGTGAAAACCCAAATGATCAACATGTTTCAAAAAATATGGTGTTATCAGATATTCAAGACTTTAAAGAATCAACTGAACTTGTTGAGAGCTATGCTGATAGATTCATTGCCCACTCTGATAAACGTGGCTCAAAAAAATTGCCTACTTTCGAAGATATCGACAATTGCTTAAAAATTCTAGACAAGATTTATTGTAAATATAACGTCTTATTTTATGCACAGTCAATGGATAGCCTAAATCCCACATTTCAATACCATTGGAAGAAAATATTTGAAATTCCCTGGATACCAAATGAAGAAAAGTAATGATAATAAATTCCCCGATTGGGCCAACCAAGAGTTATCTCTTCAACTACCCGAAATAATTTCGAAAGGAGAAAATCAATTCGTTGATTTCAAAGAGATTCTTGAGCGGAATGAGAGGATGGCCAAGGAAATCGCTTCTTTTGCAACATCAAACGACGGAATGATTATTATTGGTGTTGATGACAATGATCAGATTGTAGGCATTCAAAATGCACATCAACAAGCAACCAGAAAAAATTTGGTTGAGAGAATAGAGAAAATTTGTACAGGCTGTGTTCTCCCAAGCGTTACTCCAGAATTTGAGTTTGCAGTAATAGGTAGCCATGTTCTATTGGCAATTAAAATTAAGAAAGGTCCAGAGCCTGTTTATTATACAAATTCATATGTTCCATATCTAAGAAGCCATTCCGAAGCAAGGCCTGCAAAACCAAACGAAGTTTACCAGTTAATTAAAAATCACATTGATGGTGTATCGACAAATACATCTGCCAAAGCATAACTATAAAAAAGCAACCAAAGAACACATATGCATACCAAATCTTCTGAACCGCCAATTCAATGTATCGGCACCCAATCAAGTTTGGTGTGGCGATGTGACCTATGTTTGGGCGGGAAGCCGCTGGGCTTACTTGGCTGTGGTGATGGATTTGTTCTCACGCAAGATAATTGGATGGGCTATGAGCTATTCGCCCAACACTGATTTGACAGCAGCTGCACTCACGATGGCCTATGAGCAACGAGGAGCCCCTCAAAGCGTTATGTTTCATTCTGATCAAGGTTGCCATTACACCAGCATCAAATACCGACAATTGTTGTGGCGTTTCCAAATAACTCAGAGCATGAGCAGGCGTGGTAATTGTTGGGATAATAGTCTAATGGAGCTGTTCTTCAGGAGTTATAAAACAGAATGGATGTCATTAGTAGGCTATGCTTCTTTGGTGGCAGCAAAACAATCAGTAATCAACTACATTGTTGGATACTATTGCAACGTAAGGCCTTATGTAAATAATGATGGTTTGACACCTAATGAGTCAGAACGAAATACTGGCTTGAATCTAAAACCGTGGCCAAAATTACTTGACCACTACATAATGATGGTTACCAATGTCAGCAAGTAATGACAGACTAAAAGAAAATTAGACTTTCTCCAAAATTTTGGAAAATATATTCCATAGATATTTTTGCTATTCACAAAATCGTTAGGCTGGCTTTCAAATAAATTGAATGAACTAGAAGGTCAAAAGAACATTGTGGTTACTCATTTTGCTTGCGATCATTGCCTGATCATTACAGAGATAATGTTATTATTGCTGCGTATGCTTCTAATTTAGAAAATGAAATAGTAAAACATAATCCACGAGCGTTGATATATGGTCACTTGCATAGCAGCTCAAACTATAAAATTAAAGAAACACAAGTTGTATGAAACCCCAGAGGATATTCTGACGAAAGAAACCACGAATTCGGTAATAATTTAATCATTGATGATTACTTGATTTTATATTGAACAAAAAATTCAAGGGTCAATTGGAAACTAAGGCTTATCAGAGTCATAAATTCAAATGTTTAGTTTGACGTCTACAGCCGGTGTTTTATTTTAGTAGGTTAGTTGTAAGTTTAGTAGGTTAGTTGTAAGTTTAGTGGGTTAGTTGTGAAATGTTTAGTGTTTTAGTTGTACCTCCAACCAATCGCGATGCCTAAGCTTAAACAATCTCACTATGTCCGATACCGTTTAGTATTGGACATAGTGTAAATGTCAGTATATAATAAGCTGGTATTAATATTTATATATCAATTACATAATGTCTTTATTTAAACCAGTTCCTTTATATCCAGTTTATACAGAACTAAAACAAATAGCTTTGAATGACTATCCTCAATTACATTCACTCTTAAATGAAATGAATAAATGGCAACGTGAACATTTTGAATGGGGAAAACAATATCTTGAATACATTGGTCGAAATAAATCGGAACACTCATACATACGTTTTAGGAATGAAGTTGAACGATTTTTATTGTGGGCATGCTTTATCAAGGAAAAACCAATTGATGAGTACAAAAAGTCTGACGTTTTAGATTATGCAGATTTTTGCTGGAAACCGCCAGTTCAGTGGATAGCGACACACAACAACGACAGGTTTATATTTAATGATGGTTATTTTGAATCAAATAAAGATTGGCGTCCTTTTAAAATACAAGCTCCCAAAAGCCAAGCCAATAAAGTCATAGAGAAAAAACAATACAAGCCGTCACAACAGACACTGACATCGACATTTACAGCTGTTATTTCATTTTATAATTATTTGATGGGTGAAGATTTTGTATTGGGTAATCCAGCACAAATTGCTAAAAAGGACTGCAAACACTTCATCACAGAATCACAAATCAAAGAACCTAAGCGACTGACTGAAGACCAATGGCAATTTGTGCTGGATACAGCCACAGAAATGGCTGATGAGAATCCCTTGTATGAACGTAATTTGTTTATTATTGCTGCATTAAAAGTATTGTTTTTAAGGATTTCAGAGTTGTCTGAACGTCCTTCCTGGAGCCCTGAAATGGGTCATTTTTGGCAAGATCACGATGATAACTGGTGGTTAAGGGTTTACGGAAAAGGCAGGAAAATCAGAGATGTATCTGTTCCTTTAGACTTTTTACATTATTTGAAGCGTTACCGTGAATCACGTCAATTATCATCGTTACCAATCAGCGATGAGCGCAGTGTGATGGTAGAAAAAATCCGTGGGCAGGGCGGTATGACTTCTCGTCATTTAAGGCGTTTGGTTCAACAATCATTTGATCATGCCTATGAAAAAATGAGCAGGTCTGTCTCCCCTACTCACGCCAGAAAGTTAAAAGAAGCAACCACACATTGGTTAAGACACACTGGTGCCAGTATGGAAGTTGAAAGAGGCAGGGCACTTAAAGATTTATCCGAAGATTTAGGCCATGCAAGTATGGCAACAACCGATACTGTGTATGTACAGACCGAAAACAAAAAGCGTGCTGAAAGCGGGAAAAGCAGAAAGGTTGATTAAATCATTAGCTACTCATAGCTAACGTCATCTTGGTTGTAATATGACAACAGTTAAGACAGTTTTAATGTGCCAGTTCCTGATCCTTTGACCTTTTTACAGGTCCAAACAGTATATTGTGATTGGCAATTATTAGGCTCTTTAGACCTTCTGTAACACAGTCTATCAGAACCAGAGACAGTAAATCCTTTGGCCACATTTTCATAAGTATCTAGCAGCTTACTTTTGGGGTTGTTTTCTAAGCCTGTAGTGACCTGGACTTTACAAATATTGTCGAAAACTGATGATTCTAGCTTAACTGTGCCAGCAAATGCATTTGATGACAAAATGAGGACGCTAACAGCAAGTGTTGATATGATGTATTTCATATGTGTTGTTGCTCAATAGGTTTTAGAGTTTTGATGTTTAACTTTGTTTTATAACTTAAACTGATTGTATATAGTTAATAAAAAGGTGTAATCCAAATATTGGGCTTAAACAGCATCCTTGCCGTTTATTTACAAAACCTTAAATTAAACTATGTTTTTGTTATAGTTTAGATCTTTTCATTCCTAAAGCAGTACGTACAAAGTTATTCATTTTTTCAGCAAAGTCTCTTTTTCCCTTGTTTTCACTTCCGCCAATTAAACCACCAATCTTCCTATCAACAACTCTGTCTTTTTTTAATAATTCCCCTGTTTCTTTGTCATATAATTCAGCTTCAATTTGAATTTTTTGTTTACCAGCACCAAAACCAACCATATACCTCATAACTCGGCTGCCTTTTTTGTAATCAGAAACAGTGCCTTTCAATTCCAGAGCACTACTTTGTGAAGGACATAAATCTTCTGCTCCCTTTTTTGCTTCTAATCCATTTTTGTCAATATTTAATTCAGTACGGACGTATGTTTGAATTATGTTTAAAGTTTCTTCTGGTATTTCAGCAGCTCTAGCAAAGGCACGTGACGAAATATTTTCTCTATCAACTTCAAATACATTAACTTCGATACAGTCATAAGTTTTTGAAAATGAAGAAAAAGAAGCAAACAGTGCTATAGAAGATATAAAAACTTTTGTATTCATGGATTCTCTTGTTGTGTGATTAATATAGGCCATCAAATCAAAATAAAACTTTTGTATTTGAATAACAATTTGTAAATTTTCTAAATCTTAGCACCATAATAATAAATTACAAATACTGAGTTCAAAAAAATTAAATCCAATAAATCCACCCCTCTATTGTTGTTATGGCAAAGGTCATATCTGGCGTAGCTTTGAAAGGCGATGTGACTACATTGAAATAATTATAAAAGCCTTAATTACTCAACCAACCTATATTTTTCATTGTTGTATGCCCAGCTTGAAAATTGGGCATGTGCCAATGCGGTGTCGTCAGGTATAAAGGCCTGAGAGAAGTCAATGTTTCCGCTTTTGATTGCATATTGGATGGGCTTTTTCTCGGGTTGTAAATATACGATGTGATCTTCAGTCATATAAGCTTGGTTGTTAGCATATTGCATTACTGCCCTGCCCTGATAATCAGCCTCAATTTGGGTTAAATCTTGTCCAATCATGGGTGTGGCGGTTTCTATGCCCAATAAACTTAATAATGTCGGTGCCAAGTCTATTTGGCTGACCAAGGTATCATCTACTTTCTGGCCTACTTCTTCACTGATGATGAACCCAGGTATATGAAAACGGTTGATGGGCACCATCTCATCGCCCATCACGCGGGCATCATGATCGGCAACAACCAAAACAATTGAATCTTTCAGCATGTCATTGGATTCTAGCTCGTCCAGAAACTTGCCCAAAGCAAAGTCAGCGTACTTAACAGCGTTATTAACGGTATGCTTCTCTTTATCATACTGTTCAATCTTGTTGTCTGGGTATTCAAATGGTGTGTGGTTACTGGAAGAAAAAATCAAACTGAATTTGGGTTTATCTGACGGTTTATTCAGATATTCAATCGCATTGTTGAACAGGTCCCCATCTGAAACACCCCAGTTGCCTTTGAACTCTGGGTTTTTATAATCATTTTGATCAATAGTAAAATCAAAGCCATTGGCTAAGAAAAATCCCTTCATGTTATCAAAATGACTTTCTCCACCATAAATGAAACTATTTTCATAGCCAGCTTCCCTCATACTTTGAGCAATCGTATAAAAATTACTTTGTGCTTTGGGCAGTTTCAATACTGCACGTGCTGGTGAGGGTAAAAAGCCTGTGGTGATGGCCTCAAGTCCCCTGGCTGAACGAGTTCCTGTGGCGTATAAGTTATTAAAAAACCAACTTTTCTCTTTCCATTTATCAATATTTGGCGTCAAAGGTAAGCCACCCAATGAACCAACAAACTGCGCCCCCAAGCTCTCTTCAACAACAATGATGAGGTTCTTCTTTTTAAAAGGGAAGCTTGCTTTTTGGGTGTGTAAAGTGGGTCGATTTTTATCTGTAAAAACAGCATGTTTAGTCATGTTAGCCCTGATGATTTCTATCATTCTGTCGCTATCAATGTTGCCATAAAGTTCAGATGCAGAAGCTTCATTTTTCATTTGGTAGATGGCATATAACACACTGTATGTTGAGTTCAACGGTAAGGTGTTTAACAAACGATCTTGGCTGAAAGCGACCATGGCTGGGTTGATGGGCCTGTGCTGAAAACCTGATCGTATGGCAACAAAAAACACCGGGATCAAAAGCAGCAATAAAAGTGTGTTTTTGATGCTTCTTTGTGAATGTATTGGGTCATGTGATTTAAGCCAAGAACGGGTCAGCCATGCACTCGAGATTACTAACACAACAGCTACAAGCATTTGTAAAAAATAACCTTTTAACAACATACCAGCCACTTCATTGGGACTGGACAAATATTCAAAAAACAAACGGTTGGGCCGGGCGTTGTATTCAAACAAAAAAGAAGGTGTGGCACATTCCATTAACACCAAAATAATTAAAAACGACCAGCACCACCACCTTGTAAATCGATCAACAAAACTTGTCAACCTGGGTAGAATCAGTGACAAAAGTATCAGCAGGTAAGGCACCGTTAAAATTTGAAACAAAGTAGCGACATCTATGCGAAAACCGCCCCACAGGATTTGGCTTAAGTCATTAAAACCTGACAACCTATCAACGTACATGGTGGTGAAAATTAGCCTTGTAAAACTGAGCAAAAAAAATGCAGAAATTAAAAATTTAAATGGCAGCTGTAATTTTATAATTCCAATACGATTTCCAAGCCTGTTTTGCAAGTTGTTCTTTCGTGATAAATTCAATTGACTATCCATCTAATATGACTCAAATCTTTAGAGCGTATGTAAGTGAATAATCAATCGAACTATTTTTAAATTATTGACATTTGTTTGCTTAACATTGCTCTAACCAATTTGAGTTTGGAAAAAAAGAAAACCAGAATTCAATCGCATGATTGAGTGAAACAAATACAAATTGGTTGATTTTTAGTCACTCAATTCTTCGTCAACTTTGGCCATTAGCTGTTCAATTTCGTTATGACGGCCTTGATCAGCTTTCGGTCTGTCGGCCCGTGGTTCGGCCATTTGGGCTTTCTTCAAATGCTTTTTTGCTCTCACATAGTCGTCCTCTTCTTCAAACATGAATTCAGCATAAAAATAATTAGAATCAATGCCATTTGGATTCATTTTTAAACCTTTTTCTAAATTTTTTAATGCTTTTTTATCGCTACCAAACCCAATCGGCCAACCAGGCACTTTGCTGTAAAGCACACCCAAACTGGTGTAAGCCGAACCGTTCAATACATCACCATTCATGTTGATGGCCGCTTCGTATGATTTTTTGGCATGTTTGGCCAAGCTCAAAGCTCCCAGTCCACCTTTGGCACCGGCATAACTGGAATAAACAATGCCTTCCCATATCAGTGCTTCAGGTTGGTTTTCCTTTTTTAATGCCACTTTGGTGGCTGCTTGTGCCAGCTGCTCAAATGCCTTTTCTTTGGCATCTCCTTCAGGCAAATAGTTAACTTCAGCCCATTGTGATTGGATTTGCTTTACTTCTTCAGTTAATGATGCTGTGGCGGTATTTGTAATCAAAATGCCGAATAAAAACAGTTGTGTAATGGTTTTCATGAGTTCACCTTTTTGTTTAAATAAGATTGGATGGTTTTTTGGTCTTTGCTTATGGCCTTGGATACCATGTTGGGTAACAGTGCATTGATTTTGACAAACAGTTTTTCAGGCCAGCCGTAAAACTTTTCACTGTGGTTTTTTTCTATGGAACTGATAATCCACCGGGCAATTTTTTGAGGCTTGTCCACTGCATTACCTAATTTCTCATTCAAGGCATTCACTGCTGATGTGTTGATGCCAGTTGCCATTGCCCTTGGAGCCAAATACTGGGCATTGACTGTGGTATTTATTAATTCGCGGTTCAATGCTTGAGTAAAGCCTCTGAGGCCAAATTTGCTTGCGCAATAGGTACTGAATCCGGGATAGCCTATGCCACCAAAACTGGAACCGATGTTAATTATTCGTGCATGTTCGGCCTGTTGTAGCCACGGCATCAGCTGTTTAGATAAAACGATTGGTGTCAATAAATTGACCTTTAATACATTTTCAATATCAGCTTCGTCACTGTTATTAAGAAAACTAGCATCACTTAGCGCAGCATTATTTATCAGCATGTGCTCAGGACTTTGTTTGTTTTCGAGCAGTGTTTTTAAAGCGGATGTTGTGGTCCTATCTGAAATGTCACCCACCACAACATCTGAGGTGTGTTTCAATGCACTTTGTAACTGCTGTAGTTTATTTGAATCACGGCCTAGTAACACCAAGTCAGCACCCTGCTCCGACAAAGCCTCAGCCAACACATGACCCAAGCCACCATAAGCACCTGTTAAGACCACGGTTTGATTTTTCCAATTGAAACTCATGATACTGGTAGCCCCCTGAATATGCCGGCATACAGGTGATAGAATTTTTTGCACGACTTGATGACCTCTGACAATTGTGCCTCAGAAAGCTTATTAATCAAATCTTCAAAGAATTTTTGATGACCTTGATCCAAATCTCCATGTGAATAAAGGTAACTGAATGCTTTATTAGGCAAGCCTAAAGTGTTTTTTACACTGTTTGCCACATGTGTAGCAAGTAATACACTGGTGCCTTCTAAAACATGGACCAGGCCTAAAAATGTCAACGGCCCTATTCTGTTAATGGAATCATAAGCATAAGCGACCATCATTTCGGTCGCAAAAGCAGGTTCTGAATCCCTGACTTCGGCGGCATCACCACCAGAGGCCGTGATGTCATTTAGAATCCATTGTTCATGACCAATCTCTTCTTCGATGTATTCGGCCATGGCTGTTCTGATCCATTCATCTTGGTGTGAAATTTTACTACCCGTCAGCATCAATAATGGCACCGTGTGCTTCACGTGGTGATAGGCTTGAGTCAAGAATGCCACATAAGTTTCTAATTTGATGTCACCTTGAGTGGCTTGTTGTATCACTGGCAGTGACAATAGTTGTTGTTGTTCAGTTGCTGTTGCTTTGCATAACTTTTCAAATGGCTTGGCTAATGATTTCAGTGCGTGTTGCATAAATTTTCTCCAATGTGTTTTTGTGAGTTTTAAAAATTTGTTTGTGTTTGGTTTTACCTGAGCTGGTCAACTGACCATTTTGAATGGTGAAAGGCTCGATGGTTATGGTTTTGATGATTCGGGCATAGTCAGGAAGTGTCTGATTAAGCCGATCAACGGCTTGCTGTAATTTTGGTTTGCTTAATTGAGTCACACAAAGTGCAGTCAGGAAAGGTTTGGCTTCTCCATAAATCACTGCTTGGTGCACCCCTGGTATGGCCAACAGTTCACCTTCCAGCCAATCAGGTAAAATATTCCTGCCGAAAGAATTGATGATGGTGTTTTTCTTTCGGCCTGTGATGTTCAAATGACCTGCTTTATCTATTGTTCCTATGTCTCCGGTGGAAAAGTAGTTGTTGTGGTTTTTGCTGTGCCCTTGAATCAAATAATCTGAACACCCCAAATAACCTAAAAATCTTGGCCCCTTAACCAACACTTCACCGTCTTCGGCGAGCTGAATATCACAGTGAGGTAAAGCTTTACCCACCCCATAAACGGCATTTTTTTCAGTATTCAAACAAATAACAGAGCCACATTCGCTGATGCCATAACCCTGATAAACGGGCAAACCCATGTCATGAGCGCATTGAATCAAGTGGGGTGAGCAAACAGCACCACCGACTGCAATAAATTTGATAAACCCCAAATCTATGGGATGCGCTGTCAAGTAACTGATCAACTCTTTGAGCATTTGAGGCATCATGATCAAACTGTCAGCTTGGTGTTCAACAATGGCAGCGGTCATGGTTACAATGTCCAGCTTTCCTGAACCAGTCATGCCAATTTGGCTCAACGGTAAACTGATGATTTCCAAGCCCGCAAACTGGTTCGCGTAAGTGGCGGCCATATTTTCAAGAAGTACACTGTATGGTAATAAGCTGAGGTGTTTGGTCAAACCTAATTCACGCGTCGCCTGAGCCAATGAATGCCCTACTTTTGCCAAATGGGCTTCACTTAAACAGACCCCTTTGGGTTCATTGGTGGTGCCAGATGTGTAGGTGATTTTGTGAGTACCTTCTGGTAATTTGGGCAGTTCTGTAATTGTTTTGTGTAATAAATAAAGGCCACTTTCACATGCCTCAACAAGCTGAAAACCAAGCTGTTGATATAAAGGCAACGCGCGCGAATCACAGACTATGGCGGACACGCCAGCTTGCTGGATTAAATGTTGAATTTGGCTGATTGAAAAAAAATAAGGCACAGGGATTATGACCCAATCTAATTCAGTGGCATAAGCATCAATCTGCAACCATGCTTCACTGTTATCAAGGTGAATTACCAGTCTTTGATTTAGCCGTTGATCTACATGTTGATCCGCGCATTGATCTGGGCTTTGTTTTGCCAATGACTGCATGGCTGTCAGCACTTTATGTCCGAGGTGATTTGTCATGGGTACATTCAGGGTCATCATGTGTTCATGTTGGTTTCAATACTTGAGTAATACACGGCTGGCTTGAAATCATAGTAGTTACCCCAATTTGTTTTGCTGTGCCTGAGCGCTTCAGGATCAGCAAGTTGCAGGTGAGTCAGTTGAATGCCCATTCTCTTGAATGCTATTTTGATGGGTCGAGACAGGGTGTAAATAGCCCACTTAACATCCAAGCTTTTCAAAAACTGTGCCACCAATGGCATCACCGTGTTTACATTTGATGTTTCTGAAACAATGAAATGACCGAGTTCTATCACTTCTTTTCTATCAATACTTTGCCCTTCTTTTACTGAGATCAATGACTCGATACTTTGCATTAAATACTTTTCTGAAAACAGCTGGTCACCTTCGGCATAACGCAAACCAACCGCGCCAAGAATATGACCACTATCGATTTCTTTGATGGCCAGAATCACAGGAAAAAACTCAACCAAAGTGGCATTAAAATGCTTTTGGTATCCATTGGCTATAAATGATTCAACCCGTCCCCTTGCTTCATCAACAGGAGAAACCAGCATCAACTGAATGCCTTGGGTAAAAGGTGTGGCTTTGGATTGGACTGTATTTTTGGGTGCTGCTTTTTTTATATTTAAAGCCCAATTATTGGCGGGTAAAAAGCCCATGGTTTTGTTTATCATAGTCACTCCAATGCCTAGAATTTGTGGCATATTTGCTGTTTGCCATGCTGAAATCAGTTGGCTTGTGACTTTTTGAGCATGCCAGCCACATAAATCAATCGCAAAAAATGAAATAAAATGAAATAAGTTAAAATAAGTCGATTGATTTAGGAATGTGATGCCCTCTAAGTGTTAAACAATTGTTAATAATGAAGTGGATGAAAACGCATAAAGCGGATATAAAGCTGGCCAAAGCCTTAATGAAAGGGAATGAAAAGGTATTCAATAACTTTTTTGATGAATACCACCCGAGGATATTTAGGTTTATTATGAGCCGCATAGATCAAGACTATGATTTAGCACATGACATGGCACAAGACACCTTGTGTAAAGCATTAGAGAAAATCGCTGACTACAGAGGAGAAGCTGCCCTGTTCACTTGGATGTGTCAAATCAGCCGCAGTTTGATTCATGCACATTTTGTCAAACACAAACGAAGGGCTCAAGTGGTTCAGCCTCTGGCCGACACTGAAGAGATGAAAAACATATTGGAAAATATCGCCATGAACGATCAATTACAACCGGAACAACTGTCGATGAACCTACAACTCAAACAAATCATTGAAGAGGTGTTAGATCATTTACCCAAAGATTATGGCAATGTGTTGACATGGAAATACGTGGATGATTTGAGTGTCAATGAAATTGCTGCTCAACTACAAACCACACAAATAGCGGCACAATCTATATTGGCCAGAGCGCGCAAATCCTTTCAACAAGTGATAAATAAAATGCTGCAACATGACACATTAAGGGCGCTGATAGTTGGTCATACGGAAAACCATCATGGATAACGCTGAAAACAAAAAAGGCGGCAGCAAAGGTTCGAATCACGCTGATGAGTTGTTAACACAATTAGGTAACAGAACAACACCCGATGCACAAAAAAGTGCTGAGAGTAAAGCTGTTGTGAAAGCACATTGGCAGCAACAAATTCAAAAACACAAAAAGGCCAGACAAGCCCAACATAAAAAATATTTGTGGCCGATGGCAGCCAGTTTCTTACTGGTAGCATCATTGCTTTTGTTTCGCAATCAAACAGAAAAAACCACAATTGAACCTGTGTTTTTGGCATCTATTGCGGCATATCAGGGTGAAGTATCAATACAGCAAATCGGTGGTAAATTTAAAGAACTGCGCAGTGACAGTCCATTAAAACAGGGCACACAATTGCAAACGGATGATGACAGTTTTCTGTCAATGAAATTGCTCGATAACAGTGAAATCAGGCTGGCTGCCAACACCACATTAATCTTGCGTACGGGTTCTATAGAGTTGAAACAAGGTCAGTTATACCACGACACAGACAGTGCATTTAAAGCGATGCCGCTGACCATTGAAACCGAATACGGGAAAATTAAACACATAGGTACACGGTATTTAGTGAATGCGAAAGCTGATCAAGTTGATGTGGCTGTCAGGTCCGGTAAAGTAAAAGTTTCAAATGACCACGCTGTTGAAGAAGTGCTCAACAGTCAACAAAAAATACAGTTGATGGACAGTGAAAATAGTGGGATCAGCCCGATTGCTGCAAACGATCCTATTTGGGACTGGACTTTCAAAGCACAGGCTGAATTTAAGTTAAACCAAAAGTCACTGCATGACTTTGTAGAATGGTACGCACACCAAACCGGCATCCAAGTTGACTGGAACCAATTAGAAAGCCAAACCAAACGTGTCAAGTTAAATGGCAGCATCAAAAACATGAATGCTGAACAAGCCATCAAAACAGTGTTTTTATCAACCCAATATTTTTACCACATTAAAAATGGAGTATTGCAAATCACAGCCCAAGCAAATTAAAATTGTTTTTTTTGTCGTTTTTATCAATGATGACAGCTGTTCGAGCTTGCTTGTGTTTTGCCTTTCTGGTTTTAGTTCCAGCACCTTCCTTTGCTGAATTAAAAACACTGATTCAATGGATTGATTTTTATAATAAATCGGGTGAAGGTATATTTTACAGCAGTGACTATTTAACTGACTCATTACTCAACCAACCCCTGTATATTAATCAAAAAAACACTGAACAACCAAACATTCAAAGCCTGAATAAAGCCCTGCTGCCACTTAAGCTGTCACTGGAATCAATCCTTCAAGAAAGCACAACAGTTTACGTGATCAGGCCCATTCAAAAACAGCCAATTTCAACCTTATTAATTCATGCCTATGACGCCAAAAGTGGCCATAAAATTCAATCCTTCTGGGCCTCATTATCTGGTCAGTCAAAAAAACAAAGCCTGCAACAAAGTATCGTTTTAACCAACCCTATTGGAGCTGATAACACTTTGATAATAAGTGCCACTGGCTATTACCATAAGCAATTGAAAGCTGAAATAAAACAAGGGAAAACCATGTTTTTAAAAGTAGCCTTAAATCCGTTGCCTGTGGCGTTGTCACACATCAGGGTGTCTTCCAGTTTGGTCAGTTTTCAATTGTATGAAAACAGTTTGAAACCCCTGTCTCGTGAAGATTTGGCAAACCAAGTCTCTTTTAATCATGACGCCCTTCGGGCTGCTGAAAACATGACTGGCAGTGCCGGTGATGGTATAAGTGGAAAAATTCACACACGAGGTGGAAACTTAAATGAATCATTGGTTTTGCTGGATAACCGAGAATTAAGAAACCCCTATCATTTCAAAGACTTTTTCTCTTTATTTTCAACAATCAATGACACTGTAGTAGATTCAATTGACTATTACAGCGGGGTTTTTCCTGTCAAATATGGAGGGAGATTGAGCGCTGTTTTAGATGTCAGCAGCAACCAATGGAATGACCTACCAAATCAAGAAGTCAACTTGGGTTTATTGACCAGTTCATACACTTTAAGATACCAAAATCCTGATCAAGATCGATATTACATGATGGCTTTGAGAACGGGTGGACAATTCATAGACAAACATTTAATTAAAGGTGTGGGTGTTCGTCCCGAATATGATGACGGGTATTTTAAAGCAGCTCAAATCATCAATCAAAACTGGCAGATGTCACAACACTTGTTGCTCTCTCGAGATGAAATAAAAATTGACGAAGACGATGAACTAGCTTCTGCAGATTATCATGACCAGAACCTTTGGTTTCAGTGGATTTATGACAATTTAGACAACCACCAAATACACTTACAAACTTATGCCAGCAGACGTCATGACAGAAGACAAGGCCAGCTGTCCGACGACAACAGTCAGGCCAGCGTCAATGAAGACATATTCAGCCAATTTCAAGGGATTAAATTTGAACACCAGTGGACAATTAGTGCCCGTTTATTGTTTGACTATGGCTTTGATGTCAGCACCGAAGAAACACAGATTGATTCAATCAGAAACATCAATCATCATGGTTCCTTACCAGAAGCCTTGGGCTTGAATCATGAATACAACAGGCAATTTCATTTTGAAGAACATGGTGTCTCTATAAAAAGTTATGCCAATGCCCGTTATCAATGGAATGAAGAATGGACCATGGATTTAGGCGTACATTACCATAACCAAGAATGGGTTCGTGGTGGCTCATTAAGCCCACGGTTGAATGTGGCTTATTTTCCAAACAACAAAACTTCTTGGCATTTGGGCATGGGTCGGCATCAACAAACCCAGCACATCGATGAACTGCTATTAGAAGACAGTGCACCCTCCTATTTTAAACCGGCATCAGCTGACTTGATGGTTTTAGAATTCAACCACCAGTTCACCAAGCGTTGGTCATTCCTCAGTGAGGTGTATTACAAAAAATACAGTCGAACCCACCCTTATTATGAAAACATGTTCAATGGCTTTCATGTGTTACCCGATTTATTCTATGACAGAATTCGCATCAATCCTGATGATGCCAAGGCAGCAGGTTTAGAACTCACATTAAAGGGCGATTATAAAAACATAAATTGGTCAACCAGCTATACTTTCAGTGATGTTAAAGATGAATTTGAATCAGTCTCAGTACCAAGAAGTTGGAATCAACGCAACGCATTCAATGTATTCCTCAGCGTCCCTGTCAAGTCATGGCGTTTGAGTGTAAACGCTAAGTTTCACAATGGCTGGCCTAGAACACAGATAGTCGAACATACTGAAATGGATGATGTTCTTTTTATTGGACAACGCAACAAAACGATGTTCAAAGATTTTTATCAACTTGACTTGAAATTAGCTCGATCGTGGCAATCTTCATTAGGCCGGTGGCAAGCTGAAATTCAGCTGACTAATGCATTGAATACCAACAACCCATGTTGTACTGATTATTACCTAAGCGAAGGTATATTAGCTGTCAATACTAAAAACCAACTGCCCTTATTACCTAATTTTAGAGTCAGTTTTAAATGGTGATACATAGCAGGTTCAAGAGCAGCTAATTCGGCATTAAATAATGTTAAAATGGCAGCGTATTTTTTAATTGTTGATTTAAATCAAATGCTTATTTTTTAACAAAAATATAAGCTTAAACATGTCATTCAAATGTTTTTAGGAGAAAGAAATGAAAGTTGTATGTGTACCTGTTATTGACAGACCTGAGTGTGCTGTGGCATTAAACACAGCCTTTGAATTGAGCCAAAGTTTGGATGCCGCTGTGATGGGATATCATTTGCGCGCTCACAGAGAAAGTGCTGTGAATTTGCCAGAAGCAGTTTCTGAAATGGTCAATGGGGACGAAAACAATCCATCAGATAGCGAAAATAACCAACAAAGTGCTGAAAAGTTATTTGCTAGATTGGCTGATATGCATGGCTATGTGTTCAAGAAAAAAGCCAGCGCAGCACCTGTGGCTTTGTGGCAAGCCAAAACAGGCTCTCCGGACAAACTGTTTTCAATCATAGGTCCCGTCACTGATATGATTGTAGTTTCTCGCCCTAAAAAAGGTGGAAAAGTGGCGCGTAAATTCATGCTGTCAGCACTGTTAAATTCAGCCAAACCTGTGATGATTTTACCTCAAAAACCCACAAAAACAGTCGGCAAGAAAATTTGTATCGCTTGGAATCAGAGTCCAGAAGCTGCACGGGCTGTGGCCGCAGCAATGCCATTAATCAAACAAGCAGACCAAGTTACCATCATGTCCAATGGCACTCAAAACAGGCTGGGACCTAAGGTCAAACACCTGAAACAATACTTAACCATGCATGGCATTAATGCCAATCACATCAAACTTAAAAGCAAAAAAGATGCTACTGCTTTGGTTAAAGCCTATAAAGAGTCAGAATCAGACTTATTGGTTATGGGTGCATACAGTAAAAGTCGCCTGCGCCAAGTGATTTTTGGTGGTGTGACTGAACACATGCTGTTCTCAGCTGACATCCCCGTTTTTATGCTACACAGCTAAAACGTAATTCATGCATTTTTCAAGTGTGGCCATAGCATTCAGTGACGTCAGCTGGATTGCTGTGGCTTTCTTATTTGGCTGGACCGCAAAACAAATCAAATTGCCCCCATTGGTGGGCTTTTTGCTTGCGGGTTTTGTGATACAGCATTTTCCGCATGCTGATGCTGCCTTGTTTGATAAATTATCTGATATTGGCATCACCTTACTGCTGTTTACCATTGGCCTGAAAATCAATATCAAATCTTTAATCAAGCCACATATCTGGGCTGTTACCAGTTTACACACTGCCCTGGTCGTGACAGTATTTTTTGGTTTGTTTAAATTATTGGCTTGGGGCGGCTTCAGTCAACTACAAGACCTGAGTGATAACACGCTGGTCATTATTGCCTTTGCATTGAGTTTTTCTAGTACGGTTTTTGTTGTTAAAATATTAGAAGACAAAGGCGAGTATCAATCCAGACACGGTCAAATAGCGATTGGTGTGTTGGTCATTCAGGATATTTTTGCCGTTGTTTTTCTGGCTTTTTCTACTGGAAAGGTTCCATCAATTTGGGCTTTGGCTTTGTTGCTTTTGTGGCCAATGAGGCTACTTATTGCAAGGGTTTTAAATAAAATTGGCCATGGCGAATTGTTGGTGCTTTTTGGGTTCTTCTTGGCACTGGGTGGTGCACAAGTGTTCGAATTGGTGAGCTTGAAAGGTGACTTGGGTGCATTGATTGTGGGTATGTTATTGGCGCCACTTAAAAAGTCAGAAGAATTGGCCAAAACAATGATGGCATTCAAAGACTTGTTTTTATTGGGCTTTTTCATATCAATTGGTTTAACTGGAACTTTAACATGGAACAGTATCTGGATGGCTGCCTTGCTTTTGATCTTGGTGGCTTTTAAAACTGGCTTATTTTTTTGGTTGTTCAGTCGTTTCAGCTTACGTGCCAGAACCAGTGTCTTGGCCTCTTTGAATTTAAGCAACTACAGTGAATTTGGCTTGATAGTAGCGGCCATAGGTGTGACAAATCAATGGCTAACACCAGAGTGGCTGATTATCATTGCTGTGGCGATGAGCTTGTCACAAATTACCGCTGCGTTGCTCAATGCGAATGCACACCAACACTTCAAAGTTTACCGTCATTTTTGGCTGCGTTTTCAAAAGCAAATACGCTTACCGGATGACCAGGCCGTTGATATCAGTAGAGCCAAGGTGGTCATTATCGGTTTAGGTCGTGTAGGCTGTGGCGCCTATGATCACATGCATGAACAATTAGGCGATGAAGTGGTGGGTATAGACATTGATGCTGAAGTTGTTGAAACTGAATTGAGTAAAGGTCGACAAGCCATTGTCGGCGACCCTTCTGATGCAGATTTTTGGGATCGTGTTTTAGAGAATCATCAGTTGCAAATGGTAATGATAACCTTACCAAACATCAAAGCAGCTTTGTCTGTCATTGAACAATTGAAAACACTCCATTACGATGGTCAAATAGCTGCCACTTCGAGGTATTTTGATCACGAAGAAATTTATAAAGCTGCAGGCGTTGATACGGTTTTCAATGTATATACCCAAGCCGGTAGCGGGTTTGCCAGCCAAGTGCTGAAAATGACCTAAGATAAAGTCATTGAGTAATTGACTTTAATTACTCAATGCTTTGCTGGTAGTAAACCACTTCGTCATCACCTAAGGGGTCTTTGTGTATGTCAGTTTTAACATAAGTCATGCCCAGTTTTTTCATGATGTTGATAGATCCTTGGTTATCTGGAAATGCCAAAGCAGTGAAGTGCGTTATTTGCTGTGTGGTCTCTAAAGTGTTTTTTACAGCAATTGCAGCCTCTGTCGCATAACCTTTACCCCATGAAGACTGTTTAAAGCGCCATCCCAACTCTAAATCTTGCCATTTGGGATTATCAGAAAAGAAATCCATTGGACGAACCAATATCCAACCTATGAATGCTGCATTGTCTTTGGTAAACACACCCCACAAACCCCAGCCCTTGCTTTGGTCGGCATAACTGGCCATTCTGGGCAACATGACTTGGGTTAAGTCTTCCATGGTGGACACTTTCCCGCCATTGATGTATTTCATGACTTCTGGATCTTGGTCTAAATCAAACAATAAATCGGTGTCATTTTGAGTTAAAAATCGATAAATCAAACGTTCACTGTCAGGAATATTGAGCATGGTGAAATAGTACTTAAAACAGCTATTTTATATGAAAGTCATGTTTTGGATACAACAAAAGCCAACCAAGTTTTATCGTGTGACAAACTGATGCTTTCTTTGCGTTTTGTTTTGGTGGTATTATCAATCAAAATGGGCGGACCTGGTTTTCTATAATGACCCATATCCAGTTCTGGCCTGAAGATTTCAGCATCAATGCCCTGCTCCATCAATAACTTTTTAGCCAAGGTTCGAGTGAAATGTGATTGTTTGATGTTATCTGTGGCTGCGTGATTGTTTTCTATGGCAACAAGACATGGCTCGATTGATGTAAGGTTTTGAGCGGCAATGCAATGCACCACATCAAGAGCTGGCCAAGTGAGTTGAAAACTCAGAGAATGGGATTGGTAGTGGATTTCACCTTGAAAGACAGACTTCATGTCATGTTTGGATAACGCAATTAATGTAGTTTCTGACAATTCAAACTTTGGTGGCGAAAATTTGCAAGATAAATGTTGCTGTTGGTACGCCTTGTATGCCGCTTCTTTACAAGCCCAAAGAGTCCAAAATAAAGCGTTCTTATTACCGTTTTGAACCAAGAAATTAGACTCTAATTGACTTAAACAACGAGACACATATCTTTGATTTAAATACTTTTTTTCATCAACCGAATAGTCAACAATGTCATTGCCTATCATCAGCCTTAATCTTTATTCTGAGTAAAGTAATTGGCTTCCAATTGTTTCAATGATTCAATCATTTGGCTCGCCACATCACGCATGGCACGTCGACCTTTTTGTGTGCTTTGGATACTTTCAAGTTTCATTTCAACAGTGAAGTGTTCGCCTTTTACTGGTAATTTTGTGGCCGTTTTTTGATGCATGCCACGCAAGTAAACCATCAACACCTGTGGCAACTGACTGTCAATATGCAACTGCCCCACACCATAAATAAAATTTTGATCATTGATGCGACCAGTGTTACTGCGTGTACCTTCGGGAAACACCATGATGTGGTGCCCTTTTTGCAACAAAGCACTGGCTTGAATCATCGTTTGTTTTGATGCTGAAACTTCTTTTTCAATCAACAAACATTTACCTAAATAGCACACCACACGGTGAAGCCAGTTTTCTTTGACATGAGCTGCTTTGGGTAAATTCCAGCACAATCGGCGAAAATGCTTGGCGTAATACCACGGTGATGCGAAGGCCCAAATAAGCAGCATGGAATCTATGAATGTTAAATGGTTGGGACAAACCAACAAACCTTGTGGGGTTGATTCGCAAATCTCACGGTATTGACGTCTGATGTCTTTGATGTTTTCGATTTGGTATTTTCGAACAAATTTCATCCAAAAAATACACAGCAAATACAACAAAGGGAACAGCAAGTAACTGACCACCTGCTGAATCAATAACCCCAAACCACCTGATGTTTCACCATATTGTGATGCTGTCTTTGTCAAACCCCGCCCAACCTTGTTTGTGAGCGGGTATGAATCACTTCAATCATTAGATTTTGGCGTTGATCACTTTAACCGCATCACCAATGGTACGGATTTCATCAGCTTCTTCATCGCTCACTTCGATGTCAAACTCGTCTTCAAAGTCGATGACAATATCAACCAAACGTGCTGAATTCACAGATAAATCACCTAAAAAACTGGTGCTTTCAGTGGCGGCTTCTAAGGCTTCTGTATTTTTACAATAAGGTGCTACGATACTTTTTACTTTTTCAAAAATTTCATTACTCATGGTATTTCTCCGGTTAGCTATTTAATAATTTGTTTATTTTTCAGTATTTTTTGAACAACACACAGGCGTTCACGTCACCAAACCCAAAACTGGATTTGGCTAAAATTTGGGCGTCAATGGTTTTTGTTTCATGTACCACTGATCCCGCATAAGGTTCGATGTCTTGATGTAAATCTTTACAGTTTAATGAGCCATGGACAAAACCTTTGGCCAGTTGCAATACAGAAGCGACACACTCCATACCTCCTGCTGCACCCAAACCATGACCAATCATGCTTTTGGTGCTGTTAATCAATGGCAAATCACTGGCTTCACAGCCCAAAGCGGCTTGCCAATTTTTGATTTCATAAGGGTCAGCCATGGTGGCCGTCAAATGACCATTAATCAAGTCAACTTGTTCAGGCTTAATATCAGCACGTTTTAAGGCGGTTTTGATACAGCGCTGTACGCCAACTGGATTAGGGAATGTGATGCTGCCGCCATTTCTCTGGCCGCCACAATTCACATCAGCACCCAAAACTTCAGCATAAATTCGAGCACCTCGGGCTTGTGCGCTGCTCAATGATTCCAACATCAAAAAACCTGCGCCAGATCCAGGCACAAAACCCACTGCCGAAGCACTCATGGGTCGAGACGCACTTTCAGGGTCGTCATTGTACCCGCGTGCCAAAACACGCATGGCATCAAAGCCGGCCCAACTGTATTTGGATGCACCTTCTGTACCACCGACTAACACACGTTGGCTCAAGCCTTGCTTGATCATGTGGTAACCATTGGCTACTGCTTCTGTGCCCGTTGTACAGGCACTGGAATTGGTCGTTACTTGACCTCCTAAGCCGAGTAAGCCGCCGATATTCGCACTGGCTGAACTGGCCATGACTTGTTCCACTATGGTTGAGCCCAAACGCCTCACTTTTCCAGCGTCAGTTAATGGTACCAACTTTTCTCCAATGGTATCTAAACCACTGATGCCAGTTCCAATAATGGCAGCGGTGTTCCAATCTGTTTCTTCTCCAGGTTCTGGCAAGCCAGCGTCACGCCAACATTCTATAGCGGCTATAGCACCAAAAACCATCGCATCGTTCATCGCCAACAAAGACTCATCAGACAAGTAATTGTGTTTGATTTCATCGATGCCTTGAGGAATACCACCCACCTGACAAGCGAACTTAGCAGCAGCCAAATGTTCATGTTGTCTGATGCCAGAAACACCCTGTCGTAAAGCCTGTTCATAAGCTGTCAGACCATTGCCATTAGGAGCCACAACGCCCAAACCTGTAATGACCACTTTTTCCATTTTCATTTCACTCTCTTGATTCATCATATTCATTGCTATCAAACCTACTACTGAGCTTTCGCTACACCCATACCTGAAATCACACAACTGGTAACTAACTCACCTTGTTCATTGTGCATCTCCACTTCGGCTTTTAACTTCATGCGACGCCAAAATACCTTTTTGGCGGTGATGGTGACTGTTTCACCTGGCAAAACCGTACGAGAAAACTCAACCTCAGCATCACTGAATAAGGTCAACCATTGGTCCAATTGCGACGCTTCTAGTTTTAAAGACAAAAGATATAATCCGTAAGCCACCACACCCGTTTGCGCCATGGTTTCTAAAAGAATCACGCCGGGTGTGACCGGTTGACCTGGAAAATGCCCAGCATAAAAACTTTCGTCTTGTTTGTATGTATACCTGCCCACAATGTGCTCTTCATCCATGCTGATGATTTCATCTATGAACCTGAATGGCTTTTGTTGAGGCACCAAAGCCAAAACCTGTTCAGCAGTTAATGGTTTGATGACTTTGTTTTCATTGTTTACGTCTTCATTCATGTCTCCACTCATGACAACTTACCTCCCAATGCCTGATCACTTTCATGTGGGTAATTGGTGTATTGAATATTTTTGAAAATGCCGGCTTTGGCATCTTGTATGCTGTATATTTCTTGGTCATCAACAAACACCTTGGCCGAGCCTATAGCAATCGACGCGTCTTGCGCCGCCATGTTGGAAAATCGTTTGATTTCGACCTCATAGCGCACCACTTTGTTGTGCGGTCTGATTTGGCCGAAGAACTCGATGGCACCCGCACCCAAAGCACGGCCTGCGCCTTTGCCACCGCGAATGATGGCATAAAAGCCAATCAACTGCCACACGGCATCCACTCCCAAACAGCCCGGTTGCACAGGGTCTTGCCTGAAATGACATTGGAAAAACCAATCATCCAAAGAGATGTCTTGTTCGGCTACAATCCGTCCCCTTTTGCCTTTGTGGCTGATTTCAATGATGCGATCAAACATCAACATCGGTGGTGATGGTAACAGGCCACAACCTTCAATGGGCGCATCTTCAATCAAATCACCCCAAGAATAAGCCAACAGTTCTTGTTTGCTGAATGAGGTTCTTGCTAAAAAATCTTCATATTTGAGTTTCATTGTAATGCTCCATCACTTTTTTCTATGACCATACCGCCCCAGGTCAAACCCGCGCCGACAACAATCAATGTCAACAAATCTCCTGCTTTAAAAACATCCCAGTTTTGAGACAAAACAGAAGGTGCACCTGCACCACCACAATTACCAAATTCGTCAACGTTAAAGAGGTGCTTTTCATCTTGAATATCTAATTTCTTACATACAGATTTCAACATAGAAAGGTTGGCTTGGTGGCTGATAAAATAGTGCTGATTCAAGATTTTGTCTTCAGATTTTTGTAAGTGTTTGAACGTAGCCATGGTTTTTTTGATGGCAAACTTTTGTACTGACAAACCGTCTTGATAAAAGTGACCACCTGTTGGTGTCTGTACTTTCTCCCAAGAAGCAGGATCTGACTTCATGAATGTTTGTTTGACCTTCAAATCGGCCACATGTTTTTTAGATACAACTACTGCGGCGGCGCCATCACCTATTAACACGGCGGTTCTTCTGTCGCTGAAATCTGTAGTCGTGGTCCAACTTTCTGGAATCACACAAACCACATAGTCAGGCATGGCTGATGCGCCCATATTCGATAAAAAATGTATGTGGGCTGCAAAACTAGAGCATGCTGAACTGATGTCTATGCCCAAAGCGTTGATACCTGCTTGTTGTGCAATGACACAAGCATTGGCAGGCAAAGAATAAGTTGGTGCACACGAAGCGGCGACTACCATACCCACCTGTTCCTTGCTGACGCCTGCACGTGACAAGGCCATTTCTATGGCTTTGCACCCCATTTCGGCACTGCTTTCGAGCACCTCGCGTTCATTTAAAAACTGGTTTTGACTGGTTTTAATGTAATCCAAATTCATGACCGTTCGACGCGACTTGATGCCCACCCGTTCCATAATCCATTGGTCATTGGTTTCGATTCCCAAGCTTTCTAAAAAAGCATTGTCAATCACATTTTGTGGATGATAATGGCCCGCGCCATGAATGTATAAATTGTTATTTTGACTCATCATTTTGGCCTTAAAATGAAGCGATTTGTTCGCCACCATCGGCTCGAATCAACGCACCATTAATCCACTGGGCTTCATCACGAGTTAATAATGAAACCACATCTGCCACATCTTCAGGCGTGGTCAAACGTTTGAATGGGTTTTTCAACTTGGCCACTGCCTTCATGCGCGCACTGCCCGGAATGGCTTGAAGTGCTTTGGTGTCAGTCACACCGGCTTGGATGATATTTGAACGAATGCCTAATGGCGCAAATTCAACAGCAATCGAACGAGAAACCGACTCCAAGGCCACTTTGGCAGCGGAAACAGCAGCATAACCACGCCAAGCCACCGTATTCCCTTCAGAGGTCAAACCCAACACGCGGGCGTCATCGGCAAACAGTTCATTACTGGACAATTTTTGAGTCCAAGTCAACATGCTGGTACCCATGCTGTAAATGGTGCGTGTCATGTCTTCATCTTCAATCAAAACGTCGCTGTATTCAGGGGTTTCTAAAGGAAACAGTTCGTCACCTCCTTGTGAAATCAACTCAGCCACAGCTGCACTGAGCTTGCTTTCTTCAACACCCAAAGTTGCTGCCAATTTTGATAAGCCTGCGTTTTCAGTTTTTCCTTGTTGAGGTGCAATTAATTTCAAATTGCCGAAAGCTATCGAGTGCAACATCATTCTGACTCGGCCCGATGTGCCCATCGCCACTTTCAAACCGTCAACCACTTGGTTCATGCCTTTATCAGATAAAGCATCCACATTGAATGTGATCAGCTCTGTGCCGTTGGCCTTGATTTCTTCAAATGATTCATTGATGCTTTGCATGGCCCCACGACGGTCTCTGTGAACGATACAAATGTTCATGCCTTGTTCGCTGAGTTTTTTGGCACTGGCCAAGCCAAAACCACTTGATCCGCCCAAAATAACTGCCCATTGCTTGTTGTTGAATATGTTCATGGTGATTTGTCCCGTTTTTTTGTCTGGTTAATTGTTCGTTTAACTGCTTATGCTGAGAAGGCTTTGGCCGCACTTTTGAGGTTGATGACTGAAGTAATGCCCTGCCCTTGGGTTTTAAAAAAACCGCGCAAAGGTCTATTAGGTCCTATTTCAATCACTTGTTTGTCTGATAACAACTGCATGTTGTCACGCCATTTGACGCTGCCACTTAACTGTTTGGCCAAGCCATCAATCAAAGTGGCTTTGTTTTCAGGGTAAAAACCACCTAAAAAGTTAGAAGCCACTTTAGGCAAATGTTGCACTGATATTTGATCCGAAAAAGTCTCTAAAAAGTATTTGTATTCCACTTCTAAAGGCTGCATCCAACGCGAATGAAAAGCCGAACTAACCGTCAATGGAACGGCACGAAAAGGAACGTCATTATAAGTCTCAGCCAAAGAAGCTGTTGCCTCATCCACTGCTGATTTTTGACCACTCAAAACCACTTGCTGATCAGAGTTGTCATTCGCTACATCGACATCAAATTGAGCGGCCTCAGCCACCACAGCTTGGTATGGAATTTGATCCATGATGATGGCAGTCATGGCACCATCTTGTGTGGCTTGGCTCATCAATTGACCACGCTTGACCACCATTTTCAATGCCACATCAAAAGGCAACACACCTGCTGCCACCAAAGCCGAATATTCACCCAATGAATGTCCAGCAAAATAATCAGCTTGCCAATCATGTGTTTGAGATAATGCTTTATACATCGCCACTTCAGCTGTCAGTAAGCAAGGTTGTGTGTATTCAGTCTGATGAATCAGTTCATTGTCTTGATGACAAATTTCATAAACATCAAAACCCAAAATATCATTGGCTTCAGCGAACAATTGTGCTGAAGCTTCATGCTGCTCAATAAAATCTTTGGCCATGCCAACCTTTTGCGCCCCTTGTCCAGGGAATACCACTGCGTTGTAAGTCATTAAACACTTCAGTTAAAAACAAATGCGAATTATGAAGTCTTTAAAGCAAACAAGCAAGGGTAAAACTTATATAAATTTACACGTGTACGCTTAAATATTTGTTTTTCGTTAATTAAGTATTAAAACGAAGCAGCGAATACCACAGTCAACTTATTGTTTTATATGGTTTTTAATGGAATTTATCAGACATAAATACAAACAACTGAAATGGGAATGACCCGCCAAAATGATAACAACACACGCCAATCAGGTTACATGTGTTAGCTGTAAAGCAAACTACAATATAAACCCCTAATTCATAGCAGTTCTCAATCATTCTGTGAACAAATACTCAAATTATGGTCAGTACAAGCTCAACGCAATTGATAAAATCAATTGTCTTAAAATACTTTCTCAACAGCCATGCCTACCAAGAAATACATTGTCATATTATTGGCAGTTACCACCACATGTTTTCAACCTGCGTTCGGACAACAATGGGATGTGATAAAAAAGAGCACATTTGAGTTATTAAAAAACAATGCGTTTATTTCAGGTCACAGCTTGATGGACAACCCTTTTGCTGACCACTTGCAGTCTATAAACGAATCAAAAAACATTGTCTATAACTGGAATCAACAAATTGGTATTGGCTCTCCGATCAGAGTAAGAACCAGTGGAAATCAATTACCACCTAACAACTGGGCCGGCTATCACACGGGTAAAAACCGCAGCGGCAATGACATGGATGTGATTGCAGAATTGACATCACCAACAACGATAGGCAGTAATGAAGTATACAATGCACTGTTGATAACAGAACGCCATGACATTCTTGATGTCATCCGCTGGGAATACAGTAACAGCTTATTGCATCATTATCACAACAGGCTTATACATGGAAACAACAAAGCTGAAACTTACCTTTACCATTCATGGCTTAATATAGACCCCAATGACCCGCAAGACTGGATATCATTCGAAGGCCTGATGCTCAATGCTTGGGAATGTGTGGCAGACAAAGTTAATCTAACGCTCGCCTCTGAGGGCAAAACCATGGGTGTCAATGTCATTCCAGCTGGCTGGGCATTAGCCAATCTGTTACAACACATACTTGATGATGAAGTGCCCGGCTTCAGCGGATCAGACGCACAAAGGGTTGATGACTTATTCAATGACACTGTACATTTAAACCATGAGGGTATTTATTATTTATCAGCCCTGAGCTTTGCAATCATCAACAAACAAAGCCCTGTTGGCGCCACCATCCCTGCATCCATACAAAATGACACTGGCCTGGCATTACAACAATTGGCATGGCAATATGCTGAGCAATACCTTGCAGAATATCGCTCAAAAACCATGTCTGCCTGCCGCCAAATCATGATTAACGAAGGCTGTGATCGTTACTTCTCTTTCACCAATCGACCTGACCAAATCAACTCATGTGTTGACTGGATGAGTAACACAGGTTTTTCAACAAACCCTTTTAACTGGCCAGATCCTAACTTGGTAACTTGGCCTGACCCATAAAGACAAATTGAAACGCTTTACTTGAAACAGGTGTTTCTTCAGTACAAACTGTCACCGTATTTCTTTTCGCCGGCTCTGATTTCAATGGGCAAGCGGTTTTGGCGTGGTGGTAGTGAACACGTAGAGTATGCAGTGAAGGCACAAGGAGGGTTGTAAGCTTTGTTGAAGTCCATGATGACTTGGCCGTTTTCATCCACTTTACTTTCGGTGTGAATAAATCGACCTGGCCCATAAGTTGTTTTGCCATTGGTTTTGTCCGCAAAGATGATGTAATAATCGTCCGCATCATCTAAAGCATCGATGCTGTAAGACTCACCATCCAATATAAAATCTAAACGACCAGGTGATGGCGTTTCAGTCAATATGCCCAGTACATTGACAATAGGAATCATTTTAACGGGTTCATAAGGTGTGAACTGAGCCACAACCCTTTTTGTTGGGTCTGTTGGAAAGTATTCTAGGCCTTGGAATTCAGTTCGGGTTTTGGCTCTTGAGTCCCAAATCCTAACCCCTAGTTTACCGCGCTCAACGACAACAAATTTAAAAGTATCTGCCGTTAACGCTGTGGCAGCTTCAGTTTCATGACTGTCAGCAAACACCTCAATGTCATCATTGAACAGCTCACCATTTGCTTTAAGTAGGTTGTTTTCTTTGGGTTGGAAATGAATTTTATTGTCATTAGTCAAAACGAATGCACCCAAATGACTTGGGCCATGTGGCAACACGATGTCATTGCTTTGATCTGAGCCGATGGTGTTGGCGCCTTTTTTGAGCCAACTCAATCCAACCAAACTTAACCAGTCGTGAGGTTTTTGCAAGGCTTCAACACGATTATTCTTCCACTGTTGTAGCTCTTCTGGGTAATCTGCCACAGCAAAGCTTGTCATCATCAGCATTAAAATCAAGCCAATCGTTTTGAACATTTTTCACTCCTTCTGTTGTTAAGTGTGATGCAATTTATGATTAATTCTATCACCTCACATATGAACTGAAATCATTTATTTTCTTTCTAATAAATAGCATTGATGGATTTTTGAACCTTTAAAGTCCATGTCCATACTTTTGTTAGTCAGGTTTTTAACAACAAATGTTTCTTGTAAAGATTCATCGAGCTTAAACTTTCTGAAGTTGTTAGAAAAATAAATCACACCACCTGGCTTGAGTTTTTGTGCACATGCTTCAATTAATTCCACGTGGTCTCTTTGTACATCCCAATCTGTTTCTCGAGAATGTGAATTGGAATACGTTGGCGGATCAGCAATGATGATGTCATGTAAAGTTTTATCAAAGATCAGGTGTTTCATCACATCTGCACGAAGTACTTCATGTTTCGTTCGTAACTCATTGATTTTAAAATTTTCTTCACACCATTTCAAATAGGTTTTTGACGTATCGACACTGGTGATGTCACTGGCGCCACCCACAGCGGCTGCCACTGAAATCGCTCCGGTATAACAAAATAAATTCAATACAGATTTGTCCTTGGCTGTTTTCTGCACTTGGTTTCGCAACCAGCGGTGGTCTAAAAATAAGCCGGTGTCCAAGTATTTACCCAAATCAATCAAATACTTTCTGTCACCTTCATTAACCACAAACCGTGCCGCATCCATGTCCAATTTATTGTACTGGTCATTTTGCTTTTGTTTTTGGCGTGTTTTGAGGTGAATCTTGTCTGTGACAGGCTGTAATACCGATTGCACCGCTAACATGGCTTGCTCAAGGTGAACTTTGGCCTTACTTTCAGCAATCGTTTTTGGTGCTTGATATTCTTGGATGTTGATGTGGTTCCTGTATTTATCTATCGCAAAAGAATATTCAGGGATATCGGCATCATAAACACGAAAAGCTTCAATCCCATTACGTTCAGCCCAAGGTGTCAGTTTGCTTAAATTTTTCTTTAACCTATTGGCCAACATTTGTGCCGAAGCTGGTAAAACGAACAACTGGTCTTTGGGCGTGTTGAGCTTATTGGCTTTATTAATTTCAAACAACCGCAGTTGAATCGGCAAAGCACCATTCATCAAGGCATACACATGGTTTTCACGGTAGCCCAACAACCAGCCTTTGGAAGCATCTGGCGTCAGTACAGCGGCTTGTGCGCCTTGCGCCTTCTGCTCTAACCAAGTGGACAATTGTTTCCAACTGGATAAATGGTTCTTTTGTAGCCGCACACCATAAGGCGGATTACACACAATCAAATTATTTCGAGGAGGAATTTTGAATTTATCTAATGTTTGGTATTGAAAGCTGATGCGTTTGTTATGCTGCACTCGTTCTAAATTTTCATTCGCCAAAGCAATTGAGTCCTTGTGATGATCAACCCCAATCAACTGACCTCTGAATGTTTCCAAGCCGGCTTCTGCCCTGCCCTCAGCTTCAATCATCAACTGGGTCCAGTGGTGAGAGTCGAAATGTTTCCAGGAAAACAAAGCGTGACTTTTCATTAGCGAGTTCGGCGCCAAGTCACAGGCCATTTGCCAACCTTCGGTCAACAACGTACCCGATCCACACATGGGATCAACCAAGTTATAACCTTTTTTAGATAATTCAGGCCATTTGGCGCGCATCAATATCGCCGCCGCTAAATTTTCTTTCAATGGTGCCAGCGTATTTTGTTCGCGGTAACCACGCTGATGCAAAGAATGACCCGTGATGTCTTGATAGATATCCAGTTGTTTGTACTTTAAACGCGCATAAACCATCAAATGGGCATCTTTCTTTACCATTTTGGGCCGTTTGCCAAATTCCTCGTACATCTGGTCACAAATAGCGTCTTTACATACTTGAGATGAAAAGTGGCTGTTTTTTAATTCGTCATTGGTACCATTGAATTTAATTGTCAGCGTCGATGGTATGTCTTTACACAGCCGGTGCCATTCAATAGCAGAAATGCTGTTATACAAATCCTTCTTATTGGCACAAATTTGGCTGTCCAGCTTCAAATACAAACGGTTGGCCAATCGGGTCCACATCACCATGCGCATGACGTTTTTGGCATCAGCTTCAAAATGCACGCCGGCCAAGCCTTCTTTGGCTTCAATGGCGCCCAGGTCTAACAGTTCTTGTTTCAGTAACAACTCTAAGTGTTTCGGGCAAGATGCAAACCCAGTAAATGTGGTCATGGTTTATTTGTCCAAGTTGATGCTGATTTGTTCAGCCATGTCAGCTGCTTTCTTGCGTGCTGAATTGAGTGATCTGGCGGTAGATAAACACACACCCAAACGCCTTTTACCATTGATTTCTGGCTTACCAAACAATCGCAACTGCGTACCAGGTTGTGCCAAGGCATCCGAAACGCCGGCAAAAGTCGGATTACTTGCTTTTCCATTCCCTAGTAAAACGTGGGAAGCTGATGGGCCGTTTTGTATGATGCTAGGAATCGGTAAGCCTAAGATGGCACGCACATGCAAGGCAAACTGACTTAAATCTTGTGACACCATGGTCACCATACCAGTGTCGTGTGGTCTGGGTGACACTTCTGAAAATATCACCTCATCACCCTTGATGAACAATTCCACACCAAAAATACCATAACCACCCAAAGCATCTGTGACTTTCTTCGCGATTTCTTTGGCCAATGCCATGGAACGGTCGGTCATGGCTTGTGGCTGCCAAGATTCTTGGTAGTCACCATCAACTTGAACATGACCTATGGGCTCACAATAGGACGTACCGTCTTTGTGTCTGACGGTCAACAAGGTAATTTCAAAATCAAACTTCACAAAGCCTTCAACAATAACCCGACCAGCCCCCGTACGGCCTGCCGATTGCGACTCTTGCCAAGCCTTTACAATGTCATCGTCTGTTTTGATGGTTGACTGTCCTTTGCCTGATGAACTCATGACGGGTTTAACCACACATGGCATACCTATGCGCTCTACTGCACCTTGGAATGCCTCAAAATCATCAACAAAAGCATAAGGGCTGGTTGGCACATCCAACACTTCAGCCGCCAGTCGTCTGATACCTTCTCTGTCCATCGTCAATTGTGCGGCTTTGGCCGTTGGTACCACGTTTACACCATTGGCTTCCAATTTAACCAACTCATCAGTGGCAATGGCTTCAATTTCTGGTACCACCAAATCAGGTTTAACCTGTTCAATTAAAGAACGCAAAGCTTGCGCATTTGTCATATCAATTACAAATGACTCATCTGCCACGTGCATGGCAGGCGCTTTATCATAACGGTCAACAGCAATCACATGCACACCATAACGCTGCGCTTCAATGACCACTTCTTTACCTAGCTCTCCCGAACCAAGCAGCATGATTTTAACAGGGTGGACTCTTTCCTTAGAAAAATACTGACTCATAAAAACTGGGTGTATAAAACAAGCGGCCATTATAACACCAAGCCCAAAAACACAGTTCACAAAAATCAGTCTGAAACCATGTTTACATGAGAAATTATTGACAATGATTTATTTTGAACTCAGGCAATTTAACTGCTGTCGAATTAAGCCAATAAAAACAGACAGCAAACACTGGTAATTTTGAACCATGGTTTGTATCATATTCCACTGACATTTTGACTAGGAATTCCCTAATGAAAAAAACTTTAATGATGATTTTAATCATGGCTTTTAGTATGCAAGCCATGGCCACTACAGTAAAACTAAGTACCACAAAAGGTGACATTTATATTGAGTTATATGATGAAAAAATGCCCAACACAGTCAAAAATTTCCTCTCTTATGTGAATGAAGGTTTTTATGATGGCACCATTTTTCATCGCGTTATCAGTACGTTCATGATTCAAGGGGGTGGTTTTGATAAAAACCTGACACGATTAGATACCAAAAGCCCAATCAAAAATGAAGCCAATGCAGAAATGAAAAATTTGCGAGGCACTGTAGCCATGGCTCGCTTACCGTCTCCACACTCGGCGACAGCTCAATTTTTCATCAATGTGCAAGACAACCCATCTTTGAACCACACAGGCGAACAAAATACTCGCACTTGGGGCTATGCGGTATTTGGTGAAGTCGTACAAGGCATGGAAGTTGTTGACGACATTCGCTTTGTTCCAACCGGTGCACAACCACCATTCAGAAAAGATGTACCGCAAGAGGCCATTGAAATTTTATCGGCCAAAGTGGTTGAAAAAGCACCAAAACCTGACACCAAAGAACAAGCCGTTAAACAATGACCACCTTATTTATATCAGATTTGCACTTATGCAAGCAAAGACCTGATATCACTGAAATGTTCAAAGCCTTCTTAGATGACAAAGCCCGACATGCTCGGGCTTTGTATATTTTGGGAGACTTGTTTGAGTATTGGCTGGGCGATGATGCCCTAGATGAAACGGCTGAAATTGTTTCTCAATGGCTCAAAGAATTGAACTCGTTGGGTGTTGAAATATATTATATGGCGGGTAACCGTGATTTTTTGTTGGGTGAAAGTTATGCCAACAAGAGTGGCATGAAAATAATCAATGAACCCCATTTGATTGAATTGAACGGCGAACAATCCCTGTTAATCCATGGTGACGCTGAATGCACCGACGACAAACCCTATCAGCAAGCCAGGCTTATGTTAAGAAACCCTGCATGGCAAGTTGAATTTTTATCTAAAAGTATAGCTGAACGAATCGCTTTTGCTGAACAAGCCAGAAAACAAAGTCAAGAACATACCCAAGGGGCCGATATGAATATCATGGATGTCAATCAAAATGCCATTGATGCATTGTTCGAACAACACAACGTTAAACAAATGATTCATGGTCACACACACCGACCTGCCATTCATGAACGCAATGACACCAAGCGAATTGTTCTCGGCGACTGGCACAAACAAGCCAGTTATTTAGAATATAATGACTCAGGCATGTCATTGGTGCATGCTTAAATACAAAGGAGACTTTATAAACATGAAAATTACACAATCCACAACCGCCAGTTTTCAAAAAGGCGCAGCCCGAATTGACGGCACATTTTCGGCCACTCAAGACCACATCGATTTTGAACCGTTCAATAAACAAGTGGCATTGGGCCCTTACCATTTAGACCGAAAAGAGATCAACAAAGTAGAACAAACAATGGGCAAAGGTGGCGGCATCATCCCTACCACCACAGAAGCCATCCGAATTGTCATGAACGATGACAGCAGCTATGAGTTTATTTTGTCAGATGCACAAAAGTGGGTCACCGCACTGAATCCCGAGGCATAAATTTTACATTACCTGACAGAGTAAAACTGACAGACAACATCACAAGCCTCGACATGCTCGCTTTACAATTAACCCAACAATTCAGCGTGTACTTCACCATCCCAAGGATGAAGCATCATGATTTCTTTCAACATTGAAAACTGAGATGGGAATTTGGCAATCACATCATGTGGTTGTGGCACCAGGTTTTTATCAACAATCAAACCAAACTCAACATTGCCGTTGTATGACAAGATACTGATTCCCATACCAATGGTGCCATTTTGTGGCACCCAAAACATGGTTTTTTCGATCTTGCAGCCTGCAATATACAAAGGCACTTGTGGCCCAGGTACATTGGTTAATACGGCTGACGCTTTTTTTGAAAATTGATTCAGCAACACGTTTTGTATGGCTTGTGGCGCCAAACCAACCATGCTGAGCAGCCCTAAGGCCACCAAAGCTTGCTTTGATGATTTGAGCTCGTTCATTTCTTGGTGCACCAATGCCAAACGTTTCAAAGGATTGGCCTCATGTACTGGCAGTTTTAAAAATACCAAACCAAAATGGTTGCCTAACTCTTTGGCATGTTTCAAAGGTCTGAGGTTGACAGGTACTGTGGCTCGGATTTCTTTTTCATTCGGATCATCACCCCGCTCTATCATGTATTCACGAAGCGCACCTGCTAAATTAGAAATCAACACATCATTCACTGAAGTGCCAGTGGCTTTAGATATGGCCTTGACTTCATCCAAGGGCAATGATTCTGCCCATGCCACACGTTTACGAGTACACAAATCTGATTTAAAGACACTTTCAGGGTCATTGCTTAAGGTCAAAGCATGGAATAACTCCTCCATGATTTCAACAGATCCGCCAACACCCTTCTCTATCAGGCTGGGGTCTTGCCAAATCTTCTTACCCAATTCAGTTGCTTCATTGAGCATTTTCAAAGACTGGTTGAATTGTTTTTTGGCCGGGTTAATTACTTGCTTCAACAACCCCAGTTTTTGGTGTTTTTCTTTGTTACTTTCTTTGTGATCGAGCAAGACACTGTTTTCACGTGTGGTACTGGTCATAGAAAGTAACACTTGAATTAAGGCAATACCATCAGCGTAACAATGATGTATGCGTGACACTATCACAGGTCCTTTGGCATAGTTTTCAACGATATGAAAAGACCACAAAGGCTTGTTTTTATCCAATGGCGTGGAGGCCAAATTGCTGACATAATCTTGCAATTCACGGTAATCTGCTTTTCCAGGCAGTGCCACTCGACGCACATGAGCCGCCATGTCAAAATATTCATCTGTTTTCCAGTAAGAACCACTGGCATTTTGTAGTGCCAGTTGCTTAAAACGGCGGTATTTGAGGAATTTTTTTTCTAAAACTTCAATAAATGTAGCCAATTCAGGCTGGGTATCCAAAAACATCAACCCTGTAATCATCATCAAATTATGCGGCGATTCCATTCGCAACCAAGCGGTATCTACTTTGCGCATGGCCTCTTTTTTACTGTCAATGTACTGGAACATGAAATATTGGGTTTTAAATTTTAGTCCCTTCATTATAATAGAAAGATTCATATAAATGATAAAAGTCTTTTCAATGGCAGAAATCTTTAACATAGACATTCCAAATTTCACCCTTGGTAAGGAAATCGGCCGAGGCGGTATGGCAGCTGTTTATCTGGGCGAGCAATTGCAGCCCAAAAGACAAGTGGCCATCAAAGTGGTTTCACCACAAGGTAATGATGAAAAAATACTTGAAGATTTAAAGAAGGAAGGCGACACGGTCGCTCAGTTTTCGCACCCCAATATTGTGACTGTTTATGCTTGTGGTGTGGTTGATCACTATTATTACTTGGCCATGGAAATTTTGGCAGGCGGTGATTTAAAGCAAAAAATCAATCAAGGCCTGACAGAGCTGGAAACTTTCAATATCATGATTGACATGGGTAAAGCGCTAGAACATGCTCACAAGCGAGGCACCTTACACAGGGACATCAAACCTGAAAACATCTTATTCCATGACGACGGCCAAGCGGTACTTGTGGATTTTGGTATTGCTCGAGCTGGTAATGCCGTCAGTGAATTCACTCGGGTTGGCGCTGTTGTTGGAACGCCTCACTATATGAGTCCTGAGCGAGCCTTGGGTAAAGACATTGATGAACGTTCTGATTTATATGCTTTAGGTGTGGTCTTTTACGAAATGCTGGTAGGTGAAAAAGTTTATGATGCTGCTGATACTTTTGCAGTCAGTTACGCTCATGTTCATGAACCCATTCCAGATTTACCCAAAAACTTGGCCAAGTACCAACCGCTGTTAAATAAATTATTGGCTAAAAACCCTGATGATCGCTTTCAATCAGCCACTCAACTGGTTCATCAGCTCAAAAAATACGTCCGGCGTTTACACCCAGCTCATGACACAACACATTCTTTTATTCCCATTACTGATCATCGAGCTCAAAAGAAAAGTTGGTTACCATACATTGTTGGTGGAGGCGCATTAGGCGCAGCAGTTTTAGCAGGTGGGTTTTTTATGGGAAAAAATGACGGTGTGATTGAAGTGAATAAAGTGAAATTGACACCACAACAAATGGTAGAACTTTCAGAAAAATTACCTGCCGCAAACAGTTTTTTTAATATGCAAAACTTCACTCAAGCAGAAGTATTTTACGAAGAAATTCTCACAAAATATGATTGCAAGGAGGAAGATGCCAGGGGGCGAATGAAAATTTTAAACATTGAAAAATACAATAAGATTATAGAAGCCTGTGACTGATTTACCGCCAAAATAATTTAAAAAAATACGAACACAAAGCACCTCCCGTTTACGAAGGTCATTTAACTGTATTTATATTTTATTTTTGTAACAAATAATTTTTTCAAAATGACATTTGAACACCTGCGTAGTAGTTTCTTGTTGCGGCTGGATTGAAGTAACGGTTGCCGAAGGCATTGATGTCGTTACCTAGGCTGTATGCTTCGTTGAGCAGGTTATCTATGCCGGTGAACAGTTGGACTTGCTTTGATGAGGACAAATTTAAATCCCAAGTGCCTTTGAGCTGTATCAAATGGAATGCGTCAGAATAAACCGTGTTGGCATCATTCAAGGGCATTGTCGATGTGTAGTTATGCGATATGTTGAGGCCTACTTGTTTGGCTAGGCTCAATGACAGTGTGTTTGTCCAAACCCATTCTGGCACAGCGGTGACTTTGTTTCTTGAGTAATCATTGTCTTCAACTTGGTATTTACCAAAGCGGTAGTGGTTGTATGTCAGTGCTGATTGCAAGTTGAGTGATTGGATCAAGCGTTCATCATTGGGCGAAATAAGAAATGCTGAAATGGTGGCTTCAAAGCCTTTTTGTTTGATTTCGCCTGCATTGACAAAATATTCAGCTCCCGCTTGATTGACTTGACGCACGATGCCGTTGTCCATGTCGAGTTGGTAGACAGTGAGGTCGGTGTACCAGTTTTTATTGATTGGTTCCCAGCGCAGGCCGACTTCATAATTGGTGCCTGTTTCGGGTTCTAGTTCGGTATTGATGGTGTTGTCTGAGGAGCGCACCTCGGCGATGGTGGGTGGTGAATACCCTTTTGAAACAGAAGCACGTATGGCTAAATCGTCTGTGAAGCTGAATGAGCTGGCAACTCTTGGCATCAATATGTTACCGAAATCAATGTTACCTTTTTCAAAAATAGGTTTTAAGGATGTGTAGTTAATTTCAACTTGATTTAAACCCATTGAGGCTTCGATTGTCCACCGATTGTATAAGTCCACCATAACCCGGTAAAACAAGCTGGTTTGGTGGTTATTCAAGTCGTCTTTGGTTTGTAAGTCTGCAGGTCGGCCTTGGTTGTTGTCGTAGTTTTCCAGGTTGTTCCAACCTTTTTGCGTTTCCAGTCCCCATTGCATTTGCCATTGGGCGTTTTGGTGGTTGCTGTTTTTGTAGGAAAAATAGGTCCGCAAACCGGCGTTTTTTTCTTTTCTGAATTCATAGTTGGTGATGAATGGATTTTCAAAATCAGTGTTCGAGCCGAATAAACTGAGGCTGTGAGTGAGTTTGTCGCTCAAATGCGATTCGTGCGTGATGCCGCCGAAGAATGTTGTATTGTAAATGCCGGCTTTCTGTTCAATGGCCGATGGTGTGAATGCGGTGGCTTGACGTGAAAGCCTTGGGTTTGCTTGCCTTTGGCTTTCAGTTAAACCACCGGGTGTCTGGTAATGTAAGTCACTGTACAAAACCAAGAATCTAATTTCTTTGTGGTTCGCATAACGCCACTTATGGGCAGTTTGGACTGTTTTTTTGTTCAAAGCCGAGTGGTCACGATAACCGTCTGAGCGGGTAAAGGATTGATCGATTGAAAAGGCATAATCGTCATTGACCCTGCGCTGTATTGACCATTGTTCTTGGAACAAGCCATAAGAACCGGCATTGCTTGATATACTGCCTTGATTTTGAAACACGTCGAAGCCTTTCGGTTGCATGCGGATAACACCTCCCGAATTGGCGCCATACAATGAACCGTCTGGTCCTTTCAAGACATGTATCGATGCGACAGAAGCTGGGTCAATTAAGTTAAGGTAGGTGTTGCCACCGGCATCGGTGAGCGGAAATTCATCGACATATATTTTGGCATTTCTTATGCCGAAGGGTGACCGTATCAAGCTGCCGCGCATGGCCAATCGGTAACTGCCCGGAGCGCGTTGTTCCATGCGGATGCCAGCTATGCTGTTAATGGCTGGTAAAAATGTGGTGGTTTGTTGCGCTTCGATCTGTTCTGCCGTAATGGTTTGAGCCGAAGCCGTAAGACCCAAAATGGCTTGTTTATCGAAATGGGCGATGATTTCTATCGATTCCAGTTCCACTTTTTCATTTTCTTTTGCTTGCTCATCTACATTGTCAGAACCATGTTCATGGATATTTGTTTGGGCTGAAACCCATGCAGGTCTTAAAGCGCATAAGATCGATAACAGCAGGATGACTTTAATCATGACATATTCTGATCAGGTTATTTAAGCAAACCATTTATAGTAAGTCGCTCAAAGCGATACCAATACCGAAGCGTGTTTGGCTGTGGTTGTAATCAATCAGACTTTCACCGTAACCATCAGACACTGTGGCATAGCCGCGCAGCTTGCCCCAAAGGGGAAATGTCAGGCCAATTTCGCCAAAACCTTTGTTGGTCGAGAAATTTTGTCGGCCAATAAAACTGAATTCGTATTTGTCCCATTGATAAACCGTCGTTAATTCAAAATGCCCCATGTAATCAGCTATGTCTGGGTTGTCGTCGCCTTCTGGATCATCAACAGATGATTTTTCATTTTCTGACAACCTGTACCAAGGCTTCAGTGACAAGGCGAAATTGTTTTTTTCGAACAGTAAATGTGCATACACCCTATTCCAGCTTCTCGACAAACCTTGGCTGCGACCATTCGATTGATGCTCCATGCCCATAACCAAACCTGTGTTTCCGCCCAATGGGTGCCAGTTCAGCGGTGCGAGGTAAAACAATTCTGGCTGGTAGTTTGTTTCACGAAATGGTTTAGAGATGTCACTGGCAAAAGTTTGCCACCAAGCTTGTAAGGTGAAGCCCAAATACAAGCCATCGTTTTCAGTCAGGATGCTGTTTTGATTCAATGGTACTTTAAAGCTGAGTTGAAACTTGGTTTCTATGTCTTCTAGGTTTTCTGGGTAACCATTCCGGTTAATGTAAGCGCCTCTGTTGATGCTGTCCGATGTGTAAACGGGCAGGATGTAGTTCATTTTGTGAGGTGTCAACACATAAGCGTCATGTTCAGTTCGCCTTTCATTGGTGATCCTGTTGGTGATGGCACCAGGAATGTTTGTTTCTGGTTCAGTTGGTTGAGTTAATTCAGCACTTTGTTGGCAAATTGACCTGATTTCTGACAGTGTCAGATTATCTTCGCCATGTTTAAATTGATCCATGACACATTCAGTCAATGGCTCTTGTGCAGTGGCAGTGAAAGCCAATGACATCAATGCGGCCGTGAGTGGGGTTTTTAAATTGTTATTCATTGTGGTTTGACTTGTTTTTAATGGGTGTCAATCTAAGAATTTTAATGACTTCGATTTTTTGTCACCAGTTTAATTATATTCCATTCAAGTTCAAGCCATAAATTCAATCATCATATAGGCAGAAACCAAAATCATCATGAAGTTTTCAACTAATGAAACGAAACCCAGTGGTACATGGCTGTTTCCACCCACACAGGCACATTTAAGCGACCTTTTGTCTATGTACACGGCTTTGATGACTGACACTGCACCAACCATTCCTATCAATAAAGCCACAGGTGCAAAGTAGAAGGGGTTCAAACCTGACAACATACCCAGCCCAGCATAGGCTTCACCGAAGGCATAAATTTTGGCATAGGGTATCAATTTCATGGCCACCAAATCGTAGGTGATGAATTGGTTGGTGAAAGCGTTCAGGTCTTTGAGTTTTTGAATAGCCAAAACACACATGCTGAAAGCCACAAAGCCAATTATTGTTTCTTTGATTGGCAACTCACCATACAGATTAAAAGACCACAAAATGGCCATCAGAAAGGTCACACTGAAGATGGCAATGATGGGTTGATAGCTTGTGCTGTCCGACTGGGTGAGCTTTAAGCCCAGGTGATGCCTCAAATCTTCATAACCGCCAATTCGCTCGTCATCAATAAAAATTTGGGGTGTGGTTTTAACCTCATGTTTGTTTTTGAATGAATCGGTTTCTGCTCTTGATTTCAATGTTTGATCATCAACTTCAAATCCATGTTTTTTCAGCAGGTATTTCGCCTTCAGACCAAAAGGACAGATGTGATCTTTGGTTTTCATTCTAAAAAGCTGTGCTTTTTTCTGCATTCATCACCTCCTGTTTCAAAAAAGTTTTTTAACTTAAATGTCAGTAAAAATAAAATGTATTTGCTATATAAAGCTTATCACAGCTGGTCAGGTATTACATTGTGGCTTCCTTTGATTTTTGGTAATCTGTTGAACACTTCAGTTATAATTAAAACAATAATTTTAGTTTTGATTGACGTTTTTTTTTCAGCCTATCAGGGGTCTAGCGTAAGAACCCCCAAATATGGGTATTTTGAATTAATCACTTAGTAAAAAAACTTTCTTTCATAGCCGATTGTAATATCATTATCAGTTTAGAAACATCAATTTGGCCCTTTTTATTCTTAAATTTATATTTCCCTGTAAATAATATATGGGCCCAGGCTATTGGGGATATTCTGGCAAATTTATCCAATTCCTCTTGAGACACACCTTCTGCAATCATATTCTCATATATATTGTTTAAAACAATGCTGTTATAAGCGATGATTGAATTTGCAATCAGTCTTGATGCATGTGCACTGATTCTATTATCAACGATTCTTCTGCCTTTAAATATCCCCTTAAAGATGTTTCGTATTTGGTTTTGTAGCTGGTGATAGGCTTCTGTTCTATTTCTCGCTGTTCTAATGGCTTTTCTCAGTTGAATATCATCAATTAAATTCAAAATATGGATGGTTTTAAATATATTGTTGTATTCGTACAATGCTGCTCTCAGTCTTGAGTACCTTGCATGGGAATTTAGTTTTCTGATAATGATGCTTTGCGTGTTTTCTTGTAAAACCAATGACAATAATATCCTCAAGATCCCTCTTTTTTGATGTTTTATCAAATCAACGTCAATTATTCTTTTAGGCTTCAATATCCCTTTATAGTTTTCAATTGAATCCATTGAAAATAGTTCATTGGCAGCTTCTTTAACATTTTTAATACTAGGTACATAATCCACACCAATTGAATCAAGGGCCACAAAGTTCAATTTATTGAGAGAATGATTATCACCTGTTACCACATCTATATATACATCCGTTTTATTACCATAGATCATGTCATAAAGTGAATGCCCTTCATATTCATTTAATCCAATGTTTTTAGCATTAACAGCAACAAAATTAGCGATCAAAGTATAGATTGATATTCCTTTGCCTTTACCCAAATATTTTCTTGAATATCTAGATTGAATGGTACTGTCAGTAGTTGAATGCTTTTGCCCATCAGCATCAGCTAACAACCGGTCATCCAATAAATTCCAATTTTTAAAAATCGATAATGATTCAATGTGGTTACTGATTAGATCATTCACAGTTGTTAACGTGTCAATTCTTACAAAATCTTCGCGAGTTGTTCTCAGTATATGGAGTTTCAAATCAGACATTTCTGACATCTTTGTAACACCAAATCCAAAGGCCTCTGATAATAAACAAGCATTAATGGCCACAGTCAAAGGCTTTTGCCTTTTTATGTATCGAGGTTTTATGTGACTGAACCCCTCCCACATATTGATGAGGTTGCCCACATACATGATGACATCAGCAATTTCAACTTTGGGTAAATCACTAAAAAATGAAACATCAAGTTTTTCCGTACTGTCATACAGTAAATTCCAGACTGATACGCCATCCTCTGTTTGTTTAACCATAAACCCAGTATTGAGATTGTTTTCAATATTTGTTGTTGTTCTTTGCCATGCATTGTCTAATTCAGATAAAACATCATCTAATCGTTTGTCGCAATACACAGGTATTCTTGGAAATCCAAGCTCTTCACAAATAGTTTCAATTTGATCAACTTTTGAATCATCTACCAAATCGAATTCAATGTCACAATATGAAATACTTTCATTGCAACAAAGCCTGCCACGATCAATTTCGTGATACATCTTTTGGTACACATAAACCTCAAACAAATACGGGTCTATGTTCTTGTCAGTTTTATTCCTTTTGAGAAAGCCTTTTACTGATGATGGTATTTTTTCAATCACATGCTCGGGAATGATTAATTTTGAGGGGCTTTTAGATTTTGAATAATGGTTTTTAAGAACGTTTATATATTCAACAATAACTGAATCTTCTTTATAGTGAACAAATGGTACAGCCATTAATATTGGTCGCAAATAAAGTGACTGTATCCTACTTGTGCTGCTGAAATACTCCCACTTGCTGGTCTTTTTATCGAATTTATTCCCTTTTAAGAATTCTGCCAAAACTGGAAACTGTTCTGCGGGCAATATGTTGTATGCTATTTCGTTTAGTTGTTTATGATTTAATCCCTTTTCTCTTGATGGAAACCATTTCAAGAATTTTGCAAGCTGTGGAATATTTGCCGCAGCTTTACTACTGTGTTCAAGCATTGCCATTTGTATGTGTAATTTGCTGCCATCCATCAATGATTTGGTGTGGTAATTAAAACTAACGATTAAGTTATCAAGTATTTGCTGATACCTGAAAGAAATAAAGCAAATCAGGTGCAACCATTGTTGTGTCTTATTTAGCCTTTTAACTCTGTAGGCTGCGTATGTAGAGGCTATTTCTGAATAATATCTGATTGCGTTTTTTGAAAGCTCGAGTCTTGGGATAAATTCTTTTGAAAAAGTATAAAGTTCATGCAGATCACCTGCTTTATTAACCTCTAGGCGAACTGCCTTGTACTTAAAGTCTTTTTGATCACCACGTATTTGATTAAATGGTGTTATGCCATCTGATTTAACCAACAAACTGGCTAATTTAACCTGGATTTTTCTAGGTACACTGTTCATTAATCCATCAAGCCTCTTATTTTCTTGTGCGTATGCACTTGAAAACATATCTTGCAATGATCTGTATGAAGGAATAACTATTTGCTTATTTTCAAGGTATGAAAACAGTTGCCTCAGTGCGCTGTGGCTTTGTGGGTGATACCTGATCAATTTACTGATTTGGTTGATGATTTGTTTAGAGTACTCAGTGCTCCAATTTGTATAACCAGTTAACTTGAGTATGTCTTCAATTTGTTTGCTTCTGATTTTTCTTGATATTCCTTTATCAAATTTCAGTTTAGTGTTTTGAAACATAGTTTTTTTCAAATGTTTTACATCATGTTTCACATCATGAAAATCAAAGTTGAAAAACTGTTGTTTGGCTTTGAAATAGCCTAACTGCAATATGAAGTAAATTCTGGTTCTGGCGGTATTGTATTTGTTCAGATAAGCTTGTTCAGGTTTTGATAGTTCAAAATATTCATTTCTCTCATGAGGATTATATAAGGGAATACAATAAAGGTCATTTTTCTCAGTTTCTGAAAGAATCTGAATTCGCTTTGTTTTGGGCATTGTTATTTGCTTTGTCTTAAATATTGATACACCGTTTCTCTGCTAATCCCAAATTCTTTTGCAAGCTGTGATTTGTTTTCACCATCATTGGCTCTGGAGGCCAATAAACTAATATCATCATCTGACAAAGCTTTTTTTCTACCTTTATATACCCCTCTTTTTTTGGCCAGAGCAATGCCTTCTCTTTGTCGCTCTCGAATCAGTGACCTCTCAAATTCAGCAAAAGCCCCCATGATTGATAGCATTAATTTTGACATGGGTGAATCTTCGCCATCAAATGAAAGGTTTTCTTTTACAAACTGAACGCAAACGCCTTTATCTGTTAACAATTGGACAACCCTAAGTAAGTCATTTAAGTTTCGGGCTAACCGATCCATGGAGTGAATAATGATGATGTCACCAGTTCTGGCAAACAGCAATAATTCCTCAAGTTGATTTCGGTTGGTATCTTTACCAGAGGCTTTATCTGTAAACTTTCGATCTAAGTTAATGCCCTCTAATTGCCGTTCAGTATTTTGGTCAAGCGTGCTGACTCTTATGTAACCTAGTTTTTGTCCTTTCATTTCAATTTATTATCGTTGTGTCAGGTTAGAGTCTAAGAGCTTCCTTTGAAACTGTCAATGTTTTTAAAATACCACCTTAAACTGGCACTTTCCCTATAGGTAGCCTGACGTCCAGTTAGGATGTACTTTAAATTTACAATTTCTATTTGATTTGCTTGTACATACAGAATCATTCTTTTTTAAAGATAAGAAAATATAGATTAAAACACCATTGTGGAATACAATAATGATGACCGACTGTCGGTCATTTAAAATATTGAGGTAGATATGCCAATAATAGTGGACAAAGACAACAAACGCAGAAAAATTGCTATTGCATGCACGGAATTGTTATTAGAAAAAGGATTAAAAGATTTAAGAATTAGTGAAATAGCAAAAACAGCAGGTATTGGTAAGGGAACTGTTTATGATTATTTTACAAATAAAGAAGATGTAGTATTTGAAATTATCAGAAACATTATTCAAGAACACCAAGATAATTTAAATGAGCGAAGCAATGAGAATACCACCACAAGGGAAAAGGTTTATTACTTATTTGATTTTTACTTATGTGAATTTAAAGAATATAAACAGCATCTAGAGGTTTATAAAGAATACATTGCAGCTACTTTAAGTACAGATGATAAAAGCATGATTGAATTTAATAGGGAATGTACAACTTTTATCCACCAAATGCTAACTAAAATAATATTTGATGGTATCTCTAAAGGCGAAATTAAAGCTGTTGCTGAAAATCTAATAACTGGAATCATGGTATCTGAACGTGGTTTTATGCTAATGGATTGGTCAGAAAACATAATAAATAAGAAAGTATTCAAGGTGTACTTAAACACTATATTTGATTTAATTGAGATAAAAGATGAAAAAAATAGTATTACTTTTTAGCTTGGCATTTAGTTTCAATACGAATGCGAAAGAAGTGTATGCGACCTTTACTGTTTACGCACAGAAAAGTGCTAAATTGGCTTTTAACTACACTGGAGTTGTTAAAGAAATTAATGTAGACATCATGAGTGTTGTGAAAAAGGGTGATGTTCTTGCTACTTTGATAAGTGATGATTTAATCGCGACAAATAATGCGACTAAAGTTAATTTGAAATATGCAAAATCTGAGCTGGAAAGATACCAGGATTTATATAATAAAAAATTAATTGATAAGTCACAATTAGATAAGTATAAGCAAGCTTATGAATCAATTAACGCGCAGATTGAAATAGAAAAAACAATATATGATAAAACAATTCTGCGTGCTCCTTTTGATGGTGTGATATCTCAAAGAATGATTGAATCTGGTGACGTTGTAAGTGGCCAAACGCTAAAAACAGCTTATCAGATTCAAAGTCAACATGACAGAATGTTGGTGGTGCAGTTCGACCAAATGTACAACACACAAGTAAAAATTGGAGATGTTTTTAAATATAAACTTGATGGTGATAATCGTCAATATGAAGGAACTATATACAGAATCTATCCCGAAGTTAATATGGAAAATCGGAAAATTGCAGCCCAGGTGTTGGCTAAAGATTTGAAAGTTGGCTTGTTTGGTGAAGGATATATTTTTACAGACAGCTCTCTTACAGAGACAACAGTATTAGAGTGAAACTATGTATAAGTTTGCAATAAATAGACCGATAACTATTTTAATGGCAGTAATGGCATTAATCATCTTTGGTTTAAAATCATATACAACCATGCCTTTAGCACTTTTTCCTAATGTCGACTTTCCAATTGTTACTATCGAAACAGTTTATCCAGGAGCTGATGCTAAAACCATTGAATCAAAAATCACCGACAAAATTGAAGAGGCTGTTTCAGGTATTAATGGCATTGATAAGCTCAATTCAACAAGCTATGAAAGTTTGAGTTATGTCATTGTGCAATTTGATTTAGATCGAGATATCAATGAAGCGGCTAACGATGTGCGTGATAAAATTGGGGCTGTAATATTACCAGTTACTGCCGAATCACCTATTGTGCAAAAAATCAGTACAGCAGGTGAAGCTATAAGCTTGTTTGTTATTAACAAAAAAGAAGACTATTCAGCTTTAATGCAAATGGTTGATGAAAAGATAAAACCACGCTTGCAGCGCATTAAAAATGTTGGTGATGTGGATATTGACGGTTATCAAGACCGTGAAATACGAATTATGGTTAGCCCTTATCTACTCAGTAAATACAAAATTTCAGCCTCAGAATTACAAGATAAAATTAGCCAAGAAAATTACAAAGCAAGTACAGGAAAAAGCATCAATGAAACGCAAGAACTTATCATTAAATTTCAAGGAGATACAAAAAGTGTAGAGGCATTAGGAAATATTGAGATAAGACCTGGCATACATCTCAAAGATTTGGCAACAGTGAGTGATGGGCTCAGTGATGTTGAGAGCTTCGCCTCCTATAAAGGTAAGAAGGGAGTCATGCTTAACCTCATTAAAATTTCAGGCACAAACGTAATTGGCATAATTGACGGAGCCAAGAAAATTTTACCTGAACTAAAAGAATTGGCTGGCGAAGATTATGAATTAATTTTGATTAAGGACCAATCTGATAAAATTCTGCATAGCGTTGACCAAGTAAAATTTGATTTAATCTTCGGTGCCATATTATCTATTGTCATTGTATTCTTGTTTTTAAGAAACTTTACAGCAACAATTGTTTCAGCTTTGGCAATTCCTACCTCAATTATTGGTACTTTTGCAATTATTGATTATATGGGCTATGACTTGAATAAATTAACTTTAATCGGTTTAACTTTGGCTATCGGAATATTTATAGACGATGCCATAGTGGTGATTGAAAATATCAGTAAAAAGATGGAATCCGGCATGGAGGCTTTTAAAGCCACTTATGAAGGTGTACATGAAATAGCCTTTTCTTTATTGGCAATATCAGCCATGTTATTAGCAGTATTTATACCTGTGGCATTCATGAGTGGTTTGGTAGGAAAGTTTTTTAATGCTTTTGCCATGACTGTCGCCTCTGGAATAGTATTGTCTTATTTAGTAGCCATAATGCTTATTCCAACAATTGGTGCCAGAGTATTGCGTCATAAAGAAACCAAGTTTCATGCCAAAACAGAACCCATTCTTAAAGCCTTGGATAACGGATATGTGAAAATATTAAAACCATTAATTCGATTTAAATATTTTACAGTACTAATCACTTTTGGCTTATTGATTTTATCTAGTCAAATATTTACCAATGTTGGGATGGATTTTGTTCCTACAGAGGATAATAGTGAATTTCAAATCACTGCAAAAGCTGAGGTTGGTACTTCAATCGAAGCCATGAAATTAAAAATGCAACCGATTATCAATGCAGTTAAGTCAGATGATATGGTGGACTATTATGCCTTGAGTATTGGCTATACAGCAGCAAATGAATCACACAAAGCTTTAGTTTATGTAAAGCTTAAGCCCATTGAAGATCGTCCAATTGGGCAAATAGAAATCACAGAAAACTACCGTGATAAATTTGCCTCAATAAAAAACATGAAAGTTGCAGTTGAAAAAATACCACCTATAAATACTGGGTCAAGCAACGCCCCATTACAAATTGTCATCACGGGTGATAGCTTGGATAAGCTCAAAGACATTTCAAGCAAGGTTACCAAAATGTTAGGAGAGTTTGAAGGAGCCGTTGATGTAGATAGTGATTATCAAGATGGTAAGCCAGAGATTAGTATTACATTATTACGACACAATACTTCAAGACTTGGAATAACTGCATTAGAAATTGCATCATTGTTAAATTCAAACTATTCAAGTGACCGAGAAATTAGCACCTTTGAACAAAATGGCAGGGAGTATGATATAACTTTGCGCTTTGATGATAATAGTCGTGCCAATATTAACAACATTAAAAAGCTACAAGTTCGAGCGGCCAATGGAGAATTTGTATTTCTTGATGGATTGATTAAATTCGAAGAAAGCGCATCAATTGCTTCGGTTAATCGATATGATCGAGAAAGAAAAGTTATGGTGAGTAGCAACGTATCTAATGTTCCTTTAAACGCCTTGGTCAACCAAGTCGATGAAAACATATTGGAATTATTGCCAAAAGGATACCACTACACCTATGCTGGAGATGTTGAAAGAATGCAAGAAACAGCTGTTTCATTTGGAGCCGCAGTTGGTTTAGCAGTGATACTTATTTATCTTATTTTAGCAGCATTGTATGAATCATTAATTCAACCTATCATTATTATGGTGACCATGCCTTTGGCATTTACTGGTGTGATAACAGCACTGGGGCTTAGCGGTAATAATTTCTCCTTATTTGTTATGATTGGGATTATTCTATTGCTTGGGATGGTCGGTAAAAATGCCATTTTGGTGGTTGATTTCGCCAATCGAGCAATAAAACAAGGCGAATCGGTTGATAATGCCCTTATTCAAGCTGGGGAAAAAAGATTAAGACCAATATTAATGACAACATTTGCCATGGTTGGCGCCATGATGCCTTTGGCATTTGGAAGTGGAGCTGGTCATGAAATGAATTCACCCATGGCATTATCTGTAATTGGTGGTTTAATCAGTTCAACAATATTAGCTTTGTTGGTAGTCCCAGCATTTTACAAAATTCTTTATCCTGTAGATCGTTGGTTAAGAAAATGGTACGAAGTGGGTAAGATTTAAGAATAATACTATGTTAAATCAAAACAAAAAAGAATTAGTAAAGTTTATCGAAAAGAGTATTCCTATCCATAATTTTCTGAGTTTAAAAGTTCTTGAGTTGGAAGATGGGTATGTAAAAGTCAGTGTTCCTTATCGCAAAGAAGTCGTAGGTGATATTAGGTTGAACAGATGGCATGGAGGCATTATTGCTACGATTATGGATTCAGTTGGGGGTATAACTGGATGGACTCACTTCACTTCAAATAATGACAAACTTGCAACCATAGACATTCGTGTGGATTATCTAAAAGCAGCTCAAGCATCAACAATTATTGTTTCAGGAGAGATTGTTAGGTTGGGAAATAGAATTATGGTTACCAAGATGAAAGCTTATCAAAATGAAGCCCTTATTTCTGAGGGTAAGGCTGTATATAGTTTTATTAGAGAAAGTATGGATAAATAGCGTTTAGAAAGACATTAATTAATAACTGGCCAGACCCTGTAAATAACTCTGCCAATATTCAAAATATACAATTATGGGGGTTCTTCCGCTTAACCCCTATCAAATAACAGAAAGGGTAATTTATGGTAACAGTGTTTCTGATTTTTCAATTCCTTGGACTCATCAGTTCTGTTAATGCCATCCTCAAAGCACGGACCGCTCAAGGTGCCATCGCTTGGGTTGTCAGTTTGAATACCTTTTCTATTCTTGCCGTGCCTGCATACTGGATATTTGGCCACAGTAAATTTGAAGGCTATGTTGAAGCACACCGCAGTAGTTTAATCAATGTCAGGAAAGAGTTTGAAAATGTTGGCCACGCTTTAGAACCGTTTATTGAAGAACCTGAACAAAATTTTCCTGCTTATGAGGCCATTAAAACACTGGCAGAGTTTCCGTTTTTAGGTGGTAACGGGGTGGATTTGTTGGTTGATGGTGAAGCCACTTTTGACAGTATTTACCAAGGTATTGTTGAAGCCGAAAACTATGTTTTGTTTCAATTTTATATCCTCCGTGCCGATGACATTGGCAATAAATTCAAATCCCTGATGTTTCAAAAAGCCGATGAAGGTGTCACCATTTATATTTTGTATGATGAATATGGAAGTTCGGATTTGCCTTCAAGCTGGATTGCTGAATTACAAAAAAGACAAATACAAGTGCTGCCATTCAATACCCGAGATGGCATGAAAAACCCTTTTCAAATCAATTTCAGGAACCACAGGAAAATTGTTGTTGTTGACGGTCATTCAACATGGGTCGGCGGCTTGAATATTGGCGATGACTACCTTCATCAATACCCTAAACTTTCTCCTTGGAGGGACACACACCTAAAAATCAAAGGTCCAGCCACACTGAAAGCACAATATACTTTCCTTAATGATTGGTACTGGGCCAGTAAAACATTGTTATCTGATCTGAGCTGGGAACCTTTTAAGCCAGATGCCGCTGAAGCGCGTTTTCACGGTTTTGATAAAAAGGTTTTGTTGATTTCATCTGGACCTGCTGATGCACTTGAAACCTCAAGTTTGTTTTATACCCAGGCCATCAACTCTGCCCAAAAGCGAATCTGGATTGCCACACCCTATTTCATACCTGATGATGCCACCATGAATGCATTGCGGCTGGCCATTCTTAAAAAACTAGATGTCCGCATCATCACCCCCAAACTCAATGACAATTGGTTTGTCGACAATGCAGCCAAGGTTTATTTAAGCAAGCTGGCCAGCATGGGCGCGAAAATTTATACTTTTGAGGCTGGTTTTTTGCATCAAAAAGTGATGCTGATTGATGACAAAGCTGCGGTGGTGGGTACTGTGAATTTTGATAACCGTTCCTTCCGTCTTAATTTTGAAATCTCTGCTGTTGTAGCCGACCCAAAATTTGCAAAAAGTGTGGAAGACATGCTTTTGAATGACATTGGAAATTCAACAGATGTATCCAACTACCAATTGACTGAACAGAATATTTGGACGCGGTTGAAGGCACATGGTTGCGCTTTGATGTCACCATTACTTTAAAATAGATTCGATTAGCTTTTACTTATTTTAGCCTCAACTTCCTTGAATGGGTTGAGGCTAATTAATAAAGTTCAGCGTCACTCTGTTGTTTCACCCGAGTCATTGAATTGAGTTTTAATCATTGTTCTTATTCTATTAGCCGCCTTATCATCTTCAAGTGCTTCCAAGACTTCTAACAGGTGTTCTAACATCAGTTTATCTTCTATGCCATCAGCTGTGGCTAATTCAAGGTAATGACGGGCTTGTTTAAGGTTGCCAAGTCGATAATGTACCCAACCCATAGAGTCTAAAATAGCAACATTTTCTGGCGCCAATTCATGGGCTTTCTGAATTAACTTAAAAGCATCGTCTAGCTTGATGTTTCTTTCCGCCCATGAGTAACCCAAAGCGTTCAAAGCATCATAATGGTTGTCATCACTGGCAATAATGGTATGTAAATCTTTTTCCATGGCACTGAATTTGCCTTCAGATTCGTTCATCATGGCCCGGCTGTAGAGCAGTTCTTTGTTACCTTCAAATACATCAAGTGCTTGGTTTAAAGTTCTGATTCCAAGTTTTGGTTCTTCTAACAGGCGATGTGCATCGGCTTCGAATAAATACGCCAGAATGGCATGTTCCTCTATGCCGTTTTGCGCCTGCCTAAACATGATAATGGCACGGTCGTAATTTTCTTGATCCATCATGACGCGACCCATGATTAATTTTGCCTGACTGATTTTGTCGCCTTCCTTGACTGTAGATAACAGTTCCAAACTGTATTCTGGGTCATCTAGCCATGAAGCCAGTTCTCCAATTTCCAGTTTGGTTTGTTCATCCATGTCACTTGGGGTAGATATTGTTTTCAAGTGTTTAAATTGTTTTTCGGCCTCTGCTTTATTGTCATCACGTAAAGCCAATATGATGCTTTTATAAAGCAGTTTAGGATTGTCCTTGTATTTTTCTAGCAAAGCTTTGGCTTCTTTAGTTTTTCCTAAGTGATTCAATAAACTGGCATACTGTGAAATATAGATGTCTTTGCTGTCATCCTTTTCTAACAACCATTGGTAATCCTTTTCAGCCAGGTTGTGTTCTTTGAGCATCAAATACAATCGGGCTCGCCAAAAGACATAATCTTCATTATATTCAATATCAATGGCTTGATTAACTGTCTTCAATGCTTTTTCTAGTTCTTGAAGTTGTGTGTACACTTTGCTGAAGCCAAACAATTGTTGATCATTTTTTTTGATGCTTTTTAATTTGAGTGCTTTGTCAACCAATGGTAAAGCAAGGTCAGCAGGTAACGAAACCAGACCCATTCGAATATAGTCCCAGTGCTTTATTTCATCATCAGCCATGTCTATTGATTGAGACAAGCTGGTGGCGGCTTCACCAAAACTTTTGGCACGTAATTGTTCGACTGTTTGTCGCTGTAATTCAATCCAGTGTTCTTGGTTGTATTCAACAGGTTTTTTGTTTTGACATGCGATTAAAGTCAGGCAAAAACAAAATGTAATAATGTGTTTTATCATGATTGGCTCATTTGGGTTAATAACTCGGTTTGTGCTTCTTGCATCAATGGGTTAATGACTTGGTCTAAGTCACCATCAATTATTTCACCCAGTTTATATAACGTTAAATTGATTCTGTGGTCACTGATTCGACCTTGCGGGTAATTATAAGTTCGAATTCTTTGTGACCTATCGCCACTGCCTACTTGCAGTTTTCTGGCTTCAGATTGTTCAGACTTTATTTTTGCTTGCTCAGCATCAAGTATGCGTGCCGACAACAGTGACATGGCTTTGGCTTTATTTTTGTGCTGAGAGCGTTCATCTTGGCATTCGACAACGGTATTGGTTGGTATGTGAGTGATTCTGACCGCAGAGTCTGTGGTGTTTACATGCTGACCACCGGCGCCAGATGAACGGAAGGTATCAATTCGTAAATCACTTGGATTGATGTTAATTTCTTCAACGTTATTGACTTCAGGCAATACTGCCACAGTACAAGCAGATGTGTGGACCCTGCCCTGTGATTCTGTTTCTGGTACACGCTGAACACGATGAGCACCTGATTCAAACTTGAAACGTGAATAAGCACCATCACCTTCTATCAAGGCAATAATTTCTTTATACCCACCATGCTCTCCTTCATTCACTGATACGATGCTGACACGCCAACTTTGTTTCTCGGCATAGCGAGAATACATGCGAAATAAGTCTCCAGCAAAGATGGCAGCTTCATCACCACCGGTTCCCGCTCTGACTTCAAGGTAGATGTTTTTATCGTCATTAGGGTCTTTCGGGATCAATAAAATGCGCAGTTCTTCTTCCAATGTTTCAATTGAAGCAGACGCTGTCGACATGGATTCTTTTGCCAATTCTTTGAACTCTGGATCTTCTATCATTTCTTTGGCGTCGCTGAGTTCTTCTTGGGTTTCTAAGTATTTATTGAAATTGATAACGAGGGGTTCTATTTGAGCGTATTCTTTACTTAAATCACGGAATTTATTTTGGTCTGCCATAACTTCTGGCTGAGATAACAGCAACGCAATTTCTTCGTATCTGTCTTGGGCTATTTCTAATTTGCGTTGTATTTCTGGTGTCATTATTTTGTATTATTCATTGATAAATCAAACACTTCAGCCATCAACTTAATGTGATCTTCATTTCCAGACTCTATCACTTTACGTAAAGCTGTGATGCTGTGGTGGCTGTGTTTTTTACTCAGTTGGTGTGCCATGGTCTCAATTTTTTGTTGGTGATGTTGACTTAAATCTTTAGGCAAATGTTTGGCCAATAACTGTTCTTTGTCTGCTGTTACACGTTGTTGTAGTTGTTTAAGTAAATCATGGTGTCGTTGCCTTTTTTGCCACTGGGCAAACAATTCAGCTTCCGCATCGATGATGCGTTTAGCGCTTTCAACCATGCTTTCTCGTTTGTTCATGTTTTCAGTGATGACTTGCTGTAAATCATCCACAGTATACAAAAACACGTCATCCATAGATTTAATACTCGGTTCAATATCACGTGGTACCGATAAATCGATCATCACCATGGGTTTGTGCTTTCTTTGTTTGATTGCTTGCTCTGTTTGATTTCGGGTGACCAATGCCACAGGTGATGCGGTTGCAGTAAACACCAAGTCATTTTGGGGTAACAGTTGAGGCAGATCATTTAAACTGTGACTTTCTTTATCAAAAAATGAAGCCAGTTTTTCAGCTTTGCTGTGTGTTCTGTTTGCCACTGTGATTTTTTGGGCACCGTGATTGATCAAATACCGCATGATCAACTCGGCAGTTTCTCCCGCACCTATGATGAGCACGTTTTGTTGTGCTAAATCTCCAAAAATTTGGCGGCTTAGCTGTACCGAACAATGTGCCACCGACACGGGGTTCTTACCAATTTCTGTGTCAGAGCGTACAGCTTTGGCAGTTTTAAGTGCCATTTGATACAGTTGATGAAATTCACTGTTTTGTGTCACTGAATGAGATGATTCAAAGGCCCTTTTGACTTGACCTTGTATTTGAGTTTCACCTAATACCAATGAGTCTACGCCAGCGGTTACTGTAAATAAGTGTGCTGCACATGCCGCATCTAAATAGTGGTAAAAGGCTTTAGACGCTAAATCAATTGACAAGGCTTCTTTAGCGGTGTTTTGCCAGTTATTTAGTTTAACCAGCGACAAATAAAATTCAGTCCTGTTACAAGTACTGACGACAGCAGCAGCATCAATATTTGGGTGGTTACACAACTGTTCAATTGTGTTTTTGTATTCAGACTCAGCCACAGTGAAGCCTTCCCGCTCTGCGGTTGTGGCTGTTTTATGGTTGATACCGATGACACAAATGGGCATGGTGAATAATGTTTAGTGGTAACCCAAAGGCTACAATTGTACGCCAAGTTTCTTAACCAAGTTGACGATTCTGTCATGTAGTTCTTGAGGGTTGTCAGCCAAAATGGTTGAATGGCCAATTTTTCGGCCTTCTCTGGGTGCTTTGCCATACATGTGCCAAAACATTTGCTCTTCGTTGATGGCTCGAACATTTTCAGGAAATGCGCCAATCCAGTTCAACATGGCGGCCATTGAACCTGCTCTGAACATGCCTGTATCACCCAAAGGTAAACCCAGCCCAGCGCGTAAATGGTTTTCAAACTGTGATGTTTGTGAGCCTTCAATACTCCAGTGACCTGAATTATGAACCCGTGGAGCCATTTCGTTAACCATTACTGCATCTTCAGTTTGGAAAAACTCGACCACCAAGACACCAACATAGTTTAATGAGTCAGCTAATTTAGTGGCATATTCAACAGTTAACTGATCCAGTTCACTTTCTTTGGCTGGTACCATAGAAGTGGTTAAGATGCCGTTTTTGTGTTTATTTTCACATAAAGGCCAAGTTTTCACTTCGCCGTCTCGACCTCGAACCACCATTACCGATACTTCTCGTACAAATGGAATACGACGTTCTAATATCAATGGCACATCAAAAATATCATCAGGAATGTGACTGATAGATTCTGTGTCACTGATGCGGTATTGACCTTTACCGTCATAACCCATTTTACGTGTTTTTAATATGGCATCGTAATCAAATTTTTTGGCCGCAAACATCAATTCAGATCGACTGTTTATGACTTCGAATTCTGTAGTTGGAATACCATGAGCCAAACAAAAGGTTTTTTCATTATAACGGTCTTGAGCCACCTCTAATACATTTGGATCTGGAAAAACAGGTCTTTTTTTCTCAACAAAGCGTAAAGCATCAACAGGCACATTTTCAAAATCCAATGTAACCACATCTACTTTGTTACAAAATTCTTCTAAGGCCAGTTCATTGTGATAATCTGCCACCATCAATTCACCAACCTGCCCTGCACAAGCATCTTCAGTGGGATCAAAGAAGACGAACTCTAAGCCCAATGGGTAACCTGACAACGCCATCATACGTGCCAATTGGCCACCACCTAATATTCCGATCGTTGGATTTTTCATGCCGCTGGATTTGGGTTATCTAATACGTTTTGGGTTTGTTGCGCTCTGAATTTATCTACCTCAATGGCAATGGTCTCATCATGATTGGCTAAAATGGCAGCGGCCGATAAAGCAGCATTTTTAGCACCTGCATCACCAATACTCATGGTTAACACAGGTATGCCTGCTGGCATTTGAGCAATTGATAAAAGTGAATCCACGCCACTTAAAGTTCGAGATTTAATTGGCACACCTATCACTGGCAATCTGGTTTTAGCAGCAACCATACCTGGCAAATGAGCCGCACCACCGGCTGCTGCAATGATAACTTCAATTCCGCGTCCAGCTGCCGTTTCTGCATATTGAAACATCAAGTCAGGTGTTCTGTGTGCAGAGACTACTTTTTGTTCAAATGGCACCGCCAACTGATTCAATAATGCTGCACACTGTTCCATGGTGGCCCAATCTGACTTGGACCCCATGATCAATCCTACTTTGATGTTTTTGTTGTCTTGCTCACTCATGTTAGCAGTGTATCAAAATGATTGTGTGACTTGAATACAATAGTTAAATAAGGCAGGCAAAATTATCAACAAGCCTAACTGTGCCAAAGCATTGATACTCAACACCGTTTTAACATCTATATTCGCTGATATGGCTTGGTCTGTTTCAGACTCATCAAAATACATCACTTTGATGATTCTCAAGTAATAGAATGCGCCAATCACTGCAAAAATAACCGCAATCACTGCCAACCATATATAACCTTGATCAACGACTGCTTTTAATACATACAATTTAGAGAAGAAACCAATCAATGGAGGGAAGCCTGCCATTGACCCCACAAGTAACAACATCATAAAGGCATACCAACCATTGCGTTGGTTCAACCCTTTAAAGTCATCGATACTGTCAGCTTCATAACCTTTGTTAGAAAGTAAGACAATCATGCCGAATCCGCCAACTGCCATCACTGTATAAACAATGATGTAAAGCATCGAAGCTGCATAACCATCTTGTCCACCGACCAAACCCAACAGCATGAAGCCAATATGAGAAATGGTTGAGTAAGCAAAAAGTCGCTTTAAATTGGTTTGTTGTAGCGCAAACAAATTACCGATCACAATAGACACGATAGCCAATGTAGCCAACATGGTTTGCCAATGAACCATTAATACATCCAAACCCTGCCCTAATAAGCGCATGGCCAGAGCAAAAGCAGCTATTTTAGGTGCTGATGCAATAAACAATGTGGTTGCTGTAGGTGCACCTTCATAAACATCAGGTACCCACATGTGAAATGGAGCTGCGCCCAATTTGAAAGCAATACCCACAATCACAAAAATTAAGCCTAATGTCAAAAATAAATCATTGTCTTGACCGGCAATGGACTGTGATATTTGATCCAACTGTAAAGTGCCTACAGCACCATATATTAATGACATGCCATACAACAACATGCCTGAAGCCAATGCGCCTAGGATGAAGTATTTCATGGCCGCTTCATTACTTTTAACATCATTTCGATGGTAAGCAACCAAAGCATATGAACTTAATGCCAGTAACTCTAATCCCAAGTACAAAGCAATTAAGTTGTAACCTGAAATCATCACCATGATGCCAAGCGTGGCAAACAACAACAATGAAAAGTATTCACCTGTTAAGGTGTCATGTTGACGCAAATATTGTTTAGCGTAGAAAAACACAGGAATCATTAACAGGTAAACTGTTAATTTCAGCATGTCACCAAACCCATCTCGAATAAAGGTACCGTTAAAAATTAATTGCTTTGTAAATTCAACACCACCAGAGTGATCTTTGACTGTCAATACCGCTGCAAAAATAACAGTCAGTACAGACAAAAAGACCAAAAAACCACCTTTTGATTTATCAGTAAAAAGACCCGCTATCAACACTACGCAAGCCATTGTGAGCATCAATATTTCCGGAAGAGCCGGAACCAATTCAGACCATGAAAACATCTTATATCACCTTACTTACTGAAATATGTTCAATCACTTGTTGGACAGATGCGCGCATCACCTCAATCAAAGGTTCTGGCCAAACACCCAACAACAATACCATCAAAGCCAACACGGCCAAGATGAAAAACTCTCGTGAATTCACGTCGGTTAAGTTTGCCACAGCATCATTACTGATTGACCCAAAGACCACACGTTTAACCATCCACAAAGAATATGCTGCGCCAACAATCAAAGTGACTGACGCTAAAAAGGCAATCCAGAAATTGGCTTGGAAACTGGCCAAAATAACCATGAATTCACCCACAAAACCTGAAGTACCTGGTAAACCAGAATTAGACATGGCAAAGAACACAAAGAATGCCCCAAACCATGGCATGGTATTCACCACACCGCCGTAGTCACGTATCATGCGTGAATGTAAACGGTCATATAACACACCCACACACAGGAACATGGCGGCTGAAATAAATCCGTGAGAAATCATTTGAACCATCGCACCTTCTACGGCCATTTGGCTGTTGCCACCTGATTGAACCAACCAGAAGACCAAAAACAGACCCAAGGTAACGAAGCCCATGTGTGAAATTGAAGAGTATGCAATCAGTTTCTTCATGTCTTTTTGAACCATTGCAACCAAGCCAATATAGACCACAGCAATCAAAGACAATGTAACCAGCAACCAAGTAAACTCGCTGCTGGCATCCGGTGTGATGGGCAATGAAAAGCGTAAGAAGCCGTAACCACCGATTTTCAACATGATGGCTGCCAAAACAACGGAGCCACCAGTAGGTGCTTCAACGTGTGCATCAGGTAACCATGTATGCACTGGGAACATGGGAATTTTGACTGCAAAAGCTGCTAAGAAAGCAAAGAACAACCAAGTCTGTTCACTCATACTCAATGGCAGGTTAGCCAAGTCTGTTAAATTCCAGCTGCCCGCTTTCATGTACATATAAATCAATCCGATTAACATGAATACAGAACCCAGGAATGTGTACAAGAAAAATTTAATTGTTGCATATACACGGTTTGGACCACCCCAAATACCAATGATGACAAACATCGGAATCAACATAGCTTCGAAGAAGATGTAAAACATCATTGCATCTTGTGCTGTGAACACACCAATCATCATGCCTTCAAGTATCAAGAATGCAGCCATGTATTGATGTACATTCTTTCGAATCACTTGCCAAGCTGATAACACAATCAATACAGTAATGAATGTCGTTAATACAACCAATGGTAATGCAATGCCATCAATGGCTAAATGGTAATTGATATTCAACGCACCAATCCATTCATTTTTTTCAACAAACTGTAAAGCCGCTGTGTTGGCATCAAAGCCAGTCCACAAGGGAATACTGATGGCAAAAGTCAATACAGAAATAAGTAATGCACCGACTCGAACCAAATTGGCTTTGCTCTGCCCTAATGGCAGTAACAACAAACCACCCAATATAGGCAGCCAAACCAATATACTTAAAATTGAACCTTCAAACATATCTAAACTCTGCCCTTAAAAGATGTATAAACTAATGAACACGATCACACTGACCACCATAACCAATGCATAGTGATAAACATAACCAGACTGTAGTGACCTGAACATTTTTGAAACGGCGTTGACTACTTTAGCGCTGCCATTAACAATGATGCCATCAATCAATTTTGAATCAGACCATTTCCATAGCCATTCACCTAATTTCACACTGCCACCGGCAATGAACTTCTGGTTGAAAGCATCGAAACCATATTTGTTTTCTAAAATACGCACAACAGGTGACAATTGTTTTTTGATTTTTCCTGCCAAAGCGATATTCTTCATATAAATATATGTCGCTACGGCAAAACCTGCAAATGCCAACCAGAAAGCTGGTGTCATTAAACCGTGTAGTGCAAATGCGCCAGGACCATCTTTAAATAAATACAGTCCAATTTCTTTAACCACATCATTAGATGCATTGACATGAATCGCGTCATCTAAGAAACCACCAAATAGCATAGGCTCAATCGCAATCCAACCAATAAAAATTGAAGGAATGGCCAACAGAATCAGAGGCAAAGTGACTACCCAAGGAGACTCTTTCAAATGTTCTTTGGTGTGATTATCCATGCGCTCTTTGCCATGGAATGTCAGGTACAACAACCTGAAACTGTAAAGTGCTGTGACAAACACGCCTAATAATACAGCAACATAAGCAACACCAGAACCCCAACGATCAGACAAGTGAGCCGCTTCAATGATCACGTCTTTTGAGAAGAAACCTGAAAAACCAGGGAAGCCAGTCAAAGCCAATGTACCAATCCAACCGGTAACAAAGGTTACTGGCATGTACTTACGCAAGCCACCCATTTCTTGCATGTCCTGTTTGTGATGCATGGCTATGATCACAGAACCTGCACCTAAGAACAACAAGGCTTTAAAGAAGGCATGCGTCATCAAGTGGAAGATGGCAGCTGAATATGCTGACACACCCAATGCCACTGTCATGTAACCCAATTGTGACAATGTCGAATAAGCAATCACACGTTTGATGTCATTTTGAACGATTCCAATCAAACCCATAAAGAAGGCAGTGAAGGCACCAATCAACATGACAAAGCTCAATGCAGTTTCAGACATTTCAAACAATGGAGACATGCGCGATACCATAAAGATACCTGCTGTTACCATGGTCGCGGCATGAATCAAAGCCGAAATTGGCGTAGGTCCTTCCATCGAATCTGGTAACCACACATGCAATGGTGCTTGTGCTGATTTACCCATGGCACCAATAAATAAACAAATACAAATAAACGTCATCATTGACCATTCAGCTGCACCAAAAATATTAATGGTTTTGCCTTCTGCAGTGGGTAACAAATTGAACACTTCGACATAGTCTAAAGTACCAAAAGTCATTAACACACCAGCAATACCCAATAAGAAACCAAAGTCTCCTACACGGTTAACTAAAAAGGCTTTCATGTTGGCAAAAATGGCCGTTTCTTTTTTGTACCAGAAACCAATCAACAAATATGAGACCAAACCCACAGCTTCCCAGCCGAAGAACAGTTGCATGAAATTGTTAGACATGACCAACATCAACATGGCAAATGTAAACAATGAAATGTAACTGAAGAAACGCTGGTAACCAGGGTCTTCACTCATGTATCCAATGGTGTAAATGTGTACCATCAGGGAAACGAATGTCACCACCACCATCATGGTGGCTGTCAACGCATCTACCATAAAACCTACATGCAATGACAAATCACCAGTAACCATCCAAGTGTATAAGTTCTCATTAAATGTGCTGGCTTCACCATTGACGAATAACAGCAGTGTTTTAATTGATAACACACATGACAATGCCACGGCACTGATTGTGACTGTGTGTGCGCCGATGCGACCTATTTTACGTCCAAACAGCCCAGCTATTGCAGCGGCTACTAACGGCGTAAAAGCAATCAACATCAAATTGGTTTTCATGTCCATATCAGCCTTCCAAATCGTTGATTTCTTGTAATTCCAGTGTTTTCTTATTACGGAACAACACCACCAAAATAGCCAGACCAATAGCAGCTTCTGCAGCAGCTACCGTCAAGATAAAGAAAACGAAAACCTGTCCTTCTACGTTCCCTAAATATTTAGAGAAGGCTATCAAGTTGGTGTTTACTGCCAACAACATCAATTCGATGGACATCAACACGACCAATACATTGCGTCGGTTAACAAAAATACCGCCCATGCTGATCACAAACAGCACAGCAGAGACGATTAAATAATGATGTAAACTCATGATTTTTCTCCGTTGCCTTTTTCAGCTTTCATCGAAACCACACGCATGCGCTCAGCAGGGTTGATGTTGACTTGTTTTGACGCGTCAATGGTTTTGTTTTCAGGACGTTTTCTTAACGTCAAAGAAATGGCTGCGACAATAGCAACCAACAATATAACGGCGGCAATCTCAAAAGGATAGACATAGTGTGTGAACAACTCTAAACCGACTTCTTCTACATTGCTGTAACCGACTGGCATGCGAATCAATTCATCTTGAGGTAACTGATCTTGTAATTTGTAACCAAACAACATCAACAGTTCCACCAACATGGCAGCAACAATTAACAAAGCCGCTTTGGTGTATGACTGTTTTAACATGGCTGATTTTTGTTGTTTGACATCTAACATCATGACAACGAACAAAAACAGTACCATAACAGCACCTACATAGACGAGCACCAATGTGATGGCTAAGAATTCTGCCTCTATCAACATCCACAGTACGGCTGTATTAAAGAAACACAACACCAAGAAAAGTGCTGAATAAACCGTGTTCTTAACACTGACTACAGCCATGGCAGAGCCAACGGTCATAGCAGCAAACACATAAAATAACAATTGTTGAAATAATTCTGGACTCATCATCTGTACTTCGCGTCTTGTTGTTTAGAATCGGCAATTTGTTCTTCATACATGTCACCAATGGCCAATAATTGCTCTTTGGTGATGACGTTTTTGCCTGTTGATTCGAAATGGTATTCATGGATATCAGTTTCTACGATGGAGTCCACCGGACATGATTCTTCACAAAAACCACAATAAATACATTTGAACAAATCAATTTCGTATTTGGTTGTTCTGCGAGACCCATCTTCCCTGACATCTGAGTCAATGGTGATGGCAGCTGCTGGGCATACTGCTTCACATAATTTACAAGCAATACAACGCTCTTCACCATTAGGATAGCGACGTAAAGCATGTAAACCGCGAAATCTTGGTGATTTCGGTGTTTTTTCTTCTGGGTAGCGTACAGTAAACTTCCTTTTAAAGAAGTAACCGAACGTTAACTTCAAACCTTGTCGCAGCTCTTTCAGCGTCAGGCTTTTCAAGTAACTTACAAATTTACTCATAATTTCACTCTATATTGGATCAGAACCAAGGTCCGATATGATAAACACGCATCACAGCAACAACCATGATCCAAACGATGGTGATCGGGATAAATACTTTCCAGCCCAATCGCATGATTTGATCATAACGATAGCGCGGTAAAGAAGCCCTGAACCAAAAATACAAATACATGAAGATACTCGCTTTTGCTAAAAACCAAATGATACTGGGTTGAGCAAAAATAGAATCTCCAGGAATCGGCGAATACCAGCCGCCTAAGAACATGATTGCAGCCAAAGCTGAAATGATAATCATGTTGGCATATTCAGCCAAAAAGAACACAGCAAAAGCAGAACCGGAATACTCTACATGGAAACCTGCTACAATTTCAGACTCACCCTCGGCGACATCAAATGGCGCACGGTTAGTTTCTGCAACACCTGCAATAAAGTAGATAATAAACAACGGGAACAGCGGAATAAAGTACCAATGGTGTATTCCGCCTTCTTGACCCTGTACAATTTCTGTTAAATTCAAAGAACCGGCAGCAATCAATACACCCACCAAGGCAAAACCCATGGCAATCTCATACGAAACGATTTGAGCAGCTGATCGCAATGCACCCAGCAGTGCATATTTTGAATTAGAAGCCCAACCACCAATGATGACGCCATATACGCCCATTGATGTCATGGCCAAAATATAGACCAAGCCTGCATTGATGTCTGCCAGAACCAAACCATCTGAAAATGGCACCACAGCCCAGGCCGCAAATGCCGTTCCTAATGTGATGACTGGTGCAATTAAAAATAAAAACTTATTCGCATTAGCAGGAAAAATGATTTCCTTCGTCAACAACTTAAATACATCGGCAAAAGGTTGTAACAAACCCCAGGGCCCTACCCGATTAGGTCCCATTCTGGCGTGCATGAAGGCAATCACTTTACGTTCGAAATAGGTTGCATATGCCACACACAAAATCAAAGGTAAAACCACTGCCACAATTTTTAAAAGTGTCCAGATCACCATCCAAATTTGGTCCCAAATCATGATTGTGCTCCTATGATACTGATGCTCAAGTCATTGGCATTGAGTTTTAATGAACTGCGTCGCCCCATCGATACTTGAGCTGAACCTGCTGAAACAAAATCGCAAGTTGATAATGTCATTTCAGCGAAACGGCCGTCCTGTTCAACAGCAACCATATCACCTTCAGTAAAGCCAATAGAAGCCATGTCAGCAGGATTCACATAAACCGTATCACTTGATGCCAGAACAGTTTCTTGTAATGGTTTAGAGCGTCTTGTTAGTGCATCCACATCATAAATAGCCGTATTGGCGAGTAGCACCAAACCTTTGACTTCTGGCTCTGTGACCACAACATCTTGGTTTATGATACCTTCTACTGCAGACATTTTTTCAGTCACTGCCATCACATCATTAACGTCTTGGTAGTCAAAGCCACTCAACTCTAATAAAGTGCCCAAAACCCTCAACACGCGCCAACCTGGTTTTGTCTCGCCAGGTGACCGTTGTGCCACCAATGATTCTTGTCTTTGGTTTAAGTTGTTAACCAATGTACCACTGGTTTCTGGCAACAAGGCAATCGGCAAAATCATGTCTACACGTGATTTTAAATCTTCATCAGCAAATGCATTCATAGCAACAGAAAAATCACTGTTTATTAATGCTTGTTTGGCATCTGCAGGATTAGCAAAGTCTTGTAATTCGGCTTGATACAGTACATTAACCTTGTGTGCTTTATCTAACAAATTACCATCAAATGACAAACCTGCCATTGAAGCACCTACCGCATTGGCACCACGAACTGTTTCATAAACTTTACCATTTGTAACTTGGCTTAACCAAGCCGTGGTGGCCTTAATCATACTGGCTTGTGGATGACTTTCAGCCGTTTGACCCAAGATGAATAAATTGTTATTTTCTTCTTTTAACAATTGTTTGGCCAAATGATTCAAGTCTTCGTCAGTTTTCTGAGCCATGACCCAAACACCCAATTCACCAGTAGGTTGTTCACCTTTGATATCAGCCACACAGTGTGCCAATGAGGCCAAAGCTTTAACCCAGTCTAATTGGTTGCCAACATAATCATGCAACAAATCAAAGTTTTGCTTTTGTTTTTTCGCTGTAATCGAAGATATTTTTGCCCCTTTCAACCATGCTTGACGCAGCTTGTGGTTCAAAATGGGCTGTTCATGTCTTGGATATGCACCAATCATGACGACACTGTTTTGATCAGCGACTTCAGGCAAAGTTAAATCTACTCGAGGTAAACGATCATGTTGTGACAAATCGGTGGCATGGATGCGGTGCTCATAGTTATGTGAACCCAATCCATCAAACAATTGTTTCAACAACACATATTCTTCTGTTGTGGCGTGGTTCCCAGCAAACAAAGCCAAATCATCTGAAGAAGCTGCTTTGATTTGATCAACCAAAGTCGCCAAAGCATCTTCCCAACTGATGTCTTTCCAAACACCGTTTTCTTTAATTTGAGGTGTGGTTACGCGGTCCGTGGCGTCTTTCAAACCATGAATACCATAACGGTCACGATCTGATAACCAAGCTTCATTTAAATCATCATTATCCTGAGGAACAGCACGCAATATGTCACCATTTCTGGTGTGATAATACATGTTTGAACCTACTGCATCATGCATAGAGACTGCTGATGTCGCCATCAATTCCCACGCCCGTGCTTTATAACGGAATGGTTTATTGGTCAATGCGCCTACTGGACACAAATCAATGACGTTACCTGACATTTCAGAATCAACTGAGCGTCCAACTGCGGTACTGATGTTGGTGCGATCACCACGACCGATTCCGCCTAATTCGTCTGTACCTGCCACTTCATTTAAAAATCGAACGCAACGAGTACACAAGATACAACGCGTCATGTCGGTAGAAATCAAAGAGCCTAAGTTCTCATCTTTAACCACACGTTTTGTGTCTACATATCTTGACACATCTCTACCGTAACCCATTGAAACGTCTTGTAATTCACACTCACCACCTTGGTCACAAATTGGACAATCTAATGGGTGATTAATCAACAAGAATTCCATCACATTGCGCTGGGCGTCTGTGGCTCTCTTTGATTGTGTGTATATTTTCATGTCTGGCATCACTGGCGTTGCACAAGCCGGCATGGGCTTGGGTGCTTTTTCTACGTCAACCATACACATACGGCAATTGGCTGCCACTGACAATTTTTTGTGGTAACAAAATCGTGGAATCTTAATACCAGCTTGGTCAGCAGCTTCAATAATCATTGAGCCCCTTTCAGCTTGTAAAGCTTGACCATCGATTTCAATGCTGATCATGTTATCAGCTTGTTTTACGCCGTCGCTCATGCTGTCAGCCTCTTATTCATTGATTTTTTATTTTCAACAAAGTATTCAAACTCATCCCAGTAGTATTTCAAGATACCTTGAACTGGCCAAGCAGCGGCTTCACCAAAGGCACAAATGGTGTGTCCTTCAATTTGACCTGCAGCTTGTCTGAGCATTTCTATGTCTTTTTGCTCTGCTTTACCGTCTAAGATGCGTGACAAAACACGGTACATCCAGCCTGTCCCTTCACGACAAGGTGTACATTGGCCGCATGATTCCATGTAATAAAAGCGTGACAAACGCCAGCATACTTCAACCATACAAGTGTCTTCAGCCATCACAACCACAGCACCAGAACCTAAACCAGAACCTGCAGCGCCAATGGCATCAAAATCCATGGTCAAGCCCATCATGACTTCAGCAGGAAGCACTTTCATTGATGAGCCACCTGGAATCACTGCTTTTAATTTTCTACCGTCTAATACGCCACCTGCCATTTCTAATAAATCAGCAAAGGGTGTACCCAAAGGAATTTCATAGTTGCCGGGCTTGTTGACATGCCCAGAAACAGAAAAGATTTTAACGCCACCGTTGTTAGGCTTACCTAACTCCAGGAACCATTCTGCACCATTCCGCATGATGGCAGGTACTGAAGAAAAAGACTCGGTGTTGTTAATCGTAGTTGGCTTCCCATAAATACCGAAGTTGGCAGGGAAAGGTGGTTTGAAACGAGGTTGGCCTTTTTTACCTTCTAAAGATTCCATCAAAGCTGTTTCTTCACCACAGATGTATGCACCCGCGCCATGAACGGCATAAAGGTCAAAATCAACACCCGAATCAGCGATATTTTTACCTAACAAGCCTGCTTCATAGGCTTCTTTCAAAGCCGCTTCAAAGTTTTCAAAGGGTTCATGATGAAACTCACCACGCAGGTAATTATAACCGATGGTTGCGCCCATCGCGTAGCCACCAATGGCCATGCCTTCAATCACTGCATGCGGGTTATACCTTAGAATGTCGCGGTCATGACATGTCCCAGGCTCTGATTCATCAGAGTTACACAAGACGTATTTTTGACCGGGGGCATCTTTGGGCATGAAGCTCCATTTTAAGCCGGTAGGAAAGCCTGCGCCGCCACGACCACGCAGAGCCGAAGCTTTAACGGTGTCTATGATTTCATTCTGGTCAGTTTTTTCAGCCAGAATTTTTTTCCAGGCTGAATAACCACCTTTTTCTAAATAATTTTTTAAACTGGGGTCTTTATCAGGGTTCAAGCTGACATGTGTTATTTGAGTCATGCTTCTAAACCTCCCAATATCTGATCAATCTTTTCATTGGTCAAATTTTCATGGTAATGGCCGTTAACAATCATCAAAGGCGCGCCAACACAGCCGGCTACACATTCTTCTTCTTTGACCAGTGTGATTTTACCGTCGGCTGTTGTTTCACCTAATTTAATACCTAATTTTTGTTCAGCATAATTAACCACTTCGTTGGCACCACGCAACATACATGAGATGTTGGTACAAATGGCCACTTTGTGCTCGCCTGCTGGCTCCGTGAAAAACATAGAGTAAAAACTGGCGGCTTCAAAAACCCATGAAGCAGGTATCTCAAGGTATTGAGCCACTGCTTGCATGATTTCTTTACTTAACCACCCTTTGTTTTGGTCCTGCGCAGCGTGCAATGAACCTATAACAGCTGATCTTCTTTGATCGTTCGGGTATTTGGCTAACCAATAATCCATGTGACTGCGTGTTTCATCAGTCAGCAAGGTCATGGCCAACGTTTTATCCTGATTTTGTGGATTGACTTGATACATTACCTGTCGATCTCCCCAAATACAATATCCATAGTTCCAATAACTGCCACAACATCCGCTAACATGTGACCTTTAACCATATCGTTCATCGCTGACAAATGCGCAAATCCTGGCGCCCTCACCTTCATGCGGAACGGTTTGTTTGAATCATCTGACACCATATAAATACCAAATTCACCTTTAGGTGCTTCAACAGCGCTATATACCTCACCCGCTGGTACGGTATAACCTTCAGTGAACAGTTTAAAATGGTGAATCATTGATTCCATGTCTTCTTTCATCATCTCTCTGTTAGGTGGTGCGACCTTGTAGTCGTCCGCCATAACAGGGCCTGGGTTGGCCTTCAACCATTTAACACATTGTTTGATGATGCGATTAGATTGAACCATCTCTTCCATACGAACCAAATAACGATCATAACAATCACCATTCATTCCCACAGGAATATCAAAATCTACTTTGTCATAAGCTGCATAAGTTTGTTTCTTACGCAAATCCCATTCGATACCAGACCCACGTAACATGGGGCCCGTGAATCCCCAAGCCTTGGCCTGCTCAGGAGAAACCACTGCAATACCTACAGTACGTTGTTTCCAAATTCTGTTGTCTTGCAACAAGGTGCGGTATTCATCAATTTTACTGTCAAAATCATCAGCAAAAGCTTCAATGAAATCCAACATAGAACCTTCACGCCATTCATTGGCCTTTTTAAGGTCTTTACCTTTGGTCCATTTACTTTCAGCATGCTTAGGCATTGAATCAGGTAAATCACGGTATACACCGCCGGGACGATAATAAGTGGCATGTAAACGTGCGCCCGATACGGCTTCATACATATCCAACAACATTTCACGTTCACGGAAAGCGTACAAGAACAAAGCCATTGCACCCAGATCCAAACCATGGGTTCCAATCCACATCAAATGGTTTCTTAAACGCGTGATTTCATCAAACAATGTTCTGATGTATTGGGCACGGATGGGCGCTTCAATACCTAATAATTGTTCAATACTGCGAACATAGGCATGTTCATTACACATCATAGACACATAATCTAAACGGTCCATGTAACCAATAGACTGGTTATATGGTTTAGATTCTGCTAGCTTTTCTGTTGCACGATGCAACAACCCCACATGTGGGTCCGCATGTTCAACCAACTCACCGTCTAATTCCAAAATCAAACGCAACACACCATGCGCCGCAGGATGCTGCGGCCCAAAATTCATGGTGTAATTCTTAATTTCTGACATGTTATGAAGCCTCCTGGTCATTCATGGTGTCAACATACCTTGAATCTCTGCGTATGGTTTTAGGCACCAACACACGAGGTTCGATAGATACAGGTTGGTATACCACACGTTTTTGTTCTTCATCATACTTAACTTCAACATTCCCGACTAATGGGAAGTCTTTACGGAATGGATGTCCAATGAAACCGTAATCAGTCAAAATTCGACGTAAATCTGGATGCCCTTTAAAAACAATGCCGAACAAGTCAAAAGCTTCACGCTCAAACCAATTCACACCAGGCCAAACATCGATCAAAGAATTAACAGCCAACATCCCTTCATCAGGTGCAAAACATTTCAACGTCAATCTGTGATTGTGTTTCATTGATAAAAGTTGAGCCACCACCGCAAAACGGTTGGGCATCGACTCTTCACGTCTTTCATCCCATGAAAAACGTCCTGGACCTTTGGATTTGATACCACGAGAAAAGCCGGTAGATGATACGCCGTCAGTTTGCCATTCAGCTTCACCATACGTTAAGTAGTCAACGCCACAAAGGTCAATCAATTGCTCAAAGTATAAGTTTTTGTCATCACGCAGCGTTTTGGCCACATCAACCCAAGAATCCACTGGAATCAACATTTCAACACCCAAACGACTTTCAGTGAGTTTAATATCAATGTCACTGAATACTTCAGCCAAAAGCTTGCTTAATTCATATCTGTAGTTACTCATGATGTTCTTGCAATGGTGTTGGTGCGTTTGATTTTTTTCTGCAACTGTAAAATACCATAAATCAAAGCTTCAGAGGTCGGCGGACAACCAGGCACATAAATATCAACTGGAACCACACGATCACAGCCGCGAACAACAGCATATGAATAATGGTAGTAACCACCGCCATTGGCACAAGAGCCCATTGAAATTACATATTTAGGTTCAGGCATTTGGTCATATACTTTACGCAATGCAGGCGCCATTTTGTTGACCAAAGTACCTGCGACAATCATCACATCCGATTGCCTTGGAGAGGGTCTAAATATGACACCAAACCTATCCAAATCGTAACGAGCTGCACCTGCGTGCATCATTTCAACAGCACAACAAGCCAAACCAAACGTCATAGGCCACAAAGAACCCGTTCGGGCCCAATGTAACAAATCATCTAACTTGGCCGTTGCAAAACCTTTGTCTTGCAAACCATGGTCAACAATTGGTTCGATGATGTTATCAACTACTCCCATTCCAACGCTCCTTTTTTCCACTCATAGATAAAGCCTATGACCAGTAAAAATAAAAACAGAAACATAGAAATCAAACCAAAGCCACCTAACTCGTCTAATACCACAGACCAGGGGAACAAAAAGGCGATTTCTAAATCAAAGATAATGAATAAAATGGCGACCAAATAAAAACGCACGTCAAATTTCATGTGTGCATCATCAAAGGCTTCAAAACCACATTCGTAAGCAGATGCTTTTTCGTCAGAAGGACGATTAGAGCCAAACAAATAGCCCAAAGAAAGCAACACCACACCGAGACCGATGGATACGCCTAAGAACAACAAGATTGGAAAATAGTCAGCTATCATTCAGCCATCCCCTATTCAATTGTCAAAAAAAATGTTGGTGCCGAAAGCCGGACTCGAACCGGCACGACCAATAGGCCACCACCCCCTCAAGGTGGCGTGTCTACCAATTTCACCACTTCGGCACATATTTAAAGGTAAATTAAAAACCAGAAAAACTCACAAACTCAGTTTAAAAAACACCCGCAACTCTTTGAAAAGTAAAAAAATACTTTTCATAAAAAAGCGACCTAAAGCCGCTTTTATTTTATTTAATTCTTACTGATCGCCATCTTCATCTGAAACGACATCTTCAGCATCTTCTTTAATTTCTTCAACTGCAGCCTCTGTAGATTCAACCACATTATCAACTGCATTAGCAGCTTCTTCTTTGACTTGAGTCAAGTTGTCATCAGCTTGTTTGATGGCATCGTCAATCACCTGATCAGCCTCAGCATTTCCGTCAACATCGTCGCCAGGAATAACAACAGCTGGTTTGTCTTGGTTGTCAATACTGCCCATGACACCCAAATCTTGTTCAGTGGCTTCGCCTGTAGCACCCATCATGTTTCTTGAATCAATGGCAATCAACATCGTTACAATAAAAAAGGCAGTGGCTAAAATTGCTGTCGCTTTGGTCAAAAATGAACCTGATCCCTTGGCACCAAAAACTGTGCCTGATGCACCGCCGCCAAAAGCTGAACCTGCTGTAGCACCCGGACCACGTTGGATCAAAATAAAACCAATCAAGGCGATTCCTACCAACACTTGAATGATATTTAAAAAATTAATTGTCATTTGAATTATTCTCCGTTTGACAATGCGTCAGCTTGCTGACAAATTGCCATAAAATCTTCTACCGTCAATGATGCACCACCAATCAAGCCACCATCAACATCTGGCATTGAAAAAAGTGCGTTCGCATTGCTGCCATTACAACTGCCGCCATAGAGCAGGCGCATGCGGCGCGCAATTATATCATCATTCTCGGATAAATGAGAACGTATAAATTGATGAACTTGCTGAGCTTGTTCAGCCGTGGCCGTTAATCCCGTGCCAATTGCCCACACGGGCTCATATGCAATCACACCTTGACCCAAAGATTCCATGCCAACCAACTCAATAACAGCTTGTATTTGTTGCCAAACTACTGATTCTGTTTGCTCTGCCTCGCGTTGTGCTATAGTTTCTCCAACACACAAAATGGGCGTCAACCCCACAGACAACGCTTGTTTGAATTTTTCTGCCACCAACTGATTGCTTTCATGACCGTATTCACGACATTCAGAATGACCCACTAAAACCATTTGACAACCGAGCTCAGCAAGCATGCTTGCACTGATTTCACTGGTGAATGCACCTTTGGCTTGAGCCGAAAGGTTTTGGCCGCCCCAAATCAAATCGCTATTTTGTAGCTGTGCCGCCACAGCAGGAATATGGACAAATGGTGGAAAAACTGCCACATCATATGATGCACCATCACTAATTTCAGCCAACAAGCCTGCCGACAAAGCCTTTGCTTCATCGACAGAGCCGTTCATTTTCCAATTGCCAGCGACCAACAGCTTACGCATCGGCATCACCTGAGTCTGCACCATCACTGTCAGATTCACTTACAGCAGTAGCATCAACTCCATCGGCATTAACTGCGGAGCCATCATCGCCAAGCTCACCCTCTTCACCTTCGAGAAGCACGACTTTAGCCACACTGACCAGAGACTCCTTGTCAGCCAATCGAATAAGGGTTACACCTTGGGTGTTTCGACCTACAATAGAAATACCGTTGACTGCAGTTCTAACCAAGGTACCACCATTACTGATCAACATAATTTGATCGTCTTCAAGCACTTGGCATGCGCCAACCACCGGACCATTTCTGTCTGAAGTTTGAATCGCAATCACGCCTTGACCAGATCGCTTGATTCTAGAAAACTCCTCCAGTTTGGTTTGCTTGCCGTAACCGTTCTCGGTGCAAACCAAGACATTACCCTCTTCTGCAATGAACATAGAAACCACTTTGGCATCGCCTTTCATGGTAATTCCACGAACACCCCTTGCGGTCCTGCCCATGCTGCGAACATCTGACTCATGGAATCTGATGGACTTACCTGCTGATGTAAACAAGAAGACATCTTGGTCTCCTGTAGTTAATTCAACATTAACCAAGTGATCATCTTCTAACAAGCCCAAACCAATGATGCCATTGGCACGTGGCCTTGAGAAGTTTGATAATGGTGTTTTCTTAACCACACCTTTGGCAGTGGCAAAGAATACATATTTATCTTCATCGTAGTCACGAACCGGCAATATCGCTGTGATCATCTCACCTTTATCAAGCGGCAATAAGTTAACCAACGGTTTACCGCGCGCTGTGCGTGACGCCATAGGTAACTCATAAACTTTGAGCCAGTAAACCTGACCTTTGTTTGAGAAACACAATAAGGTGTCATGTGTGTTGGCAATCCACAAGCGCTCAATAAAGTCTTCATTCTTCATAGAAGTGGCTGACTTGCCTTTGCCGCCACGCGTTTGTGCACGGTACACATCTAACTGCTGCATTTTGGCATAGCCTTCATGCGATAAGGTGACCACCACATCTTCTTCAATGATGAGGTCTTCCATGGTCAAGTGCAGCTGCCTGTCCATAATAACAGTGCGCCTTTCATCACCGTATTTTTCTTTGATTTCTTCCAACTCTTCACGAACCACTTCCATCAAGCGGTCTGGGTTCATCAGAATTTCTAAAAACTCTTTGATCTTAACGATGATTTCTTGGAACTCATCGGTGATCTTGCTTTGTTCTAAGCCTGTTAAGCGATGTAGCTGTAAATCCAAAATGGCTTTGGCTTGAACTGGAGACAATTGATAACCCGCTTCGAAGAAGCCAAACTCATCAGCCAGGTCTTCAGGACGACACAAATCCGCGTCATCATCTAGCATTGACTTGATTAAGGTCGAATCCCACTTTTTGTTCAACAAGCGTTCTTTGGCTTCAGCTGGATTCTTAGAAGTTTTGATTAACTCAATCACTTCTTCAATGTTTGCCAATGCAACAGCCAGACCTTCTAAGATGTGTGCACGATCACGCGCCTTGCGCAATTCAAAGATGGTACGACGAACAACAACTTCTCTGCGGTGTTTGATGAATTCATTTAATATTTCCATCAAACCCAATGTTTTGGGTTGGCCATTAATTAAGGCCACCATGTTGATACCGAAAACAGTTTGTAATTGAGTCAATTTAAACAATTGATTCAACATCACTTCCGCCACTTCACCACGACGCAACTCAAACACGATGCGCATACCGTCTTTGTCAGATTCGTCACGCAAAGCAGAAATACCATCAATTTTCTTTAATTTAACCAACTCAGCCACTTTCTCAATCAAGCGCGCCTTGTTAACCTGGTAAGGCAATTCAGTTACAACAATGGTTTGTTTTCCAGAAGCGTCGTCTGTTTCAATTTCAGAACGTGCTCGCATGTACACTTTACCGCGACCTGTGTCATAAGCATCACGGATACCTTCTGCACCATTAATAAAAGCTGCTGTTGGGAAATCTGGGCCTGGTAAATACACCATCAAATCATCTAATGTGGCCCCAGGGTTCCTGATCATTTCTATGGTGGCATTAATGACCTCAGTTAAATTATGAGGCGGGATATTGGTTGCCATACCCACCGCAATACCAGAAGAGCCATTTACCAATAAAGCCGGAACACGGGTGGGCATCACCTCAGGTTCAGTATCAGTCTCATCATAGTTAGGAACAAAATCGACGGTATCCTTATCCAAGTCAGCCATCATTTCATGAGAAATTTTGGCCATCCTGACTTCGGTGTATCTCATTGCAGCAGGTGAATCACCATCAACAGAACCAAAGTTACCCTGTCCATCAACCAGCATGTATCGCATTGAGAATGGTTGTGCCATACGAACGATGGTGTCATACACGGCAGTATCACCATGCGGATGGTATTTACCAATCACATCACCGACCACACGAGCAGATTTCTTGTGAGGTTTATTCCAACTCACATTCAACTCATTCATGGCGAACAACACACGCCTATGTACTGGTTTTAAACCATCCCTGACGTCCGGTAACGCCCTACCAACAATCACACTCATCGAATAATCGAGGTATGATTTTTGCATCTCATCTTCGATATTTATCTTAACAATATCGGTTGAATTCTCAGCCATAAAGCAGCCAATTCCTTACATATAACAAAGCAGGAAATTGTAACACAAAAGCAATATATTTTAAGCAACATTTTGCCCTTAAAGCCAATTTAAAGCCCTACAGGCAAAAATCACTGAAAACCAATAGATTTACACAGCAACAGAATAAAATCAGCGCAGCAAGCTTTAAACTGACTTAAACGATCGTTCTATTTTAATGAGCAAACGGCTTAATCCGCTTGTTTCGCCGCTTCAATTCTGGCGTAATAAGCTTCAGCAAACTCATCCAGCGCGTCGTTTTCAATGGCATCACGGATTTTTTGCATAAATTCTTGGTAGAAAAATAAATTGTGAATGGTGTTCAAACGAGGCCCTAACATCTCTCCACATTTATCTAAATGACGCAGGTAAGATTTAGAAAAGTTTTGGCAAGTATAACAACCACAATCCTTGTCTAATGGCGTGTTATCAAATTCGTGCTTGGCGTTGCGAATTTTAACCACGCCATCCCAAGTGAACAAATAAGCATTGCGTGCGTTACGTGTTGGCATCACACAATCAAACATATCGATACCCAAACGCACTGCCTCTAAAATATCTTCAGGCTTGCCAACACCCATCAGGTAACGTGGCTTGTCTTTAGGCAGTAATGGCGTAGTGGTTTTTAACACTTGCTCACGCAAATCTTTCGGCTCACCCACCGACAAACCACCAATGGCATAACCATGAAAGCCTATCTCTTTTAACCCGGCAGCCGACTGTTGTCGCAAATCATCATGCATACCACCTTGAACGATACCAAACAAAGCATTCGGATTATCAGCAAAAGCAGCTTTAGAACGCTTGGCCCAGCGCAAAGACAATTCCATCGACTTCTTTGCCGTATCATGATCGGCAGGATATGGTGTACATTCATCAAAAATCATCACAATATCCGAACCCAAATCACGTTGCACTTGCATCGACTCTTCTGGACCCATAAACACTTTTGAACCATTGACAGGAGAGGCAAAAGTCACACCCTCCTCTGTGATTTTGCGATTTTCTGCCAAAGAGAATACTTGAAACCCACCAGAATCTGTCAATATAGGCTTATCCCAAGCCATAAAATCATGTAAATCGCCATGGGCTTTGATTACCTCAGTTCCTGGGCGCAGCATCAAATGAAAAGTATTCCCCAAAATAATTTCAGCACCAATACCCTTAATTTCTTCAGGCGACATGGCTTTGACTGTGCCATAAGTGCCCACAGGCATAAAGCAAGGTGTTTCAACCGTGCCTCGATCAAAAGTTAAAGTGCCACGTCGAACAGCACCTTTGCCCGCTTGATATTCATGTTTGAGTTCAAATTCCATTGAAAATTCTGCTGATTAATACAAGCCGCACATTATACGCTATGGATTTCTTTCAGCAAACCCTCACAAGCCCGTTCCAACAAATCCAAAACCAACTCAAAACCATCACCTTGGCCATAATAAGGGTCCGGCACTTCATCGTATTCAGTATCAGCATAAGACATCATCAATGACGCCTTGTGTTGCTTATCAGCAGACACCAGAGATGTCATACCCAATAAATTGGCTTCATCCATGGCAATCAAGTAGTCAAATCGATCAAAATCCTGAGCCACAACTTGTCTGGCCCTCAAGTCTTTCATCTCTATACCGCGTTTCCGTGCCGCCTTGATAGAACGCGCATCAGGTTGATGCCCCACATGATAAGAATGGGTTCCTGCCGAGTCAATAACAAAACCTTTTTCTAAACCTGACTGCTTCACCAAATCACGAAACACTGCCTCAGCCGAAGGCGAACGACAAATATTTCCCATACAAACAAACAACACTTTTTTCATTAAGCCACTTCCTATCGAAAACCACATTTTAACAAAACCATCAAATAACCCTATCATATAAAATCAGATAATCATTCATACTTTACCTCTTATAATTATAGGAACGCCGGCGGCTCGGCTGCACAAAAACCAAACCAAACAAAACACAAAAGTCACATCACTTTATGTAAAATTAAAAGCAACCTAATCAAAACTTGATACCAATGCCTAACTTTGAAACATTCAAACACCACAAAGGCCAACCACGCCCAACACAAAAACAACTCGATGACTTTATTGAAGCACATGACATTTCACTTAAAAAACAAGGAAAACGCATTGCCAAATACCAAGAAGCATTACAAGCCGAAGGCAAACAATCGCTGCTGGTGATTTTCCAAGCCATGGATGCAGCAGGCAAGGATTCCACCATCCGCAATGTATTCAATGAATGTGACCCGGGCGGATTAGAAGTAGCCGCTTTCAAAGCACCGAGTAAAAACGAACTGGCACACGATTTCATGTGGCGCTGTTATCAGCAATTCCCCAAAAACGGCCAAATCACCCTGTTCAACCGCAGCTATTACGAAGAAGCTTTGGTGGTGCGTGTTCACCCTGAGTATCTAGCAGGACAAGGTATCGACACAAAACGCGCCAATGACAATCTATTCTGGCAACATCGTTTTGATTACATCAACCAAACAGAGCTGCACCTGAAAAACAACAACACCCAGGTCATCAAATTCATGCTCGATGTCAGCCAAGAAGAACAACATGATCGATTTAAAAGCCGTTACGAAACTGAAGAAAAGCGCTGGAAATTCAGCGTGGGCGACCTTAAAGAAAGCCAACATTGGAACGCCTATCAAAATGCCTTTGACGAAGTCTTAAAACACACCAGCACCGACCATTCCCCTTGGTACGTCATTCCGGCTGATGACAAACCCAACATGAGAAGAATCGTTGCTGCCATTACAGCATCACACCTTAAAGGGATGAACCCCGAATTTCCAGAAGCTGAAAAAATCAGTGACAAAGATGCACATTTAGTAGAAACAATTCTGTTTGATTAAAATTTTAAGCCAATGATTTTTAACAATTATTTCATTAAATGATTTAGAATAAATGCGCCACACTTGTGGTGCTTTTTTATTACTAACTTAAGGGGACAACATGTCAAACAAAACATACCAAATAAACCAGTCTAATAACCAAGGTCAAGTTGGAATCAACATTATCTTAGAAATTGACTCTCATGAATCTGGCAGTGGGTCTGCTACCTTAATGGTGGGAAAGGATCAATTAGGACCTATAAAAATGAACAACTGGACTTGCTATGATACAAATGAAAATATGCTATGGGTATTCACACCCAATGTCATTGTAGAATTAGATCAGGCAAACTTTAAGTACAACAACAGCAAAGCACCATCTGAATACAATTCAATGATTGGCTACACCTTTTCTCCTTTACCTTGTGATAAAGAGGATATAACAGAAGGCATGCTGACCAAACCTGATGATGGCAGTGGCACAGGTGGTAACTGAATAAACCATTCTGCATGCAATGTTTTTAAAAAAACAGTTTAAAACACACTTTTTGTTTTTAGCATGTGTATTGCTTGTGCTGCTTGGCAACCTAACAGCACAAGCAAGCTTACTTTTACCCGAAAAAGTTAAAACAATAGCATTCAAAAACTTTACTAAAGTAATTTTACCAAAAAGTAATCAATACTATTTTTTTAGGGTCAATGAACACCAACAAATCACTTACATAAGAATTCATGAAACTCCTGTCAGCTACTCTTATGATACCTATAACGCCTTTCCTTATTACGATACATTGATACCACCACACTCTGAACCACTAGAAATTTCAATTCATACCTTTCTTCACAACGATAACCCCAATAAAGTTACCGTTGAATTGCGCACTACTGAAACACCTTCTATCGCATCACTTAAAGGCCACAAAGAATTAAAGGCAGGTTTTTCAGCCATCATGCGTCATTATTTAAAAGAAACCAAAGAACCCGAGGCTTTGCAATATTTTGAATCTGCACAACAAGCATTTGAACAGGACAATAACCACTTGTGGGCAGGTATTACTGCTAATGAAATAGCTGGAACATATAGAAGCATGGCTCAATACACAAAAAGTATATCAACATACAAAAAAGCCATTAATCATTTTATTCAAGCAAAGTCATCCACTTATCGCTGGTACTCCGAGGGCAGAATGGGTTTGGCCGAGTGGCGTTTAAATAAAATTGAACAAGCACAAAAACGATTTGAGCAAGTAGCCATTCATGGAAAGCAGTTGGGACTTTCTAAATTAGTCAAAACAGCCTATAACAACATTGGATTAATGCATTGGGCCAAAAGAGACATTCATGCAGCCATAGGCTCGTATCGAGAAAGCCTGAAACTATCAGGTATCACAGAAGCCCAATTGCGTGATCAAGATATCAGTGGGATTGGTTTTAATCACATTTCTCTTATTAATAATTTAGCTTTGGCATATCAGAATTTAGGTCAAACTAATAATGCCCTTAAAATTTATAAATCGAAAATCAAAGCAGCTGAATCTAACAAAGACCAAAATGGTTTGTTTTCTGGTTTAATTAACATAGCCAACTTATTGCAATCCGAATCCTTACATGACCAAGCGCTTTCACAACTACAGCAAGCACTTGAGTTAGAACAAAACAACCCAAACAATACCCTAAACCTCTGGTGGTCTAACCAATTGCAAATCCAGTTTGGTCGAATTTATATGGATTTGGGTTTAAATGATTTGGCCCTGAATCACTACCAACAAGTATTAAAAAATACAAACGCAGAAAATTATAAAAGACAACATTTAGATGTATTACTTACCCTATCTGAGATTCAAAATCACACAAAAGAAGCAAAAAAATGGTTGAATGATGCCGAAAATCTCGCAAGAGGTGCTGACTTGCCAGTCCAAAAAGCCACTATTTTACAACTCCAAGCACAACAAGCTTTTAATATGCAGCAACCTGAAAAAGCCATTGCTTTATTTTCTCAGGCCAAACTCAAACTGCAAGATTTGCACAAACAAAGACAAGTGGATAATATCAGCCTGCAATTAGCAAACGTTTATCAATCCCAAAAAAAACACCAGCAAGCCATCAAAGAATTAGAAAGCGCACTGCATGCTTTACCATCAAAACTGGACAAAATACTGACCAGTAAAATACTAAACGCCTTGGCTTTCAATCAATGGAAGGCAGGTAAAAAATCCGAAGCATTAATCACTGTCAAAAAATCAGTCGACAAGCTCAACGAGCTCAGCCAGCACGTCAGCCACAGCAAAACACAGCAGCAGCTGAAGTTACATGTTGATGAAACTTTGACCTTGTACAGTATGCTATTCGCCAAAGAACAAGACCCTGTCAAGACGGTTTCATTTATCAATACCACATTACAAGCTTGGCAAAGCCATAAGTCAAACAAAGCGCTTAGCCCTCAACCAAAAAATGACCCAAACACCCGGAATCAAAACAGGGCATCTGAATTATTTAATCAAATAGGCCACATCAGTTTTGCACTAGAAAATAACCGTTTGTCTGACGAAACCCGTGAAACCATGGAAAGGGAAATCATCAGCTTGAATAACGAATTGGATTACCTCAGCACCATCAACAAAATTCAAACGCCAAAAATTGATATTACTGCCATGCAAGCGGCCATGGAAAAAGACGAATTAACCATTCAATTCATGACTGGCCAATACGGCAGCATCGCTTGGTGGATCAGTAAGGATAAAATCATTTGTGTGCCCTTAGAAAACCGTGAGAAACTAGCCACTTGGGTAGAACACACACGACAAACCATTGCTGATCAAGCCAAACTCAATCAAGCCATCATAGAACTGACTGAACATTTGTTTACACCTTTGGCTGACTATCCTGAAGTTGATAAAGTCAATTTGATACTCGACGATCCATTAAATGTTTTACCCATCGCCGCTTTGCCATTGCCTAAGACCAGCGCACCCATGGTTGACCGTTACACCATACAAAGTTTCAACAGTCTCTCTTTTGTACAAAATTCAAACACAGCAAAAAAAGAACACAAAACATGGCAAGCGGCCTATTTTGCCAATCCAGTTCACCATTCAAAAGACGCTCGCTTGATCACAGCTGTACGTACAGACATAGCCAACCCAAATGATGAAAAATCAATTGGAATTACCGAATTCACCCCCTTGGCAGGAACAGCGCATGAAGTTAACGCCATTAATGCCTTAATCTCTGGACAAGTATTTCAAGGTTTCGAGGCCAGTAAAAATAACTTCACAAACCTCGACCAAAACACCAGCATCTTACACATGGCCACCCATGCATTTTTCAATGAAGAACACCCTGACCTTTCTTCATTGGTACTCAGCGCCTATGATAAAAAAGGGAAACACCAAGCTTCAATGGTGCGCGCATCAGAAATCAGGAACATGGAGATGCCATTTGAGTTGGTTGTGCTCAGTGGCTGTGAAACTGGCTTAAGCAGCGGTAATGGCTTAACAGGCTTGACTCAAAGTTTCCTTCAAGCAGGCACTAAAAACATCGTCAGCAGCCTGTGGCAAGTCGATGACCGCGCCACCAGCATGATGATGACCCTGCTCTATCAAAACTTAAACGAAGGTCAAAGCATAGAAACTGCATTGCGTAATGCCCAAATCCACATCAAAAACCAACACCAAACCCGCCACCCCAAATATTGGTCTGGTTGGCTACATGTTTCTCAGTAATTGTAAAACTAATACGCATTCACTTAAACTGTTCAATATTCAACCGAAACAGCAGCCGAAACAGTAACCGAAACAGTAACCGAAACAGCTACCGAAGCCAGCAACTTGTCATGAATGGCGCGTTTGTGCTCGTCATTAGGTATGGTTAACAAGGAAATACCACCAAGGACAAATTTGATAATCCAACGGCCATAAGCTTGTACCAAGCTGATTTTTTCACCACTGATGACATCCCTGATTCTGAATCGAAACAACCACTGCCCCAAAGTGACACCTTTACTGGTTAATATTGGCTCGTATAAAAACACTGGTAAAACAATCAGGTACCAATACAAAGAAGATGTTGGCACCATTAGATGGTCCAGCATTTTCACACTGGAAATCAACAAAGCAATCAAAAGAAACACGTCGAGTGCCGTAGCAAAATAACGTCTAGACAGGCTCGGATAAATCATTTGGTGCATCAAGCTTTCTTTGAATCAGTGCGTTTATTTTCTGTGTTATTCACCAAAGCCGCGCCCAAAGCAACAAAACGCAGTTGTTTAATGGCACGTTCTTCTAAATCTTTTTTCTGATTGGGTTTGGCAGCGATGGACTCAGCACCTGCATTGAAAATCACCGCAACCATGGCTTCTGCTTGCACCATAGCAATGCCTTCTTCTATACCCGTGTTATGAATATAATCTGATAACTCAACGATAAAGTATTGAATCTCACGAGATACAGCATCACGCAATCCGCGCGTAGTTCCTGAACGTTCGTGAAATAATATTCTGAAAATATTGGGCTGTGATTCCGTAAATTCCATGAACGTGCGAACCGAAGTGGCTATCACTTTACCCTTCACTTTAACCCTTTGGCGCGCTTTCCTCATCACCTGACGCAAAGCCAAGCCTGACTCATCTACCAAAGTCAGCCCCAACTCTTCCATGTCTTTGAAATGGCGATAAAAAGAAGTTGGCGCAATGCCCGCTTCGCGCGTGACTTCACGCAAACTCAAACTGGCAAAGCTTTTACTTTCAGATAACTGTCCAATCGCCGCATCAATAATGGCACGTCGTGTTTTTTCTTTTTGTCTTAATCTTGATTCAGCCATAACGGTCGGTCGTAAAGCATTGTTATTTCTCAAGCCATCAGCATATCACAGACTGAAAGGATTTCAGCGCGCTTTTTATTCAACATGACTGCGCATTTTGTCTCTGATACCATCCAACAAGGCATTGTGATCCAACTCATGAATCAAAGCCAATTGCTGCCCCAGTTTACCATGCGGAAATCCCTGTCTGGCAAACCAGGCCAAATAATGACCCGGTAAATCCATCAACTTCCTGCCCTGATATTTACCAAAAGGCATTTCCGTCTGTAAGGCTTTGACAAATTCCTTTTTATCCATCATATTTTTATTTACCACCTAGACCCTTTAAATTGTGCCACACATGCCATCATCACCACTGATGACAGTCAGCCTGCTAAGTCGAATTGTTTTGGATTCAAACTCTACAGCATGCTGAAAATTTGGAATAAAAGTCACATCTAAATCGCCATACATGCCCTTTTTGACTTTGATATGGCCCCAAACCACTGTACTCACTGCATTGGAATCAAATTCAGGTGTAAAGCCGGTGCCCTGCGTGTAGTAAACCTGCGCATATAATTCATCACCATGAATAGCGCTGCTTCCTGTCACCCAAAACTGTTTATCACCTCGATAACCATACCAAGTCAATAAAGCATTAGATTCTGGTTCTCCAATAATTTCTAAAAATAAGCCTTCACCAGGCTGTTCTGGGTCGTAATAAGAGCCGCTCGCACAAGAAGTTATGTCACTTGACAGGCCGTCAGACTCAGTGGCTTCTGACATCACCGTCAACCTTTCGACGGACAGCTTACCTGACTCAAAGCCTTCAAAGTTTGTATCCCATTTCAATTGCGCATGATTCAAATCATCAAAAGTCACCCGCAAAGTGCCCCAATACTGTGCATTCATGCTTGCTGGAAAATCAGTACCATCAGTGATGCTTAAATCAACAAACGCCCGGTTGCCGAGTATCATCCCAGTACCCGTCAACCACATGGGTTTACCGTCTTCATGTGCAAACCAAGCCACATTTAGTTTCTGCTCTCCTCGGTGAAACACTTCAAATTGTAAACCATGGCCAGATTCATCAGGGTTAAACCACATACCACTGAATCGCTCATCCACAACACGTTTATGATTTAATTCTATCGTCATGTGTAAGTCAGCGGAATTGATCGGTGTGGCCATTTCAGGTTTACAAGCTTGATAGATACAATCTTCTCCACCAACTGCACGGTTATAATAAAGTAGCCCACCATCCACGGTCAGCAGAAAATTTTCGGTTTCAAGACCTAAGGACAAACCATTGGTCGCAAACCACCCAGACTCATCACTAGTGTATGATCCAAGCAATTCACCTGACATACTGTGGACATGAACAGTGGCATTTTCAATAGGTTGTCCACGCCATTTGTCTTTGATGGTTCCTGTAATAACCAAAGTGCGTTTCAATTCAAACTTGATTCCAGTAACATCTTGACCATTGATTTCCACCAAATTTCCATCAGATAAATCACACTGATTTTTAGGGCAAGGTACTTCTGGATAAACGGCATCCAACCAACCCCAAGCGGCCGTTTGGTGTTTGATAGCTTGTTGGTATTTTTTACCGTTACTGGTTTTTAAATAATAGCGTCCATTTTGTAAACCACCCAATGAAAAAGTACCATCTTTCAAGGTATCTACATCCATTAAAAAGTTATGCTGTTCATCATAAACTTCTACACGTGCGTGAGCGACTGGGAATTCAGGGTTGCTGTCAGAGGCAATGACAGCACCAGTAATCACATACCCTCTGTTCATTTCAAAGTCAATTCCAGTAGTTTCTTGTCCCTCAATGACAGTAATTAATTGCCCTTGTGATAGGTCACATTTTTGACCATTACAAGCCACTCCTGGATACACGTGGTTAATGTACCCTCGATTGCTTTGACGTTCTTCAGGGTTACCCGTTCTGACATAATACCTACCGGCAGGCAATACAACTCGATACTGGCCATTAACTTGTTTATCTGATACCAAATTAAAATATTCATCATAAAAACTGAGCCAATGAGCATAATAATTAAGATCAGGGTTTTCAGATATCAGCAAACCATTGTCTGACAACCTATCAACCACTTCACCCGTTACTGCTCCACCTTGTTTTACCAAAACTGGAGGGACCTGTGTATTTGAATCAACTTTGAAAATTCTTGCCTCATCATATTGACAAGATTGGTGATAGCATTGCGACCCTCCCAGTAAATAGCTGTAATTAAATCCCAGATAAGATGGCGACTTTAAATGCAAAAAATGATACCCTTCATTTACTCCGGTTATCAAATTTTTAGTGCGGTCAGTAGTTTGTTCAGCACCATAAAAATAGGCATTTGTATCTACAGAAATGGCATTGATATAAGTATTGCCCTCTTTATTCGGAATGCTTCCGTAAACCCTTCCCCTGTTGAAATCCAAATCGATATTTCTTGATTGATTCAGCCCCTTTATCAAAGGTATTGTTTCACCATCACCTGAATGAATTTGATTGCGGCAAAACTTACAATTCCCGCCACCCAGTATTTGACTGGTGTACTGATGTTTTTCTATATAAAATTGATAATCACTTGCTGGCAATGCAAAAACAAAGTGTGTATTTGTGATACTTTGTCCTTGGTTTCCTATTGTGGTTTGATTCAACTTGTAAAGAGGCTGCCTAAACCTGCCGTCATTAAGCGTCCTAGAATACGCAAAAGCATTAGAGAGGTAGTCAGAATAACCTGGATGGACAATCTCAAATACAGCTGCCCTTTCTAAGTCAATGTTGACCGCGCTACTGTTGTTTTCATTCTGTAAACTGATGATGTTATCATTATTAAATTCTCCAATGAATAATTCTTTGGCGCCACTTTCTGACCAAATTGTGGGCAAGTATCCGCGTTCAATTTGATTTAAATAACCAACAGGCGTCCACCTTATGGTTATCGCATATTCCCCATCGGGCAACTCATTAAATGTAAATTCACCATTGGTAACTTCCATACTGTTTGCAAAAGCCCAGTCCCCAAACCTTGGGAGTTTGTAGTACAAGTTGGCGGTCAAATTCAGCTCTGGATTGATGTTGTTTTGAGTTACCGCATCACGAACTTGGCCTTTAATTTGACCAGTTCCCTCAGTTAATTCAATTTTTTCAGAAGTCTCTGGGAATGTGTAGCTTGCTTTAATGTTCTTTGTGGCTTGTGTTTGAAAGGCCAAAAGGCATAACAGTATGAGCGTAATTATTTTCATATGAGGCATAATTTTAAAAAGTAGCAGTATAATGGAATCATGACTTTCGACACAAATGTATTTAATGCGTTCAATGAAAATGCAGACAAATATTATCAACGTTTTAAAAATGATTCGCAATACCACAACTGGTATCAGCAGCTGGTGGATTTGATGGCTGATGATGCCGATGTATTGGATGTGGGTTGTGGGCCTGGACTTTTGGCTGAGTTTATCTTAAGTCAAAAGCCAAAGAGCCAAATGCTCGGCATTGACCTGTCTGATAACATGATTGCTTTGGCGAAAAAACATGTCAGTCAAGCTGATTTTAAAACAATGAATTGCTTGAATGTCAATGAGTTGGAATGTTATTTTGATGTAATATGCAATGCCTTTGTGCTGCCCTATCTTTCACCTGATGATACAAAAACATTGCTCACACATTGTTGTGATCGATTGAACCCAGAGGGACTGTTATTCCTCAGCTGGATTGTTCACCCGACTTTAAAGCAAGAAACAAGCACATCAAGTGATGGCAGACACCACCTGGACATGTACTATCATTCGCTTGAAATGATCAACACCACATTGAAACAACTCGGATTCAAAATATTATTCAAAGCGCAACAAGCAGAACCTTTAAGTCAGAAAACCGAGTGTTGTCTCATTGCTCAATTGAGCGAACAGTGATTGGCATATCGATAGTCGCACCAGAACAACCAATGAACACCGAATGAACAAGGACAGACAAGCTCAATTATGTGTCGCTTTTTGTCTGCGAGCCTTCAAAGTCGCCAAGTATATGCCACTCAACACCAACAACAAGCCCCAATAATCATTGCTACCCATCGGTCTGTCAAAGAACAACACATCCCAAACCATCGATAAAGCCGGCTGTAGTAATAACAGCAAACCGACAATTGAAACAGGCAACAATGGCATGGTTCGGGTGATCATCACCCAACCAATCACTTGGCACAAAACACCCAATGCCAGCATCGAGCCCAATGCCGTGACCGTGGTAATCATCAAATTTTGACCCGTCAGCAATGCTTCAAGCAACAGAATCAACGCGCACATCACCGACATCAGGCCTAAATTGGCCATCGCTGTCAAAGCACCCTTCTGCCCTTGTACACGGCGTAAAGACAACATAAACCCGGTATATGCCAATGCCGTAGCGATACCATAAAATACACCCATGCGGTAATCAGCATCCAATTCAGACCAATGCATGCCCACCAATAAAAACAAACCAAAGAACGTCAAAGCCAAGCCCAACAAAAACCGCCAGCCTATCTTTTCATTGAGGAATAAGACGCCGAACAAGGTCATAAAGAATACTTGAAAATTACCCAGTACAGTCGCTAAACCGGGCCCAACATACAAAATACTGCGGTGCCACAACCACAAATCTGCGGCAAAGAACACGGCCACCAAAAACAATTGAGATAAATATTGGCCACTCACCCACAACCTGCGTTTTTGAAACAAACAAATGGCAATCAACAACACACCACCAATCGCCATGCGATAAAAACCCGACACAGATGGTGCCAGCTCAGCCAAACGCACCCAAACACTAGACGTACTGATTAAAAACGCGGCAAACAACATAGTTAATACAGATTTCATGATGGCAAATGATGATGATTAAAGTCGCATTATGGGGTTGTTTGTAAAAAAAACCAAATGACTTTAACCCCAAATGCCAAGTGCCCACGTATACATATACAAGAACGCAACATTGCGGCTTTAAAATTATCATTAACCACTGGAGTAAACTATGAATAAAAGAAACACAGCATTATTAAAAACACAGAACTTATCAACCACTACCTTAAGAATCAATGTCAACAAAATGATTCTAACTGCCGCCATTACATTGGCATTGGCAGCTTGTTCAAATCAAACCAATCCCGAAACAACTGCTGAGCAAAGAAGCAATAAAAATGACGAAGTGATTGTTATTAACCAACCCAAACCAGTCAGCAGAGATGAAAAAGATAACGTAACTACTGAAAATGTTTCTGTATTGGCCGAAGAAAGTGAAGCAAGTCTTACTCCTATACCTAGAGAGCACAAACAATTAACTGCCAAAGCCAAAAAAGAAGCCCATAACCATGCTGTCGCTGACTATGCCACTGCACAACAAAGTCATGTCACAGTCACTGGCAGTCGCATCATGGCATCTCCTGAACCCATGCCTTATTCGCCGCCAGTTGTTGATCGAGAAAACTACAAACATTTTGAAGACCAAGCCGTTCGTGCCGTATTGAATAACCCGATTTCCACCTTCAGTATTGATGTCGACACCGGTGCTTATGCCAATGTCCGTCGCTTTTTAAACCAAGGCCAAATGCCACGCCAAGACGCGGTTCGTGTTGAAGAGTTGATCAACTACTTTGATTATGACTACCCCACACCTGACAACAACAATCAACCCTTTCTCGCCACCACAGAAATGGCACCTTCACCTTGGAACGAAAATGCCCATTTGCTGCACATCGGCATAAAAGGTTTTGAAAAAGATGCCAGCGAACGCCCCGCGGCCAACTTGGTGTTTTTACTGGATGTGTCTGGTTCAATGAACAGCCCTGATAAATTAGGATTACTGAAATCATCATTAAAATTACTCAGCAAACAAATGAACCACAACGACAAAGTTTCCATTGTGGTTTATGCAGGTGCTGCCGGTGTAGTGCTTGAGCCGACTGCCGGTGACAACCATGCGAAAATTGCCCAAGCTTTGGATAACTTACAAGCTGGCGGTTCGACCAATGGCGCGGCAGGCATCCACTTGGCATACCATCTGGCAGAACAAAACATGGTCAAAGATGGCATCAACCGCATCCTGATTGCCACAGACGGTGATTTTAATGTCGGCACAACCAACTTCGAAGCATTGAAAGAATTGGTAGAAAAGAAACGTAAAACAGGTATTTCATTGACCACATTGGGTTTTGGTACTGGCAATTACAACGACCACCTGATGGAACAATTGGCCGATGTGGGTAATGGCAACCACGCTTACATTGACACCATCAAGGAAGCCAATAAAGTGTTGGTCAATCAAATCAATTCAACCTTAATGACCATCGCCAAAGATGTGAAAATTCAAATTGAATTCAACCCTGATACCGTCAAAGAATACCGTTTGATTGGTTATGAAAACCGCAAATTAAAAACCGAAGACTTTGACAATGACAAGATTGATGCTGGAGAAATTGGTGCAGGTCACACAGTAACCGCTATTTATGAAGTGGTGTTACAAGGCAACAAAGGTTGGTTAGGCGAATCTCGCTATCAGAAACACAATGCCAAAACTGGCTACAGCCATGAGCTGGCTTTCCTGAAAATGCGCTACAAGCAACCAAACTCAGACACCAGCCAATTGCTACAATGGCCGATCAAACGTGACTTGATTCAACCCATGAACCGCGCCAGTGAATCATTTAAATTCGCCACCTCAGTAGCGGCTTTTGGCCAGTTATTGCGCGAAGGTCAGTACTTGGCAGAATTTAACTACGACGACGTATTGAACTTGGCCAGAACCAGTAAAGGCCAAGATCCATATGGATACCGTGGTGAATTCTTGCAAATGGTGTCATTGGCAAAAAGCTTGGCCAATTGAACAGTGAGGTCATTGATTTGCTCAACTATTAATTTGTTCGGTGACTTAAATGCGCTTACAATAAAAACATGAACGATAAGCACATCGCCAACAACATTGACAGCTCAGCAGATGAACAACTGATGTTACTTTTTGCCAACAATGAAAAAGACATTGGTATGGACAAGGCACAAAGGGCTTTTGACCGTCTTTACCAAAGACACAAAGGTCCTTTGTACCGCTTCGTTAAAAAGACCTGCAACAACGAACAAGACGCGAATGAAGTATTTCAGGAACTGTGGCTGCGCATCATCAACAACAAAAGCCAGTTCAACCCTGAATACAAATTCACCACCTGGGCGTACACCATCGCCAACCGACTGTTGATAGATTGGTTGCGAAAAAACGGCAAACTAAAAAATAGTGTTTCGCCAGATGAAACAATTGATGAACTGGCTGTAGCACTTGGCGAGAATCAATTGGAGTTACCTGAAAATGAATTAGAACGAAAACGCATGGCCAAACAGTTAACCGAGGCCATTACCACCCTGCCCGACCAGCAGCGAATGACTTTTGTTATGAAACATGAATCGGGCCTGAGTTTGAGTGAAGTGGCCAACGCCACAGATCAACCCTTGGAGCGCATAAAAAGCCAATACCGTTATGCCATCAAGAAACTGAAACACACATTGGAGCATTGGCGATGAGTAACACCGATTCAAATAATAACGATTCAAGCAACAATGACACCATCAATGACTTGTATCAAGATTCAATAAAAGGCCAAGGCAATGAACAACCACCTGCGGCTTTGGATCAATTGATTCAACAAGCAGCCAAAGACAGCTTAAATGCGCATTCAGTTGTAACCAAAAAAGGCAACCGCAGCATGTGGATGGCAGCAGCCAGTGTGGCATTGGTTGCACCTTTGCTTTATTGGCTCACCTTGAACCTTTCACCCACTGAGGTTCAACAAGCCGAAGATTATTTTCGTCAAGCTGATATGGAATCCGTTGCCCAACCCAAACCTGCGGCACAAGCGCCACCCAAAGCTGATAAAAAAATGGCAGCAAAAGAAGAAGTCCTGGCTGATGAATATGATTTGGATGAACAAATTATCCAAGAACAAGGAAAAATCACCGTCACAGGCAGCCGAATCATGAGGAACCCCAAAGCCGAAAATGATGGGGCTGATGATGAAGCCAAGTATGAACCTGTACTAGCAGAAGAATCGCAATCAGTAGAAGCTGAATCACCTGCCAAATTGAGCTTACAACGCAATAAAGCCTTACTTAAATCAGAATTCAAAGCGAAAAAACAACGCATCAGCAAAGACAGCATCGCCGACCCGATGATGGCATTGGAATGGCAACAGCTACAACAATACATAGCTCAAGGCGAAAAAGCCCAAGCCCAAGCCCTACTCGCCACCATGCAAGTAGATTGGCCAGATTATGATTTTAATGAGCTAATTGAAGCTATTGAAAACATAGAATAAATGAAGCCATAGAGTTTACCCTTGCCCCGCAACAAATTCACCGTTCACAAAAACCATTCAAAATAACGCGCTGTCAGCATGATAATTATTTCGTAGCTGCAGGGTTTACCCCTGCCCTTGCCCCGCAACAAATTCACCGTTCATAAATACCGTTCAAAATAACGCGCTGTCAGCATGATGATTTTTTCGTAGCTGCAGGGTTTACCCCTGCCCTTGCCCCGCAACAAAATCACCGCACAAAAAACCCGTTCAAAATAACGTGATGTCAGCATGATAATTTTTTCGTAGCTGCAGGGTTCACCCCTGTCTTTGCCCCGCAACAAATTCACCGTTCATAAATACCGTTAAAATAACGCGCTGTCAGCATGATGATTTTTTCGTAGCTGCAGGGTTTACCCCTGCCCTTGCCCCACAACAAATTCACCGCACAAAAAACCCGTTCAAAATAACGTGATGTCAGCATGATGATTTTTTCGTAGCTGCAGGGTTCACCCCTGCCCTTGCCCCGCATCAGGTTTACAACCTATAATCAAATCTACATTAAAAATTTACAAAAAATAATACCTAATCCACATGGCAAAACCGAACAAAAAAGGCCCAACAAAAACAATCGATATATTCTGTAGCCAATGCAAAACCCAGCTGTTCAAATACCGCAAAGGTGGCAAAGGCTCATTGGTCAAATGCTTCAAGGAACGAATCAGCGTAGATTACACCACCACACCTTGCACTTGCCCAAGCTGCAAACAGACCTTTGCCCGTGACACATTGGTGCGCGGCACACCTGCATTTAAAATGATTGGCGGCAAAGTCTTCAGCAAATAACCTGGTTTTATATAAAAAAAACCTAAATACGGGCATTTATTAGCATTCACCCTCATTCTGTGACTGGATGATGATTTTTTACATTGATAAATGAAAGCTAAAATTTTCATTAGACTCACATATATAACAGCAAAAACCTTCCCTTCATTATCAATTATTGTGATTTTTCAAACTTAGCATAAGAATCTAATTGAAACTTATGGTTTCATCTTCAATAATAACTTGCTATTTTTTTAGCCTAAATATAATAAATGAGGAGTCTCACCCCAATGAAATTAAAACCATTAGTAGCAGCGACCATGCTGTTTACCGGTTCAGCAACCCTTGCTAATTTGCCCACCTTGGCATCACAGCAACCTGACCCACAAAGCATCAAACAAGCCATCAATAACAATCAACTCATCCTTGCCACAGGTATATTTGACCCGAAAAACCAAGCTTTGAATTTTCAGGCTGTTGGTTTAGAAAGTATTGCCTCCAAAAATTATGGCATCGTCCAATTTAATATTGGCAAAGCGAATGCACAATGGTTAAAGCAACAAGGTTTTGAAGTCATTCAATCTTTACCCAGTAACGCTTTTGTTGTTAACTGGAAAAACAAAGATCAAAATGTATTGAGCGCCAACAGTGACATCAGGTGGCACGGTGCTTTCCAAAGTGGTTATAAAGTTTCTCCAAGTTTGTGGCAACAAAACCGCGCTTCGTTGACATCATATACTCTGGTAATTCATGCATTTAAAGATTATCCAAGATCTAAAATGGAAGCATTGATCAAAAAAATGGTGCCTTCAGCCACTTTAGCTACTTCAAACATTCCTGCATCAGATAACCGCATTGCCATTTCAATCCCTTCACAAAACTTTGATTCCAGCATCAACAGGCTGTCATTAGCCGAAGGTATTCAATGGATCAACCGCTATTATCCAGAACGCTTCTTAAATGATGACGCTGTTCAGGCTGTGCAAGACAACAGTTCAAGCCCAATTGACCGCAGTATATTTGCCCAAGGTATTTATGGTACTGGTCAAATAGTTGGCATTGCAGACTCAGGTTTGGACAGGAATGAAGATTGGTTCGCTCATTTAGACAAGGGTAACGGTGTGGTTTCTGCATTAACTGATGCAGAAGCTTCCTCACCGCCGTTTGTTGGCAACATGAACCACAACAATAAAGTCATCGCTTATTGGGTGATGCCAGGCGCAACAGCCTATGATGAAGGCACATACCACGGTACACATGTATCTGGTTCTGTCGCAGGTGATAAATTGTCTAATGGCAGTGGCAGCATTGCCTCACCCACTCAATCTGGTTATGACACAGATGACGGCATGGCACCGAATGCACAAATCTTATTCCAAGATATCGGCAGTAATTCTGGGCTGACTGGTGTAGGCTCATCCCCCATGTGGCAACAGGCCCATGATGCAGGTGCATACATTCATAGCAACAGCTATGGATCCGATTCACGCGGTGAATATGGGGGCTCAGATCAAAATCTTGATCGCACCCTAAGAAATTTAGAGAATATGATTATTGCGGTTGCTGCAGGAAACGATGCCTATGTAGCAAACAGCACTGGCTCACCAGGCAATGCCAAAAATGCCATCACTGTAGGTGCCTTGAACCACGGCAACAGTGCGACAATTGCTGGATATTCTAACTACGGTTTAACTGATGACGGTCGTTTAAAGCCCGACATTGCCACGACTGGAACCAGTATTGTATCAGCAGCTGGTGATTCGAATAACGGCAGTACCATTGACACCAATCCATCTTCACGTTCCACCAGTGGTACTTCAATGGCAACGCCAATCACAGCAGGCGCCATGGCATTGTTGAGACAGTACTTTGTTGATGGATTTTACCCAACAGGCGTAAAAAATGCAGCCGACAGCATTAAACCGAGTGGGCCATTGATGAAAGCGATGCTTTTGAATGGCTCTAATGCCGATGCTGGCTTCAATTATAATCGCACAGGCTGGGGCAGACCTTCGCTAAACAATACCTTACATTTTGATGGAGACAACAGAAAGATTAAGTTCTGGGATGTTACACATGAGAATGGCTTAGGTAATGATGAAAGTGTAACTTTTGATGTCGATGTTTTATCCGGCGAAGAATTTCGCGCCACGTTGACCTGGTATGACTTACCCGGTCCTACTGGCTCAGGCGTTACATTGGTTAATAACTTAAACCTTTCAATTGTGGCTCCGGATGGCACTTATTTAGGCAATAATTTCAATACAGCAAATTCTGCCGTTTCTCAAACTGGTGGCTCAGCTGATAACATCAACACTGTTGAACAAGTTAGGTTAACTGCACCCCAAACTGGAACTTATGAAATCACAGTAACAGGTGCAGACATCCCTGGTGATGGCACTTTTGGTTCTGATAAACAAGGTTATGCCTTGGTTGTTAGTGGTGCATTAGGTTCTGTCAGCCCACAAAATTTAGGAGATCCAAGCAATTTGATGGGGGCTGCCAATGGTTTATCAGGTAATGACTTGAATTGGACAGCTGCAACAAACGCAGATTTTTATGAAGTTTATCGTGCCACAGGTACATGTCAAAACATTCAGTCGGGGTCAATGCGCTTTATTGGTCAAACTGGCAGTGAATCATTTACTGATGCCGACACCGTTGGTGGTTATGACTATGCCTATCAAGTGCGAGCTTTTAACAGCGATTATGAAAGTAATTACACTTCATGTGTCGATGTGACTTCAGCCCAAGCTTGTTTGCTACCACCTCAATTCAGTGCAACAGAAACAGCCATTACAAGTAACGTTAATGACAGCTGTAGTATTGGATTATCATGGCCAGCTGCTTCCAGTAGCTGTCCAGCAGATCCAAGTGTGAGCTACAATATTTACCGCTCAACCAGTCATAACTTTACAGCCAATGGCGGCACATTGTTAACAACAGTTAATAATATGACACAGCATGATGATTTAACCGTCACAGGTGGTCAAGCTTATTTTTATAGGGTTGAAGCCTTGAATAATGGCAATACTTCATCGCTTTCACCTGAGTTGGCTTCAACGGCTATTGGAACCGCTTCCAATACTATTGGTACATTAAGTGACAATATTGATGACAGCTTGCTAATGAATGCTACCGGCACTTGGTCAGTTTCCAATGACAGAGCCAGTGATGGTACATTAAGTTACCGAAGCACTTTTGAAGGTGCCAGTACTTACACATCTAATACCTGTGCTCGCATCTACTCACCTGAATTATCTATTCCTAACTCAGGCTCACCTTCTGTTGACTACCAAGCTTGGTATGAAATCGAGGCACAATGGGACGGCGTGGTCGTAGAAGTTTCAAATGATGGCGGTAGCACTTGGACCGATTTACCACCCGTTGGCGGCTATCCAAGTGACTTCAGTCAAACTGGCAGCCCTGCTATTAATGTTTGTGGCTACCCAGCTTCACAAGGTGCATATGGCGGCAATTCAACTGGATTTGATCCATTCTCTCATGATTTAACAGCCTACCAAGGTGACACAGTACAAATCAGATGGAGTTTTTCAACCGACCCTGCTTCACAATTTGAAGGTTTCTACATAGACCAAATCAACTACAACAATGTTTACACACCCAATGTGTGTGGCGCTGTTGATTTAGATTTGATTTTCAAACATGGCTTTGAACAATAAGTAAAGTTTGAGCATTAAAAAGCCGCCATTCAGCAATGAATTGGCGGCTTTTTTTAATGACGTTTAAATTAACCTTTGCCTTTGGTTTTTGTTTTATGAGGTTTGGCAGTTTTTTCAATAAAGTCAATTATCATACCCGCCACATCTTTACCTGTAGCTGATTCAATGCCCTCTAAGCCTGGAGAAGAATTCACTTCCATCACAACAGGACCTCGTTCGGCACGCAACAAATCAACACCCGCCACATTCAAGCCCATGATTTGAGCCGCTTTAACTGCAGTTTTACGCTCTTCTGGCGTTAACTTAACCAATGTGGCAGAACCGCCACGATGCAAATTAGAACGAAATTCACCTTCTTTGGCTTGTCGTTTCATCGCCGCCACAACTTTACCACCGACAACCAAACACCTTATATCAGCACCACCAGCTTCTTTGATGTATTCTTGCACCATGATATTGGCTTTCAAACCCAAGAATGCTTCAATCACACTCTCAGCGGCTTTCTTGGTTTCCGCCAATACAACACCAATACCTTGTGTGCCTTCTAACAGCTTAATCACCAAAGGTGCACCACCTACCATTTTTATCAAATCAGGAATGTCATCCGGTGAATTCGCAAAACCAGTGACCGGCATGCCTATGCCTTTTCGTGACAACAATTGCAAAGAACGCAATTTATCTCTTGAGCGCGTGATGGCCACAGATTCGTTGAGCGGAAACACGCCCATCATTTCTAACTGTCTTAAAACCGCAGTACCGTAAAAGGTTACAGATGCACCAATTCTAGGAATCACCGCATCAATATCCGATATTTCTTCACCCTTATAATGCAATGTGGGCTTGTTCGAAGAAATGTTCATATAGCAACGCAAGGAATCAACCACCCTGATTTCGTGGCCTTTTTGCTTAGCAGCTTCAACCAACCTTTTAGTAGAATAAAGTCTGGGTCCTCTCGATAAGATTATGATTTTCATTATATTATTTGTCCTTGTATGTGTGCTTCATGTGGATAAACTGCCATGTGAACCATGGCTTCTCTTCCTAACAGCATTCGGAATCTCATCACAGACCGATCTGCCAAAGTGATTTCAATGGGCCAAGAATTATCTCCCAGAACCAGTTCACTTTGAATTACAGGTCTGTGTGTAGAATGCCCACCTGAACTGGTTACACTTCTTTTGTCTAACAATCTGGCTTCGCAAACTTGTAAGGTTTCACTGTCTTGATCAACAGCGGTCCAAAACCTGACCCAAGTTTTGCCTTTTCTTTCAAATTTTTCATACTTAACACAATGTAAAGAGCTGGTTTTAGCACCAGTATCAATTTTGATGTGTACTCGCTCAATGTCTAAATCGGGCAAACTGCCCCATTCTTTCCAACCCACTTGCAGGTATTTATTGATGTCACCCATGATTCTGTCTTAAGCATAAAATTATAAAGCCAATGATTTTAAATCAAAACAAGCACAAAGCCACAGTTTATTTCAAACACCATGACTTTCTTCATAGGCAAATACCCTGCCACTATGATACCTTATTTAACAATTTTAAAAAGAAGAGGAAACCATGCGTTGGCATCATAAATACACAACCGTTTTAGCTTTAAGTGCCGCCATCAGTGCCGCCACTTCAGGTTCAATTACCACTTCAGCTTATGCTGAAGCTGATAAAAAGAATCCGTTAGCCAGTATACCACTGAGGAATATTGGACCTGCCATGATTTCAGGCAGGGTTTCTGATTTTGCTTTCATGCCAGGTAAAAAGCATGAATTTTTGGTGGCTACTGCCTCAGGTAATTTATGGAAAACCAATAACAACACCATAACGTGGGATCCCATTTTTGATAATGAAGGCTCTTATTCATTGGGTGTTGTAGAAATTGATCCAAATGACTCAAACACCATTTGGGTGGGCACAGGTGAAAACAACGCGCAGCGCTCAGTGGCTTTTGGTGATGGTGTTTATAAATCTACAGATGGTGGTAAAACTTGGAACCACATGGGCTTAAAAGAATCAGAGCACATTTCGCAAATCTGGATTGATCCAAATGATTCGAATACTGTTTTGGTTGCATCACAAGGACCTTTGTGGAGCGCAGGCGGTGACCGTGGTTTATTCAAAACCACTGATGGTGGTAAAACATGGGACAACATCCTTGAAATCAGTAAACACACAGGCATCAATGAGTTTGTTATTAATAAGGACAACCCGAACGAAATTGTGGCTTCAAGCTACCAGAGAAAACGACACGTTTGGGCGTTAATCAACGGCGGGCCAGAAAGTGCCATTCACCGTTCAACTGATGGTGGAAAAACATGGAACATCACCAAAAGTGGTTTGCCCAAGGACCACATGGGTCGTATTGGACTGGCAGCCACTGGTCAAACCATTTATGCCGTGATTGAATCGAACGCCAAAGAAAAAGGCATTTACCGCTCTCAAGATTTTGGCCAAAGCTGGCACAAACGTTCAAGCTATACACCTGGCAGTCCACAATATTATAATGAACTGATCATAGACCCCAACAACCCAGAACGTGTCTATTCAGTCAACACCTTCACCAATGTTTCAGAAGATGGAGGTAAAACATGGAACCCACTGTCGATCAAATTTCGTCACGTAGATGACCATGCCTTATGGATAGATCCAGACAACTCAGAACACCTTTATATTGGTGGCGATGGTGGCATCTATGAAAGTTATGACCGCGGCCAAACATGGCGACATGTCCGTAACTTACCAATAGCTCAGTTTTATCGTGTCACACCGGATAATGCCGAACCTTTTTATAACGTCTGTGGCGGCACGCAAGACAACAACTCCTTGTGCGGCCCATCTCGCACCGATGTGATTCACGGCATCACCAATGCCGATTGGCATATTGTCCTTGGTGGTGACGGCTATGAGCCACAAATAGACCCCAATGACCCGAACATTGTCTACGCACAATACCAATATGGCGGTTTGGCACGTATCGATAGACGCACCAAAGAACGTTTGTATATTACACCGCACCCTGAAAGTGGTGAAAAAGAATACGAATGGAACTGGAACACGCCCTTGTTACTCAGCCCACACAATTCAACCCGATTGTATTATGGTGGGGATGTGTTGTTTCAATCAGACGACCGCGGTAACAGTTGGACTAAAATCAGTCCAGATTTGACGCGCCAAATTGACCGCAATAAATTAAAAGTTATGGACCGCGTTTGGAGTGTAGATTCGATTGCTAAGAATGTGTCAACCTCTAAATTTGGTAGCCTCATCAGCATCACTGAAAGCCCAGTACAAGCGGGTGTGATATACACAGGCTCGGATGATGGCCAAATCAGTGTCACTGGAAACGGTGGTGAAGATTGGCACTTTGAAACCAAATTCAAGGGCGTGCCAGACATGACCTATGTTTCAGACATTTACGCTTCAAATCATGATGCCAAAGTGGCCTATGCCACATTTGACAACCACAAAAAAGGTGACTTCAAACCTTACGTCATGAAAACCACAGACCAAGGCAAAACCTGGAAATCAATCAGTAGTGATTTACCTGCGCGTGGATCAGCACATACGATTGTTGAAGACCATGGAAAAGCCGGATTGTTGTTTGTTGGCACAGAATTTGGTGTATTTTTCAGTCAAAATGATGGAAAAAGTTGGAACGAGTTCAGTGCCTTGCCAACCATTGCCGTGCGTGATTTAGAAATTCAACAACGTGAAAATGATTTGATTATTGGTACATTTGGTCGAGGTATTTACATCTTGGATGACTACACGCCTTTGCGCATGAATACCGCTGATTTGAAAAAACAATCTGCCACCATTTTTCCTGTCAGAGATCAGTGGTTATATATCGAAGGCGACTTGTATGATGACCGGGAAAAAGGTTCATCAGGCAGTGATTTCTTTACTGCACCCAACCCAACATATGGCGCAACCTTTTCTTATTACATGAATGAAAGCTTTGAATCACTACAGAAACAACGAAGAAAAGCAGAGATCGAAAAAGAAAAAGATAATCAAGACACGCCCTATCCTTCTTGGGATGCTTTACGCGCTGAAGACACAGAAGATGCACCTGTGGTGTTCGCTGAAATCAAAAACAGCAGTGGCGACGTAGTGGTGCGATTACCTGCCAAAAACAGCAAGGGATTTCATCGTTTATCTTGGAACATGCGTTACCCTGCTCCTGATCAAGTACAACTGAGCAAACCAAGTTTTGTTCCATACTGGGTAAAAAATCCCATGGGTGCTTTGGCGACACCTGGCGATTATGAAGTGACTTTGTACAAAAGACAAGGTGGTAAATTATCTGCCCTAGGTGACAGTCAAACGCTGACTTTGAAACGCTTGGAAAACAGCCCAGAATTGACTCAAAATCCTGCTGCATTGCTGGCATTCCAACAAGAACTGTCAGAATTACAACGTGCCGTAAATGGCGTATCTGGTCAATTGGGTGAGATAAACAACAGAATCAAGCACCTCAAAGCAGCACATAATTTAACCACCAATGCCACTGAGGCGAACTACAAAGCTTTGAGAAGCATAGAGTTGAAAGTCAATGACTTGAGTCGCATGTTTTATGGTGACCGTACGGTCGCTTCGAGACAAGAAGCCACGGCTTGGTCAATAGCAAATCGCGTGGGCACTTTATATTTCAATGTTATTGAATCACAGTCTGATCCCACTGCAAATCACAAACGCTCAATGGCGATTGCACAGAAAGAGTTCACAGATGCATTGTCACTTTTGAAAACAATCAATGCAGACTTAACAGCTCACGAAAAACAAATGGAGAAGCTGGGTGCGCCTTGGACACCAGGTCGAATATTAGAGTGATTTTCGTCAATTGAAAATAAAAAAGCCCGCATCTATTGCGGGCTTTTTTATTAACACAGCAGCGATTAAGTACCGTCACCAGTATCTTCTTCAACTTCATCTTTTTTATCATCTTTAGATTTAAACAAACTTTCTAACAGGGCTTTCTTCTGTGCTTTTTTTCTGGCACGTTTCTTCTCTTTCTCTGTTAATTCAGCGCCTTCATTTTCAGCAGCTGAAGTACTCGAGTCAGTTGAACCGTCAGAGGCCTTATTTTTTGTTTTCTTGTCTTTGTCATTGCCGAGTAGTTTATCGAACAGATCTTGTTTCAACTCTTCTTTCTTTTCTTCTATTTTTTCTTTTTGAGTTTCTAAAATTAATTCTTTGATGTCAATTTTAATGTTCGGTTCTAATAAGCTTCCTGACAATGCCACAGGGATTCTGAGGTTCAGTAACTTTTTGTAATCATCACTCAGTACACCTTCAGGAATATTGGTTAACATGGGTTTGATGCTGCCTTTGATGGTTTGTGCATCAAGATCAATGGTCACGTTACCTTTGACATCAAAGTAAGGTGAAGTCAGACTCAATTTATTGGTTTTCAAAATACCTTGATCCACTTCAGCATCTAGTTCCATCAATCCAAAAGCTGTTTTTAGGTCACTGTTTGTAGACATGGCTTCTTGGTTACCCATTAAGCTCAAACTCTTTTGGATGATATCAAATACATCAATACCTACAATGTCACCATCAGTTAAACTGTATTGTATTGTGCCGTGGGCGGTTTTAAACGGTCGTTCACTGAACGGTTCATCAATATAAAGATTGGCATCTAACTTGCCCAACCCTGTCATGAATTCAGAACCCATCAAATCAGTCAACATGTTACCTGCTTGAATATCTGACATCTTGTGTGTCAATTGCAGTTTATTGTTTTCGTTATTCGGTTTCAGTTGTAATTCTGTTTTTATCAAACCTTGGTAAAAATCCGCTTGCAACGGTTGTACAGTGAATTCGTTGCCATTGGTCGCCATTTTTAAAGTGATGTTATCTAATGACAAGCCAGCGAATGTTAATTTTCCAATCGTTACATTACCTTGCAAACGTCCAAAATCTAGCGCGCCACTTTCTCCAGCTGCGGTTTCTGTTGTAGTTGAATCGCTTTGTGGAATGTAAGGGTCTGCATCAAAACTATCCATTGATAAGTTAAACGTGCCACGCATTTTGTCTATGTTGTCGATGTTAAAATCACCATTCAAAACATAGTCATCCAGGTTAACAACCAAGCCATTGATACTTAATGTATTTTGACCAAATTGCCAACTGGCTTTACCTGACATCTCATTGTTAGCATCATTGACCAACGGCGCGTCTAACTGCTGTAAAAATTCATCCAAATCAAATTTGTTCAATACAAGATTTCCGGACAACTTCATGTCCTCAGAAATCTGATTGCCTGTTACAGAAGTACTCAGTTTTATTGCGCCTAATTCAACCACCATTTGGTTGAAATCAATGGTGTCTTTCCCTAAGTCCAGCAACCCTGTTTCATCGGTTTTAAGAACCAGTGGCAATCTAGAGCCGGAAGACAATTGCCCAATAAATTGAAGCTCATTGAAAAGTAAAGATATACCTTGATCATTAAGTAAGTTTTTAGCCAATATTTGACTTTCAAAAAGGCCAGACAAGCTTTGATTGGGCATGTCAACTTGAGCAGATATTTCGATGTCACTGTCATCTACAGCCGACAATTGATTGGTGTTAAAATTAACTTCACTGAGCTGTATGACCACACCTGCTGCATCATCAGCATAATTAATTTCACCACCCGTTATGTTGATTCCACGTATCGCCATACTACCTGAACTGTCAGCCGAATCTGATGTACTGGTTGTCGTTGCACCTGAGCCCAAAGTATCAATAATGCCTTGCCAATTACTTTGACCTGAACGGTTGACTTTGAGGTTTATTTGCGGACTTTGTAAAGTCACTGTGCCTATTTGAATGTCCTTCTTAAAAAGCGGCAGTAATTTAACTTGAGCAGAAAGTGCTGCCATCTCAGCCATATAATCGCCTTTAAACCCAGCCTCATTCGAGAGTTTTACATCATTAAAACTCAAAGCAATACTAGGAAATACTGACCATTTGATTTCACCATCTAAACGCACATCCCTTCCAATGCTGTCTTTGATGGTTTTGCTGATCGCTTGTTTGTGGTCATTGGGGTCAAAAACCATTGGCAAAGCAATGACTAAAGTAAGTAGTAATACCAACACAACAGCTGTGAAAACCAACAAACCTTTAATTAATTTTTTCATTTCTAAGTCTTAAAATACAAATGCTTAGCATAACATTCAGACCATGAATAACTTGTGAATTATTGTTAGGTTTCAGCTCAAATTTTAGGCGATTCAGCTTCCGTAGGGTTTTCTAACTCAAAATACTCGGCCTCAACAAAGTTGAATTGACGGGCTACAAAAATACTTGGGAACGATTGTATCAAGTTGTTGTACATCCGAACGGTGCCATTAAAATACCTTCTGGCCAGTTGAATATCGTGCTCAATTTGACCCAACTGCTTTTGTAGTTCAAGGTAATTTTGATTACTTTTTAAATCAGGATATGCTTCTACGTGAACAAAAAATCGCCTCAAATATTGACTCAACTCTTGCTCGTTTTGTTGTTGTTCTTGTTTGCTTTTAGGCGAACCCTTTTGGCGCAAGCTGACAATACGTTCTAAAGTATCTGCTTCGTGTTGATTGTATTGTTTTACCACGCTGGCTAATTGCGGGATTAAGTCAAACCGCCGCTTCAGTTGCACTTCAATTCCACTCCAAGCATCTTCCATATAATTCCTTGATTTGATTAACTGGTTATAACAATTAATCAACCAAGTCAGGGCCAATGAAAAAAAGCCAATTACAATAAATAAAAGAATCACAGTTGTTCGCATCAGGTATCACATAAGGTCGTTCAGTTCTATTGTACATCCTTCTGAAGTCTTGTTGATCCCTTGTGTTAAAATCTATCAAGGTTAATCGAGTAAATTTATGAAATATTTAATAAATGTGACTTTGCTTACACTGGTGTTTGTGACTGTAAACGCCAAAGCCTTCACTTGGCCTACTGATACTCCAGAATCTCAATCTATTGACTCAGAGGGTATCACTGAAGCTGCTCAACTGATCCAAACAGGTGATTATGGCAACATCAGATCATTGTTGGTGATTCGTAATGGTATATTGGTGCACGAACAATATTTTGGCAACCAAGGTGAAAAGCGCCCTGTGTACTCAGTCACTAAAAGTGTGGGCTCCACATTACTAGGAATAGCACAACTAAACGGCGCCACTTTGAATATCAACAAGCCAATGTTTGACTACATGCCACAATACCAAAACCTACCCGGTGCCATGAACCGAAGAAACATCACCGTACATGCCTTATTGTCTCAACGTCATGGATTGGACTGGGATGAATGGAGCACACCATACGGGACCAATGAAAATCCTATTACTTATATGCTATCAACAGATGATTGGTATCAAACGGTCTTAACATGGCCACTCGAAACTGCACCCAATCAAAAATTCACCTACAGTACGGGTGCATCTTCTTTAATGAGCATTATTCTTAACAACATCAGCGGTCAAGCACCACATGAATTTGCTAAACAATTTTTATTTAATCCTTTAGGCATAGAAGACACACATTGGGAATTACTCAATGGTGGCAGTCAACAAGGCCAAGGCATTTATATATTTCCAAATGGACTAGAGCCATTAGGCTTTGGTCTTTGGCTGAAGCCTATAGACATGGCAAAAATTGGTGAATTGTTCCGCTTGGGTGGTGTATGGGAAGGACAAAGGCTTTTAACACAAGAATGGATTAATCAATCAATCACCACTTACAGCAACGGTAACACCGACCCGGATACTTTTTCTACATCAGAAAGCGGCTACGGTTACCAATGGTGGGTGACTGAATTTATCGACAAAACCGGGCGAAAACACCACAGTTACTACGCAAACGGATATGGCCGTCAGTACATTTTTGTCTTTCCAGAAAGTGACACCATCATCGTGTCAACAGCTGACGACTACAACAGAGATGGTCCAGGTATGGGCACTTTATTGCGACAACAGATACTGCCTGCAATCATCACAGCAAATGATTTTGTTGATATCAGTAATGACTTAAATGGCTCTTGGTACGATCCTGAAATGGCTGGGCAAGGCATCAACATAGAAATCATCAATGGTGGTCAAAACCTTTGGGGGTTTTGGTACACCTTCAATGAATCAGGAACGGAACAACAGTGGTTCACCATGCAAGGCCAAGTTCAAGGTGATACCGCCACTTTTGACATCATCAGCACAGAAGGTGGACTTTTCCTCAATAATCAATCGCCCACCATTTCAAAATGGGGAACTGGGACAGTTCAATTCAAAGACTGCTTTTCTGGCAAGTTCACTTTTGAATCCAATGGCGCAGAACTATCTGGTGAAATTCCCTTGACACGCCTCACAGCCGCTGGTGCCTGCGACCCCAACAATAAGGAAAGCCAAGAAAATCAAAAGCACTCACGTATAAAATGACAGGCACAAAAAAGGCGCTTACTAGAGCGCCTTTTCAGCTATATTCAATGCATTCAACCCGCAGGAAAAACATAACTGGCTTGTAAACCCAAAGGAATACCAAAAGACCAATAAGCCAACATAAACAAAGTCCAGCCCAACAGGAAGGTGATTGAGAATGGCAACATCAAAGCAATCAAAGTACCAATACCCGTGTCTTTCACATACTTCTGACAGTAAACCACCACCAAAGGAAAATAAGGCATCAAAGGTGTGATGATGTTAGAACTTGAATCACCCACACGGTAAGCCGCTTGAGTCAAATCAGGCGAAATACCTAACTGCATCAACATCGGCACAAAAATCGGTGCCAACAAGGCCCACTTACCCGATGCCGAACCGACAAACAGATTAACAACAGCCGTTAAGAAAATGATACCGACAATGGTCACTGCACTGGGTAAAGCCAATGACTTCAGCACTTCAGCGCCTTCAATGGCCATCAACGCGCCTAAGTTTGATTGACCAAAAGCCGAAACAAACAAAGCACAGAAAAACACCATCACCAAATAATAAGACATGCCATTCATCGCTTTGGTCATGGCATCAATCATGTCTTTAGTCTGCTTAAAAGTGCCCGCCATAAAACCGTACACCGCACCGGGAATCCAGAACAGCAAGAAAATCAAAGGCACAATCATTTGCATCAATGGCGCTTTGAACTCAGTTAACTTACCTTCATGGCGCAATGGAGAATCTGCTGGCATCGCTGACCAGACCAATAAAGCAATACCCATCAACATAACGGTGGTTGCCACATAGAATGATTTCTTTTCTTTCGATGATATTTCATCAAATGATGGCAAGTCATCGGTGTCACCATCGACTTTGGTGGCTTGTAAACGTGGCTCAATGATGCGATCGGTGATAAACCAACCCACCAAAACAATGAAAATACTCGAAATACCCGTGAAGTAAATGTTATTCAACGGATTGACCACCATTTCAGGCTGAATGATTTGTGCCGCACTTTGGGTGAAACTTTGTAACAAAGGATCAATCCCTGACGGAATAAAGTTAGCCGAGAATCCACCACTGACACCGGCAAAAGCTGCCGCAATACCCGCCAATGGGTGCCTGCCCATGGAGTAATAAATCACACCCGCCAGCGGAATCACCAACACATAACCGGCATCCGTGGCCGTATGAGAAACAATCGCCACCAAAATAATCACTGGCGTTAACAAGGCTTTGGGCGTGCGCTTCAACATCAGCTTAATTGCCGTGTTGATATACCCAGAATGTTCTGCCACACCGACACCCAGCATCGCCACCAAAACCACACCAAGCGGTGCAAAACCCGTAAACGTTTTGACCATGGTCGTTAAAAAGTTGGCAATCGCATCGCCAGTCAATAAATTGTTGATGATGATGGCCTCACCAGTGCGAGGATCGATGGCACTGAAATCAACGCCAGATAACAACCACGACATCACCCAAATGGTCAGTAAGGCAAATAAAAAGATAATCGCAGGATCAGGAAGCTTGTTCCCCACCCGCTCAATAAAGTTCAAAAATCGCGTCACCGCAGTGACTTTAACCTCAGTTTTTGTTTCCGACATAAATCCTCCAAATTGTTACCAAAGGTTATATACAATTCAGCGGTTTGATTCAAGTGAAATATTTTTGTGATTTGAGCTGCCGGGAAAGGCCTTATATGCCCGGCAGCATGATCTGTCCTTTAATTCACCTGTCAAACTATGGCAGGTTAAGCTTTATCAGTTACACTCCTAATTATGTCTATTGAGTTTTACCTAAGCTTGTTGATCAATTTTAATCTGCTTGTTGGTTTTATCAGGCCAAGAATAGGTCCAAATTCGTTTCAACACCGAGCCATATTGCTTTGAAAAGCCGCCAGAATTGTAAGGAATGCCATGTTTTGCGGCAATTGCTTCAACCTTCGGTGCCATAGCGTAATAACGATGTGCTGGAATATCTGGAAATAAATGGTGCTCAATTTGACAGCTTAAGTGACCCGTTAAAATATGAAACCAGCGTGCGCCGGTTAAGTTCGAAGAACCCAGCATTTGGCGGTAATACCACTGGCCTTTGGTTTCGCCTTCACAGTCAGCTTCACTGAAAGTTTCAACATTTTCAGTGAAATGGCCACAAAAGATTATCGTTGCTGTCCATAAATTGCGCAGCAGATTGGCACCGATATTGGCAGCCAAAATATAGAAAAACATCGGTCCTGCTAACAAGGGAAAGAACAGGTAGTCTTTGAACATTTGGCGACCTGCTTTACTGAAAAACATGCGCTTTAATTCACCATCAGATAATGAACTGGTGCGGTTGGCTTTCTTTTTGCCTTTGAACACGCGTTCCGCAGCCAGTTCGTGGTAAGCCACGCCCCATTCGAATAACAGGCTTAAATTGATGTATGTAATGAACTGCCAGCGGTTTTTGGGGCGCCAAGGTAAATCGTCACTCATGCGCAACAGCCCATAACCGAAGTCACGGTCCTTACCTACAATGTTAGTGTAGGTGTGGTGCTCGTAGTTGTGAATGCGTTTCCAAGAGCCCGAATCGCTGGCGATGTCCCATTCATAACTGCGTGAGTTGATGCTAGGGTCATTCATCCAATCATATTGACCGTGCATGACATTGTGGCCAATTTCCATGTTGTCCAATATTTTAGCCAATGCCAACAACAGCATACCGGGCAATAAAAACCACAGATTAAAGAAGCACAGCATCAAAGTCACACGACCGCCAATCTCGGCCAACCTTTGAATCTTGATGATGCGGCGAATGTAATTCGCATCAGTGCTTCCAAGGTCAGCTTTGACACTTTTTCTCAATTGATCAAAGTCAGCTTCAAGCTGGTCGAAATTTATTTTTTCTTTTGATTTCATATTGCCCTTCATATCTGACTTCATTATTGATTCCATTTTTTCTTTCACCTTTGATTCTGGCATCCTTATAGCTCCAATGTCACATCGCCGACCGCCACAGAAATACACAGCTGAATGTCCTCCGCTCCGGTGTCCGAATAGCTTTCAGTTAATGTGTTGTAAACCATGCCCTGTTGTTTGCGGCACACACACTGCTGGCAAACCCCCATGCGGCAACCACTGACGGGGTTGGTGTCACTTTCTTCCGCCAATTCCAACAAGGTTTTTTGTTCTGTTGCGGCGGTATTAACTTGTGATTTCGAACGTGTAAAAGTGGCTTGACCGTCTTGTTGACGACTGAGGTTAACAAGGAAAACAAACAAGGACATGCACCTCATTAACACATTGTAATCAATATCCTACAAGCGGTGTCCAGATTATGAGCGGAAATTTTTAATTCAAAGCCTGAAAATGATGTTTTTATTGGAGAAATGTCATGACTGTTGCCAGAGAACAACAAATTTGCCTTGAAGAAACAAGGTTTTACCATGTCGTATCTAGGTGTGTCCGAAGGGCATTCCTATGCGGTGAAGATGTCGTCACAGGCAAGTGCTTCGAACACCGCCGGGGGTGGTTAATTGATCGCATCAAATTCATCACTTCTGTATTCGACATTGATGTCTGTTCTTATGCCATTATGAGCAATCATTTCCATATAGTTTTAAAGGTTGGCGATACCGCTGAATGGCCGGCCAATCGTGTGTTAATGGCATGGCAAAGTTTGTATTCGTTACCAGTGTTATGTGACAGGTTTCTTAAAGGCAAAATTGAAACAGAAGCTGAGCTTCGCAGAGTCAAAGAATATGTGGCTGAATATCGTTCAAGATTGATGTCGCTATCTTGGTATATGAAAGCTATAAACGAGTATGTCGCACGAATGGCTAATGAAGAAGATAATTGTACAGGACACTTCTGGGAGTCAAGGTTCAAGAGTCAAGCATTGTTGGACGAACGTGCTTTACTCACATGTATGGCTTACGTTGACCTCAATCCCATCAGAGCTGGCATGGCCAAGGCACTGAATGATTCTGAGTTCACTTCTATTCAAGAGCGAATTGAAAAGAAAAGTACATGGCTGTCATCATTTGGCAAAGACGATAATGACCTACCCTATTACCTTTCCAGCTACATCGACCTGGTCGATGAATCTGGGCGGTGTGTACGTGACGATAAAAGGTGCTTTATAGCCAAAGATTCTGCCAGAACCATTGATCAGCTGGGCATCAGTTCAGACACATGGTTAAACGAGCTAAAAGGCTTCAAATCTATTGAATTCTCAGCTGTTGGAACTGCCCAGCAGCTCAAGGAATATTCAGCTAAAACAAACTCCAAATGGAAGCTGGGTTTTAGATTAAAACCCGCTCTAGAATAGAAATATTCTAACAACTTGAAGTCCTCTATTCACTATTGTGAATCACTCCCGCTCGGCCAGAATCAGGCTAAAGTACCAAAAAACCAACTTCTACCACTCAACATAGCATCATTCTTTAAATTTTGGTCGAATGATCAAAATACCAGTCAAATTCCGATCAAAAATAGAGGCTGAAATATAACTTTTAACCTTCTATTCGACGCCTGTCCTGTATTGACCTTAACTTTTAATCTTCTATTCGACGCCTGTCCTGTATTGACCTTCCTACAAGGACAAATACTTTCGAAAAGGTGGCTGTAAATTTTAAAACTGAAAGTTTGGAGTAAAATTGAATTTAGCGCACTAAACCTTTAATAACATTTCATTCAACTAAATCATCAAGGTTCTTGTTGTATTTTCTCTTTTTCTTAGTTGCTTCTGCATTAAATAATCGCTGAATTTGATTAATTACATACTCAAACCCATACTTTTTCCAATGGTAGATTAAATTAAAAGACAATATGACAACGAAAATATTGATTGCCAGCGCCAATACAACAGCTGTTGGAAGCTGATCTGGTAATGTTGTTACAACCACAATGGCATAACAAATACCCAAGACGGGCATAGTTAACATTAATGCTTTTAGTATTTTTAATTTACTGCTGGGTAATGTATCAGTATTAAAAAAAAGTATGTAAAAACTTATAGAAACGACATTGATCAGATAAAAAAAGCCCACTACTGAATTAATTTTAAACGGGTAAACGACGCTTATTAGCATCGCCAGTCCTAAAAATATATACTTATAAACCTGAAGCACCTTAACCCCAAGCCTTATTAACCTGGCTGTTTGGTTCTCGACCTAAAGCTTTGGATATGTCACGGCCAGTAGCAACCAATTTATCCATGTCTATGCCGGTTTCTATGCCCATGCCATGCAGCATGTAGACGACATTTTCGGTGCTGACATTACCTGTGGCGCCTTTGGCATAAGGACAGCCACCCAAACCCGCTACTGATGAATCAATGATGGCTGCGCCCAAGGGCAAGCAAGCCAATATATTGGCCAAAGCTTGGCCTCTTGTATCATGAAAATGCAAGGCCAATTGAGACACGTCGACTTGTTCGGCGCACAATCTGAACATGTCAGCGGCTGCGGTTGGCGTACCAATACCAATGGTGTCACCCAATGAGACTTCGAAACAGCCCATGTCTACCAGCTTTTTGGCCACATCTGCTACAACTTGCGGATCGATGTCACCCTCATAAGGACAGCCCAAGACGCAAGACACATAGCCTCTGACTTTGATGCCGGCTTCTTTTGCAGCGCTCATGATGGGGGCAAAGCGTTCAAAGGATTCTGCGATTGAGCAGTTGATGTTTTTTTGGTTGAAGCTTTCTGAAGCTGCTGTAAATACAGCCACTTCTTTGATGCCCGCTGCCAATGCTTTTTCGAAGCCTTTCATGTTCGGCGTCAGTGCTGCGTAGGTAACACTGTCATCACTGACTAAGCCTGCACAAACTTCAGATGAATCGGCCAATTGTGGCACCCACTTGGGGCTGACAAAACCTGTGACTTCGATGTTTTTAACACCCGCGTCACGCAGGCCATTGATCAATGCCAGTTTGGTTTCAACCGAAATGATTTGTTTTTCGTTTTGTAAACCGTCTCGTGGAGAGACTTCAACGATTTTTACGGCTTTGGGCATCAGACTCATGTTTACGCTTCCTCTTTGAAACTGACCAGTACGGCATCAGCTAACACTTGATCACCGGCTTGACAATTAACTGCCTCTATAACGGCATTTTTCTCGGCTTTCAATTGCAACTCCATCTTCATCGCTTCCATTACCAACAAGGTGTCGTCGATTTGGACTTCATCACCCGGCTTCACCATCACTTCAATGATTTTACCTGGCATTGGAGATACGATTTCGTTGCTGTTAGAGGCTGATGCCAATGATTCGTGGTCTGGCAAAGTCAGCACATAACGCTGGTCGTTGTGAATCACATGTGCCAAGTTTCTGTGGATGTGACAGACATCTGATTCATTGGGCAAGTAATAACTGCGCTCGTTGACCACTATCTGCCCTGCTTCTTCACGCACGGTAAATTGATGGTCTTCGCCCAAATAATTCACTGACAAACGGATTGACTCTTCACCTGTGGGTCGCCAACCATCTTTAACATCCCAAGCTTTGTTGCTCTCGCTGTGTAACAGTTGGTGCGCCTGTTGTGCATAAACAGCCACCACTTCATCTTGTAATGGCAAGGACAAATCCAAAGCGTCATTGTCCAATGTGTTGGTACAAATGGCATTGCGCTTGAAATCTTTGTTGGCGAGTATCTTTGCCAAAAAGCCGAGGTTATTTTGTACACCAAAAATGCTGCTTTGGCTGATCACATCCAGGGTTTTATCGATACATTCAACACGATCATCAGCCCAGACCACCAATTTGGCAATCATCGGATCGTAATGTATGCTCACGGTATCACCCGAACGCACGCCAGAATCAACCAAAGTATTAACACTTGCCGCCAGGTTCACTTGCTCTAATAAACCCGTAGAAGGCAAATAATCGTTATCGGCGTCTTCGGCATAAACACGCACTTGAATGGCATGGCCATTGGCCCTGATTTGCATTTGATTCAAAGGCAAGGCTTCACCTTGAGCGACCTTAATCTGCCACTCAACCAAATCTTGGCCTGTGATCATTTCTGTCACGCGATGTTCTACTTGTAAACGCGTGTTCATTTCCATGAAGTAGAAATTATCTTGGTCATCCATGATGAACTCGATCGTGCCCGCACCCAGATAGTCGATGGCTTGCGTCGCTTTTACAGCCGCATTGAGTAAATCAGTACGGGTTGCATCATTCAAGCCCGCAGCAGGCGCTTCTTCTATGATTTTTTGGTAACGCCTTTGGGTCGAACAATCACGCTCAAACAAATGCACCACATTACCAAAACTGTCCGCGAACACCTGCACTTCAATGTGCTTGGGCGCGGTGATGTACTTCTCTAAAATCACTTCATCATCACCAAAAGCATTCTTCGCTTCACGCTTGGCCGATGACAATTGGCTCAAAAAGTCCGCCTTGGTTTCAACAATCTTCATGCCCTTACCACCACCGCCAGCAGTCGCTTTGATCAACACAGGAAATCCGATCTCCTTAGCCGCTTCAAACAACACGCCTTCGCTTTGGTCTGCATCTTGGTAACCCGGTACACATGGCACATTGGCCGCAATCATCGAAATCTTTGCAGCCGATTTAGAACCCATCAATTCCATCGCAGAAGCTGGCGCACCAATAAAGGTCAAGCCTGCATCAGCCACTGCTTTGGCGAATGTGGCTCGCTCTGACAAAAAGCCATAACCCGGATGAATCGCGTCGGCGCCGGTGTCTTTGGCCGCTTGTATGATTTTCTCGATATTCAGGTAAGAATCTGCCAGAACAACCGATCCCAAACAAACCGCTTCATCCGCCATTGCCACATGCTTGGCATGACGGTCTGCTTCAGAATAAACGGCCACTGTGGCAATGTTCAAACGGCGACAGGTTTGCATTATTCGAACGGCGATTTCACCACGGTTGGCGATGAGTATTTTTTTAATGGTGTGCATTTTTGAGGAATTCGTCTTTGAAGCGCTCATGAAAGTTTACCGAAAAACAAAGCCGAACATTATACCCGATGTTGTCAAGTTTAAGAAAGGCGTGTATTGGCAAACTACCGCTATTCCAACCAAATAAAGGCGAGCGTAACCTCCCATAACGTCATTCCAGCCAAGCCTTAGCGAGTGCAGGAATCTCCAACCCATACTGCCTTTTCCTGTTGAGCCAAAGACCCAGCCTATTGGCCTTGAACACTGCGTGTTGTTTGCTTCGCAAATGAGTCTCCCCCCTTCGCGGGAGTGACGGACTGAGTGGTAAAAAACAGCATTCTCAACAACCTCTAGCGCCACAGCGAGAGATACTGGAATTATGTGTAACGAGTTCTCATGGAGCCAATCGCTCAACCTGCCAATCACCCTCACCTGCTTTCTTAAAACGAAAGCGGTCATGTAAGCGACTGGCCCTGCCCTGCCAGAATTCATATTGTTGCGGCTTGATTCTGTAACCACCCCAGGCATCGGGTAATGGGATTTCACCTTCTTTAAATTTTTCTTTGACTTGGTTCAGCAGGGTTTTCAATACTGAGCGGTTAGAGATCACTTGGCTTTGTTCTGATATCCAGGCACCGAGTTGTGAGCCACGCGGACGCGAGGTGAAGTACTTGAATGATTCTGCTGCGCTGATTTTTTCGACATCGCCACTGATGCGAACTTGGCGTTCTAAATCTAACCAAGGAAAGAGAATCGAAGCTTTGGGGTTGGCATCCAGTTCTTTGGCTTTTGAACTTTGGTAATTGGTAAAAAATACGAAGCCGCGTTCATCAAAAGACTTCAACAAAACGGTGCGTACTTGCGGCATGCCATCGGCTGTGACTGTGGCCAGGCTCATGGCATTGACCTCTTTCAGTTGTGCCGTTCTGGCTTGTGCAAACCATTGTTCAAACTGCAACAAAGGGTTGGCATTTAAATCTTCTCGGTTTAAACCAAATTTTGTGTATTCGTTGCGAATTTCACCTATGTCCATCATATTACCTTCTGTTTCTGTACCAAACGCCCAAAGCAACCAAAAGCAACAACCCCGGCAGCACCAACAACATCAAAACGCTGTACAACAGGACTTGGTTTTTAGTTAAATGTATTTGGCTTTGAGCCATGCCGATTGTGGGTAAGTCGATGCGATCATCAATGCCCAACAACCAGTCCAATTGTCGCAATGACATTTCCAAATTACCACCTGATAACAAACGCCCATTGTTGACAAAGTCACTGTCACCAGTAACCAACAATCGTGATTCACCCATGACTTGTGCAGCTGCCAGAGTTTGCCCTTGTTCATTTTGCCACACTTGATCACTGGCGGTTTCAAAAGTCATCGCCTGATATAAGTCAATCGGCCTGTCGAATGATTGATTGATGGCATGGTCAGGAAAATCTTTAAGCACCAATGGGCCTGCATAAAAGCTGTCCAGCGGCATGACATCAAACAACAATGACAAATGGTTTTGTTGCTGTGCTTGCTCAGGTTCGGTCAGCCACCAGATGCTGACGCCTTGGGTTATTTGTTGTTGCAACCACTCCACCACTTCGCCGCTGACCTCTTTTTTTGGCGCCAGTAACATGATGAGTTTGACATTACTGGGCAAGTTTAACCCTTCTTGCCACGACATCATGGCCACTTGATAGCCCGCATTCTTTATCGATTGATACCATTGCTCAAAACCTTCAGGCGCTTCTCCCCTCAAATCACCGCCTTCAAAACCTTCTAGTAATACCAACCAATCATCTTTTGGCGTTTGCAATTTTTTCAGACCATTGAACCATTGCTCATAAGACAACTCTTTCATGACAAATAAATGACCACCTTCTGGGTCTTCGACTGTCCCGCCTTGGCGAACCAACATACTGCCTTGGCGGCTGATGCCATGTTGAGCCATCACCTCAACTTGCGAAGCCGGGTCTAAGTAATTCACCCTCACATCAGGTAACAACGAAATAACAGGACTCAAAAATTCAGCCACTTTCTTTCCAGCATCGCTGTTTTCGGTTGCAAACACATCAATGTCTGTGTGTTTCTGTTGATTTAAAATTTCTTGGGCATTGGAGGGCAGTAAATCTTTGTAACTGAGTTGGTGCGATTGAACAGGAACCCATTTGGCCACAGCAAAAACCGCCGCTAACCAACACATGATAAGCACCAATGTGCGAAGCACCTGCTTCCAAACAGCCAGTCGCTCACCACCCAATGCAGCCACCTGCCAAGCGGCCAAACGCAGGAATACCAGGGTGCCTAATAAGAAATAAATCAAAGAAGCGACACTTAACTGCCCTCCAGATAGCCAATCAAAATGCTTCAACGGCGACAACAAAACCAACCAATTGACACCAAATTCCGCCACGGATTGATTTTGACCTAACATCCAAAGCAAGGTAAACACCACCAATGACAACAAAATGGCCATGCCTGATTGAGACGACAAGCTAGACAAATACAAACCCAAGGCTTTCAACCAAGACAACAATAAAATCAATGCCAATAAAGCCAACCCTATTACTGGTTGATGTAATTGACTGGCTCCATCCAAACACAACCAGGCCAATAACAACGTCAGCAACAAAAAACCACTCACGGACCATGACGCCAACCATTTATTAACCACCATGCGGTTGGGTTGTTTGAACACCTGAATCCACGTGCCCTGACTGCGCTCTTGAGCAATTGCCATGCCGCTGATGACAGCAACCAGCAACATCGAAACTTGGGCCATGGTTTTGAAAAAAGGCACCAATAAATGATCAGTCACTGAAGGTGGCTGTGCCATTGCTATAAAAGCCGATTGTAGCTGAGTGTAACGATCTACCATCAACCAAAATAACCAAGAGCAACTGAACATCAACAGCGCCAAAACCAACCAAATAGATGCCGTTCGCCACAACATCAAACGCTCTTTCTTTAACCATGACAAACGCTTCATGACGCCACCTCGTTCTGCCGATTAACATCATTGTGTTGTAACGCCATGGTTTCTTGGTACACTTGATATAAGCTCTTGTCTTTCACAACATGTTGCTGGCTGAGCACCTTGCCTTGAGCCATGACCACCACATGGTCTACCCAGTCATCCATCAAGTGCAACAAGTGAGATGCCATCACCACACAGCAATGCGGTTTGATTTTGGTTACCTCTTGTTTGAATAAAGACATCAAATCAGGATCCATGCCATTCATCGGCTCATCCAAGAGCAACAATCGAGGCCGCAACATGAAAGCTTGTGCCAAAGCCAAACGCTGTCTATACCCTAAAGATAACTGACCTGTTTTTTTCTTAGCCACGGCTGACAAATGCCATTGGGCTAACGCCTGTTCGGCATTCCTTGGAAGCAAATGATGACTGCCTGCATGAAATAACAACTGCTCTTCTGTGGTTAAATGCGAATAAAAAACAGCAGGTTCTGATACATAGGCAATCCTTTGACTTTCAGGAGGCTTTCCAGACTTTGGCCAACTCAACTGACCAGAGTAAGGTGCAAAAACACCTGATAACGCTTGTAAAAGCGTTGATTTTCCTGCCCCATTGGCGCCCAGTAAAACGGTAATCGCTTGATCATGAATTGAAATATCTAATTGGTCAAGAATGGTCTGATTGTGTTTTTTTAATGTCAGCTTTTTTGCTTCGATATATATTATTGGATTCTTTTCAGCTAACACGTGTTTATCTCTGGTTTTTGACACAACTTTTCATTATAGTGAGTTCTTTTGTATTTAATCACAATCATGATGGAATTTTTAAACTTTTTAGAAACCGGTTTGCTTGATTTTTCAGCTTGGCAAATCGTCTTAACAGTTTTTATCAGTGTTCAAATCACTTTATCTGGCGTCAGCTTGTTTCTCCACAGAGAACAAACCCACCGAGGCATCAAATTACACCCCGCCATTCAACACTTTTACCGATTCTGGATGTGGTTTACTACGGGCATGTTAACCAAAGATTGGGTCGCCATTCACCGCAAGCACCATGCCCATTGCGAAACCGAAGATGATCCACACAGCCCACAGATTCATGGCATTAAGAAAGTCCTGTTCCATGGTGTAACCTTATATACAGAAGAACGTAAAAACCAAGAAACCTTGGACAAATATGGCAAAGGCACACCTGATGACTGGATAGAAAGAAACATTTATACCAAGTTCCATTTCTTAGGCATTTTCTTATTGGCGGCTGTTGATATTGCCTTATTCGGCATCATAGGCGCAGCTGTATTTGCGATACAAATTATTTGGATTCCATTTTTTGCAGCCGGCGTGATCAATGGTGTTGGTCATTATTTTGGCTACCGCAATTACCGAACTGATGACTCTTCAAGAAACATCTCTCGCTTTGCCTTTTTTATCATGGGTGAAGAGTTACACAATAACCACCATGCGTTCCCCTCATCCAGTAAATTCGCCCACAAAAAAGGAGAATATGACTTGGGCTGGTATGTCATCAAAGGCTTGAATAAGTTGGGTTTGTGTGAGATCAAAAAAGTGGTGCCTGAATTACACATTGATGAAACACAAGTGGAATTTTCAAATGAAACAGTCAAGGCCATTTTGACCCATAAGTTCAATGTGATGCAGTTATACATCAAAGATGTCATCAACCCCAACTTAAATTCCGAGTTTGAATCACCTGACAAAGCCGTTAAAAAAGACATCAAAAAATACACACAACAATTGTCTCTTGACCCTCAATTCGTTAAAAGCAAATGGAAAAACAAACTCCAAGCGAATTTTGAAGCCAACCACACCATGCAGTCCTTAATGGTTTACAAAGCTGAATTACAAGCCATTTGGGACAATAACAGCATGAGCATGGAAGAAATGATTGAAGCGTTTAAAGCATGGTGTCATAAAGCAGAAACCAGTGGTAACAAAATGCTGCAAGATTTTGCCGCCTCATTGAAGCAATACAAACTCAACCCCTATATTAGCTAAATTAATATCAATCACACAAAAAAACCGAAGCCATTTGACTTCGGTTTTTTCTTCCAAAATTAAAATTTTAAATCGTTGCCATTAACTGGATTGCTCAACGACTTGTTGATTTGACTTATTCTCAATTATTTTGCGCTTTGATTTACGGGTAAAGACTTTCTTAATATCCAAACCAATGCTATATAAAGCAGGTACCATAAACAAAGTCACAAAGAACGCCATAAAGACACCAAAGGCCAATGAAACAACGATGGGTTTCAAGAAAGCCGCCTGAATAGAACGCTCCATCATCATGGGAATCAAACCAACAATGGTTGTTACAGAAGTTAACAAGATGGGCCTAAATCGAGCAACACCTGCCTCAACAATCGCATCTTTGGCCGCCACACCTTTGGCCCGCAAACGGTTACAGTAATCCATCAAGACCAGATTGTCATTAACCACCACACCTGCGGCCGCGGCTATTCCAAAGTAACTGAATATCGCCATGGTCATGTCAAGCGCTGCGTGTCCAACAATCGCACCCACAAAGGCAAATGGAATGGCTATTAATATCAAAATCGGCTGAGAATAGCTCTTGAACGCCACGGCCAACAAGGCATACATACCAAAAAATGCCATGAAATATAAGCCCATCACCTCCTTAAGAAATCGCTTCTGACCTTCAGCTTGTCCAATCGAACCTCTCATAATACCTGGGTACTTTGCTTCCCAAGCAGGGAAAAAGTTTTCTTCTAAGTCCTCTGAAATATCACCTGAAACATCATCTTTCAAATCGGCACTGATGCGTGCCGCACGGTTACCATTCCAGCGTTGAATTGACTTAATACCTGGCGCATACTCTAATTCGGCTACAGACATCAGAGGCATTTCACGGCCATCTGCGGTTCTGACATAAAAGTTCTTTAAACTTTCGATAGAACGCCTAGACTCAACTGGATAACGAACTTTAACTCGAACATCTTGCCCATTGCGAGGTAAGCGTTGCACTTCCTCTCCAAAGTAGGCTTGTCTGACTTGTCTGTTTACCTCGGCCAAACTCAAACCTAACTTTTCAACACCTGGTTTTAAAGTGATTCGAATTTCTTCTGATGCGCCTTCTAAGTTATTTCTGACATCATATAAATTTTCATAGGTTCTCAGCTGGTCTTCCAATTCTTTGGTAGCCAACCTCAACACATCTAAATCAGGGTGACGGATTGACAGTTCATAACCTGGATCACCACCGCCTTGCTTGTACTGAACCGACACTTCTTTGGCATCAGGCACATCTCCCATCAGCTCACGCAATCGGATAGAAGCGTCTTTAGCTGACATATCTCGCACTTCAGGTGGTGCCAATTTAACAATGGCCAGTACTGAATCACGGCGAGATCGCGTGTACCAATTTTCTATCAACTCTCCAGAACCCACGTTCTTTTCCTTCACTTCGTCAACCAAAGCCTGTTCAGCTGTTTGAAGTTGAGCCAATATTTCTAAAGCCCGACTGTATGGCGCACCTTCAGGCAAAGTAACATTAACAATGATTTCATCAGACTCTATATCAGGCATAAAGCTTTTCTTAACCAAGCCCGCACCAAAGATACCAAAACCAATCACCAAAACACCCACAAACAAACTGGCTGTTAGGTATCTGTTGTTCACACTCCATTGACCCAGCTTGCGGTATTTATTTTGCGCAAATGAACTGATGCCATTGGCAATCTTCTTTTGAAAACGACCAAACCGACCATCTTTTTTCCTTGGCTTCATATTGGCTAAATGTGATGGCAAGATTAACAATGATTCTATCAATGAAAAAGCCAAAGCCAAAATCACTACCCATGTAATATGACGGGTAAATTCACTGGTAGAACCACCCAAGAACAACCAAGGCATGAAGGCCATAATGGTTGTAATCACACCGAACACAACAGGCTTAGCTACCAATTGTGCACCAGATACTGCGGCTTTAAGGCCTGGCGAGTCAGCCGGTTGAACACCTGGGATGTCATCAATGGCCACAACTTCTGTACCGCTTTGTTTCTTGGTATCATGTAGCCTGCCTGACTCACTGTGTATGCCCTCTCCTACGACAATAGCGTCATCCACAACAATACCCAAAACCAACAAGAAGGCGAAAGTGGATAACATGTTAAGTGACACCCCGACAGAGGGTAACAACACAAATGCTCCCGCATAGGCTGTGGCAATACCCACAGCAACCCAAATCGCAACTTTGGGTCTCAAGGTCAGCATCAAAATAAACAACACCAATACCAAGCCCATAAAGGCGGATGAACCTATGGTTTGCATGCGACCTTTAAAATCTTCAGCCTGATCAGTCCATAAAGTTAATGAGGCGCCCGCTGGTAAAGTGTCTTGGCGTTTATCAATCCACTGACGAACTGAATCTGATGCTTTGACAATGTCCATGAATTCTGTCGTCATCACTTGAATCAAAACGGCTGGTGTACCATTTAATGTGGCTAATATAGGATTGTCTTCAAAACCATCAATAACCGTTGCCACATCTCCTACACGGATGGTTCCACCGTCTGCGGTCTGTCTGACAATGATGTCTTCAAATGCGGCTTGACTGTCTGCTTGTGAGCGCACTTTTAATTGATAGGTACCCACTTCAGTTCGCACCGCACCGGCTGATTGGTTCAATGAGGCATTGCGGATGGCCGTTGCCACATCTGAAAAGCTCAAGTTGTATCGTTTCAATGCAGCTTCACCGACTTCAATTGAAACTTCTTCGTTACGTGTTCCAAACAATTGAACAATAGAAACCGCAGGTAATTGTGCTGCTTCACGCCTTAAGGTTTCGGCCAAACGCTTTAATTCACGTTCACCCAAATCACCGCTGACAGCCACACGAATGAACTCATCTCGATTGACCCATTGTTGAACCTGTGGCGGCTCAATATCACGTGGCAAAGTTGAAATAGAATCAACGCGAATTTTGACGTCATTCATAAACTGAGTGAAGTCAACATCCTGTTCAGCCAAAATATACACACCACCGTATCCTTCACGTGATGAAGATCGCACCCACTCTATAGAATCCAAATCACGAACAGACTCTTCTATTCGAGCCACAATTTGCTGCTCTACCTCTTCAGGTGACGCACCTGGCCATGAGACATTGATTTCTAAACCGGGGAACCTCACTTGAGGGTCCATTTCTCGTTCCATCTTGCCAAACCCAATCATGCCGGCAATAAATATACCCAACATCATCAAATTCGCGGCCACACTGTTCCTGGCCCACCATGCAATTAAACCATTCATAATTCACCTTCTACCTTTTAGGGATTTGTTTGAAAGGGCTGCTGTCAGATCGAAGCAGCCCTCAGTGTATTTTTTATAATTGAGTTACCAATTGTCTCTTGATGGCTTGAACCTCTACACCATCAGCAACACCAGGGGCTGAAGAAGTAACGGCCCATTCACCGGCTTTGACACCATCAAGCAACATCACATGATGCTGATTGGTAGATAACACAGATACTGTTCTGATTTCTAAACGATTTTCGTCATTGATAACAAACACTTTGTCTTTGTTACGCAAAGCATCTCTGGGTAATACCAAAGCATGTTGACTGTTGGCACTTTCAATTTCTGCGGAAACAAACATACCAACTGCTAAGGGCGTACCATTATCAGCACCTGAACCATAAGGGTCATTCACTACTGCAGTGGCATAAATCAAACGCGTGTCTTTATCAACAGAAGCTTGTGTTCTGACAATTCGACCTTTCCACTCATGCTCATTTTGACCTACATTGGCTTTTAATGTCACTGCTGGACCTTGATCATTAACAGCCATATAGCCCATAGGTAAGTTCAGTTCGGCTAATTGACTGTCTGTCAAAGCCATTCGAATTTCTACTTGATCAACAGCAAACACATTACCTAAAATTTTCCCTGTAGAAATGTACTGACCTACACCTATGCTTTCATCCATAACTCTACCGCGGAAGGGTACTGTGATGTTGGTACGCTGCACATCACGCTTTGCTTCTGCCAATTCGGCCTCAGCCGCTTTTAATTTACTCTTTGCATCGGCTACTTGTGGGATATTTAAGGCAAACTCTGAAGGCTCTACACCAGGGTTTTTGTATTTCCATTGGTCTTTCTTGATTTTTGCATTGGCCAATTCTCGCGCCACACCCACTTTGGCTTCAGCAACCCTGGATTCTGCATGTGTTACGGCTAACTGGTATTCGGTGTCATCAATTTTCACCAAAGTTTCACCCGCCTGAAATTCAGCACCTGATGAAAACTTATTTGATACTGATAAGATTCGACCAGAAACTTCAGCAACCAATTCTATGTGGTTAGTCGACTTCACTTCACCTTGAGACGACACATTCAAAAGTACTTCCTTGGCTTTCACTTCATCAACATACAAAGACACAGGACGTGCTTTGGTTTCTGTTTTTTCCGGCTCTGGTTTAGATGCCGCCAATGTGTTCACTATCATGACACTGCCACCCAAGACCAAAACAGGTGCGATAATTTTGACGATTTTATTCATGGTGTTTCCCAATTCTGTGATTATTTGTTTGATAAACGACTTGATGTGAAATTGGTTACAAAATTTCAAATATTTCATTCATCTGTTCAGTGCTCCCCAGCGCTCCTTAATTATTTGAGCACAAAAAAGCCCATGATACATGGGCTGAAAGTCAGGGATTTAAAATTGGTTTCTTTCTTGATTCTTACAGTTCTTCTAACGCCATTTTTTCTTTAATTAACTCAATATCATTGATAACAATGGTTTTTTCTTGAACCGTGATCAACCCCTTTTTTTCTAATGATTTCAAGGCCCTAGAAAATGTTTCTGGCTTGATTGACAAGCGTGAAGCAATGTCTCTTTTTGGTACCTGTAACTCTATCTCATGCCTCGAAGCATCAGTCAAAGTGATTTGCGCCAAAAAATAATCCACAATTCTGAAAGAGGCATTATGCAATGTTTGCTTGTCTAATTCATTGATCATCCAATGCAACCTAAACGATACATGAGCCAACATTTTGATACATAATTCATTTGAACTTTTGAGTAAATTCAACAATTGCTTCCCATCAACAGCAATCACCGTACTGCTTTTTAATGTCGTGGCAGTTACAGGATATTTGGGGGCACCTTTAAACAAAACGCCCTCAGCAAATGTCCTACCAGGTAAAATCACTTCAATGATTTTCTCATCCCCTTTGATGGTACTTCGACTGAGCTTAACTGCACCTTGATAGACAAAATAAATATGTGTCAATGGCATGTCTTGTTGGAACAACATGCACTCCGCGGGCTTGGTTATCAATTTGGAAAATCGCAATAAGGCGTCAAACTGTGCATCATCCATACCTGAAAACATCACACATTCACGCATGGCAAGAACAACGTCACGATTGAGGGTTTTGTCTAACATATTTCACATAAAAGATTGAATTAACCGCTTATTGTAACCTGATTACATTCTCTGAAAAAAGTAAGGTATTGGCTTTTAATTCACACCTTGACTAAAAGCAAAGTTTTATTCTTAGCATCAAAAGTCCGCTATTTATTGCATCAACAACACCAAACTGCTTGGATTTAACGAAAACAAAACCTTAATTACCTTACCCTGTAAATAACAATAAAGTCGCCCACCATTCAATACCACAAATAAGAGCGAGCCATGTTTAGCTATAAAAAAACAATTGTCATCATATTACTGGCATTAACTACATCAAGTAAGGCGCAACTCAAAGCATTTCCTGAAGCTGAAGGATTTGGTGCTTTTGCCACAGGCGGCCGAAACGGCACAGTCATCAAAGTCACCAACCTCAATGACTCAGGCCCAGGCAGCTTACAAGCAGCCATCAATACTGCTGGCTCGCGGATTGTTGTTTTCGATGTCTCAGGCATTATTGATGGTGACATACACATTCCACATGGCGACCTCACCATCGCAGGACAAACCGCCCCCGGTGCGGGTATTACTATCACTGGGCATATGTACACCAGTTATGATGAAGGCATCAGTAACATCATCATGCGACACATTCGAGTCCGCCCTCATGATCCTGACAATGAATGGCCTTCAAGCCAACATGACGCCATTCAATTTTCTGATGCCAACCATTTTATTTTTGACCACATCGATGCTTCACATGGTGCAGATGAAACCATTGACCTTTGGAATGGTGCTTCACATGTCACCATACAATGGTCACATTTATCTTTCCCTATCTACGACACCAACAACGGATGGACACACAACAAAGGCGTCATAAACCACCGGCCTTGTCTCGATGACAACAGCTGTAACGGTAACTCCAGAACCGGCGGTTACATATCAATCCTCAATAACATTTTCACACATTCACGCAACAGAACGCCCGCTTTGTCTGTAGGTCCTGCTGAAGTCAAAAACAACCTCACTTACAACGGCCGTGAAGGTTTTGTACACCACAATGTATCAGCTGGTCAGTTCAATATCCTTGGTAATGCTTACATTGACGGCCCAAGCGCTTCATTGTCACCGTTTTGGTTTGACCCTGAAAACAACAACCCACCAGTGCCGACCGAATATTGGCTGCAAGACAATTATGTTCAAGACCCCGGTTCTTATGTAGGCGTGGTCGAAAACCCATGGAATGACGCGCCTTTCATGAATGAATACACCTTTGTTTGTTGTGGCATTGTCAGTTCGCAATTTAACCAGTCTGGCCTCTTTGACTACACCGTTCACAACGACTATCAAGCAAGTGGTACATCACCAAGTACTGCGTTAGAAGCCAAACTAACACCAACCATCGGCGCCTATCCCCATGACGTGGTTGCCAAGCAGTCGTTACTGGAATTGACACAAAGGAATGGTTCTTGGCGCAATTTCCGACCGAGTGACCTGATGTCAGGCCTCACGCCAACCAATCCACCATTGGATTCTGATGGAGATGGCATGCCCAATGCATGGGAAAACAGCCGTGGGCTGAACCCAAATAATGGCAACGACCACAACACCATCATGCCATCTGGCTACACGGCGATCGAAGATTTTATCAATGGATTGGCATCAACCATGGGAAATGATGTAATATTTACCAATGGTTTTGAGTAGAATGAAAGATTAAGAAAGACTTTTATGAAAAACAGGTCTTTTAAATTCTAATTCAACAGACAAAACAAAGGTAAAAACATGGCATACGATTATGATTTATTGGTCATCGGCGCAGGATCAGGTGGCGTCAGGGCAGCAAGGATAGCCGCTGGATACGGTAAAAAAGTCGCCATCTGCGAGTCTGACAAAGTCGGAGGTACCTGTGTGATACGCGGCTGTGTACCTAAAAAATTATTTGTTTACGCCTCTCAATACAGCAAAATGTTCAAAGCCGCCAAAACTTTCGGTTGGGATATCCAAAGTCAATTCAATTGGTCAACACTGTTGGAAAACAAAAACGAGGAAATCAACCGACTCAACGGCATTTATTTGAAACTGTTGTCCAACTCGGGCGTTGAATTGATTAATGGCTTCGGTTCATTTGTAGATGCACACACTGTAGACATAGCTGGCCAATCATACACAGCAAAACACATTTTGATTGCCACTGGTGGCACACCCACCGTACCTGATATGCCAGGCAAAGAACATGTCATCACGTCCAATGAAGCTTTGGACTTACCCGCCTTACCAGAAAGCATAACCATAAATGGTGGTGGATATATTGCAGTAGAATTTGCATGTATTTTCAATGCTTTAGGCGTGAAAGTTAACTTGGTTTATCGAGGCAAACAAATCCTCCGAGGCTTTGATAAGGAAGTGGCTGCCTTTGCGCAACAGTCATTTATAGATGCGGGTATTAATGTACTTACAGAAACAGAAATCACCGCAGTAGAAAAAATGTCAACCGGCTTCATATGTCACACCAGTCACGACAGCAAACACCAGACCATTGCTTCAGACTTGGTGTTTTTTGCTACTGGAAGGGCAGCCAATACAGCCCAATTAAATTTATCCCAAGTGGGCATCGACACCCAAAACAATGATCAAATCACCGTTGACAAAACCCAAGCCACCTCCTTGCCCCATGTATTTGCAGTTGGCGACGTGTGTAACAGAGACAACTTGACCCCCGTGGCGATACGTGAAGGCCATTATTTGGTTGATCGGCTGTACAAAAACGGTAATCAATTTCCAGAATACGACTTCATCCCGACCACGGTATTTTCTCAGCCTGAAATAGGCAGCTGTGGCTTAACTGAAGCCCAAGCCCGCAAATCACACCCCAACATTTCAACCCACACCAGCACATTCAGGGCAATGAAATATGCCATGAGTGAAGTGAAAGAAAAAACCTTCATGAAAATTATAGTCAACGAAGACACTGACCAAGTATTGGGCATGCACGTGGTGGGCGCAGATGGTGGCGAAATGATTCAAGGCTTTGCCGTGGCCCTCAAACAAGGCCTCACTAAAACCCAACTCAACAGCACCATCGGCATCCACCCCACTTCAGCAGAAGAATTTGTAACGCTTTAGTCGTTTATTAAGGTAGCACAACTTCAAATACCCTGCCTAAACCATTGAACAAAAACAGCTTTCAGAGAAACGCTGAACGGGTGGCGGTTTTTGTCTTGGTTATGGTAAAATGCTCGGCTGATTATTTAACGAGATATATATGACAACTTTTGAAAAGTTACAAACATTAAAACAAGCCGCAGGCGATGTATTAACTGTAGGCTTGAGTGATGCCATTGTTCAAAAATTCATTGAAAGTGATCCTGACTTAACTGTTGCCATTGATAATGCAGTGAGTGAATTTGAAAAAGTCAAAACAGCATACCCTGAAGTGATTGACATGAATGAAGTTGACCAAATGGCTTTCATGCACCAAGATTTCGTTAACTTTTATGCTGCTGATGCTGTAAATCCTTACGTTGCACTGTCAGGTAAAGGGTCTTGGATTGTGACTTTAAAAGGCGCTGTTTTACATGACAATGGCGGTTACGGTATGTTGGGTGCGGGACATGCCGCCGATCATGTATTAGAAACCATGGCGCGTCCACATGTTATGGCTAATATCATGACGCCTAGCTTTTACCAAAAGAAATTGGCTGATATTTTGAAGAAAGAGATTGGTGTCGGTCGTGATGCCTGTCCTTTTGAGAAATTCATCTGCATGAACTCAGGTTCAGAAGCCGTGACTGTGGCTTCACGTATCTCAGACGTAAACGCCAAACAACAAACTGGCATGGGCGGCGAAAACTACGGTAAAACAGTTAAAATCATGGCCTTAGAAGGTGCATTCCACGGTCGTACCGATCGACCTGCACAGTATTCTGATTCGTCATTGAAATCATACAAAAAGAACTTGGCTTCATTCCAAGGTCGCAACAACTTAATCACAGTTCCCATCAATGACATAGACGCTTTGCGAAAAGCATATGATGATGCGGCTGCAAATAATGAATTCATTGAGTCGTTTTTCATGGAGCCCGTTATGGGCGAAGGTAACCCAGGCATGGGCATTTCTCCAGAATTCTATGCCGCTGCACGTGAATTAACAGAAGCCAATGGCACATTGTTCTTGGTCGATTCAATTCAAGCAGGTTTGCGAGCTCAAGGTTGTTTGTCAATTTGTGACTACCCTGGTTTTGAAAACTTACCAGCACCTGACATGGAAACTTATTCTAAAGCATTGAATGCCGGTCATTATCCTTTGTCAGTATTGGCTATGGGTAAAAAAGCCGCTGAAATGTACGTGGTTGGTATTTATGGCAACACCATGACCGCCAACCCAAAAGCGATGGATGTGGCTTGTACTGTATTGACTGAGCTGTCAGCTGAATCTCGCCAAAACATCCGCGACAAAGGTGTGATGTTTGTTGAAAAACTGAAAGAATTGCAAAATAAACTGAACGGTGAAATTACCAATGTTCAAGGTACTGGCTTGTTATTCTCTTGTGAGTTAGACCCACAATTCAAGGCTTATGGCACCGGCAGCACAGAAGAATTTTTGCGTTACAACGGCATCGGTGTGATCCATGGCGGTGAAAACTCACTGCGTTTTACACCACGTTTTGACATCACTGAAGCCGAAGTTGACTTGGTGGTTGCCGGCGTTGAAAACGCCCTATTGAATGGCCCGAAAGCCAATGCAATAGACAAAGCCAGTTAATCAATACACTGAAATAAAACCATTGGCCACTGACTTAACATAAAGACAGTGGCCTTTTTTATAAAAGACTATAGATAAAAGATACCCAAATGACACAGGTTTCAATCAAAAGCGCATTGGCAGGCGATCATGCTGTCAACAGCGAAGTGACCATCAAAGGATGGATCCGAACAACCCGCGACTCTAAAGGCGGCTTTTCATTTTTGGTCGTTCATGACGGCTCATGTTTCGATGGCATCCAAGTGGTTGCTAATAACGAATTGCCTAACTATGATGAAGAAGTATTGAAGTTGTTTACCGGCTGTTCTGTGATCATCAACGGTACACTGGTAGAATCTGGCGGCAAAGGCCAAAGCTTTGAAATCCAAGCGAGCCATGTTGAAGTGGTTGGTTGGGTTGAAAATCCAGACACCTACCCTGTTCAACCGAAACGTCACACCATGGAATTTTTACGTGAGCAGGCCCATTTGCGCCCTCGTACCAATACGTTCAGTGCCATGATGCGCGTGCGCAATACCATGGCTCAAGCGGTACATCAATACTTCAATGAAAACGGCTATTTTTGGTTGCACACGCCGATCATCACAGCCAGTGATTGTGAAGGTGCTGGTGATTTGTTCCGCGTTTCTACATTAGACATGATGAACTTGCCTAAAGACGACAAAGGCAACATCGATTACAGCAAAGACTTTTTCGGCAAAGAAGCGTACTTGACGGTATCAGGTCAGTTGAATGCTGAGACCTATGCCTGTGCTTTAAGCAAAGTTTATACTTTTGGCCCAACATTCCGTGCAGAAAACTCACACACCCAAAGACATTTGGCTGAGTTCTGGATGATTGAACCTGAAGTGGCGTTTGCTGACTTAAATGACGCGGCTCAATTGGGTGAAGACTTCCTGAAATTCATCACCAAAAAAGTACTGGAAAACAACATGGATGACATGGGTTTTTTCAACAGCTTTGTAGACAAACAAGCAATCAAGCGTTTAGAAACATTACAAGATGACACTTTCGAACGCGTTGACTATGCGGATGCTTTGGAGATTCTGAAGAACTGCGGTGAGAAATTCGACTACGAAGTCAAATGGGGCCTCGATTTACAAACTGAACACGAACGTTTCTTGACAGAAAAACACTTTAAGAAGCCCATCGTTGTGATGAACTACCCTGAAGAAATCAAGCCTTTCTATATGCGCATGAACGATGACGGTAAAACCGTAGCCGCCATGGATGTATTGGTTCCAGGCATTGGTGAAATCATGGGGGGTGCGCAACGTGAAGAGCGTTTGGATTATTTGTTGAAACGCATGGATCACCATGGCTTGAATCAAGAAGAATACAAATGGTACACCGACCTCAGGCGTTATGGCACCGTGCCACATGCCGGTTTTGGTGCAGGTTTTGAGCGATTGGTCAGTTACGTGACTGGACTGTCTAATGTCCGTGACGTGATTGCCTTCCCAAGAACACCGGGCTCTGCCAAATTTTAAATAGAAAAAACAGGCCAATCCAAAGACCCTCTTTGGATTGGCTACTTCACAAATCTACTCTAAAAACATCCATAAGGCATTGATATAACTAAATTCGACAGCCTTTACATGACCTTTGACCTATGCCATTTAACCATTGGCAAGCTTTACAATGTAATGTCCAAAATAAGAGGATATTCCATGCACAAAGTCAGTCAGTTGGCCTTGTTGACCGCCGCCATATTTGCATCGCAGCCGAGTCAAGCCAACGCCCTACCCACAGCCACTATCAACGGCATAGCCGATGAACGTTCTCCGGTGATGGCATTAACCCATGCCACCATCCATGTCAACAGCACCACAGTATTAGAAGATGCCACATTGGTGATACAAGGTGACCGCATTTTATCTGTCAGTGATGACAACAAATACCCACAAAATGCCCAAGTCAAAGATTACACTGGCATGCACCTATACCCTGGGTTTATTTTGTTAGACAGCCATGTGGGCATGCCCGAAATGGACAAAAAACCACCATTCAGATGGGGTAAAAAAGAAACCATTCAAAGCACAAAAAAAGGTGCCTATAACGCCAATGAAGCGATCAAAGCCTCATTCAGCGCTGCCGATGTATTTACGGCCGATGCCAAAAGCAACAAAACACTGCGAAGCAATGGCTTTACCAATGCATTAACTTACCAACCTGACGGCATCATGCGTGGCACTTCAGCGTTAGTCCATTTGAATGAAGACAGCGCCCATCAAGCCATCATCCGCCGTGAAGTTGCACAACACATGAGTTTTGATAAAGGTTCTTCCAAACAAGACTTCCCCGTTTCATTGATGGGTGCCGTGGCTTTGATTCGTCAGACCCTGATGGATGCCGACTGGTATAAACAGCAAAATGAAATGATTGACTTGGATTTACAAGCCATCAACGACAACAGCAAACTGCCGCGCATCATCAACGCAGACAACTGGCAACAAACAGTTTTGTCAAAAAAAATTGGCACAGAATTTGATGTCAACTTTATCGTCAAAACGGCCGGTGACTCATACCAAGATGTGGTCGCAGTTTCTGAAACTGGACAACCTTTGATTGTACCCTTGGTTCAAGAAAAAGCACCTGCTGTGAACGACGAACTGGATTTATGGAATGTCGATTATGAAGACCTTAAAAAATGGCAATTGACACCTTTCAATCCAGCCATCTTGGCTCGCGAAGGTGTTAACTTTGCACTCATTCCAGCACCTAAAAAAGAAAAAAGCTTTTTGAAAGACCTGAAAAATGCAGTGAAACACGGCTTGGACAAACAAATCGCTTTGGCTTCAATCACCAGCACACCTGCCAAATTAATTGGTGACGGTCGCTTGGGTCAATTGAAAAAAGGCAGCTTTGCCAACTTTGTGGTGACCACCGACGGTTTATTCATGAAAGGCAGTGAAGTCGCTGAAACATGGGTTGCAGGTGACGCCAATCAAGTAGCAGGTATGCCACGCATCAATAATGGCGCATATCAATTAACAATTGATGAGCAAGTCCATGACGTTAAAGTCAGCAACAAAGGCGGAAAAATCAGTTTAGCCGCAGCAGACAAAGACAACAAAACCAAATACAAAGTCACGCAAGACAATGACTTCATCACCATCAATGTAACCTTGCCAGCTGATGAAGACAGTAAAGAAGCCGCCGATGAACACAAGCTCTTTGGTGTCATCAACAACAAGCAAATTGATGCTTTGAAAGGCAACTGGTCATTGACCGCATCAAGCGCTGATGATCAAGCCGAAGAAAGCAAGGCTGCCGAAACAAAAGCGATTCCAAGTATCCCAAGACCTTTTTCTGCTTATGGTTTGGCACAAGTTGACAAAAACAACAATATATTGATCACCAATGCCACAGTATGGACCAATGAAGCTGACGGAATTTTAGAAAATACCGATGTGTTGGTTAAGAATGGTAAAATCCAAAGTCTTGGAAAAGGCTTAAAAGCTGGAAAAGGTGTTAAAACCATTGACGGTACAGGTAAGCATTTAACATCAGGTATCGTAGATGAACATACGCACATTGCTTTGTTGTCTGTGAATGACATTGCTGTGAATTCAGCCATGGTTCGCATGGAAGATGCCGTTGATTCACATGACATCAATATTTACCGTAATTTGGCAGGTGGTGTAACCGCAGCCCAATTATTACATGGTTCTGCCAATCCAATTGGTGGCCAATCTGCCTTGATTAAATTGAAATGGGGTGTTGATGCTGATGAGATGTTGATTGATGGTGCCGATGGCTACATCAAATTCGCCCTCGGTGAAAATGTGAAACGCTCAAGCAGCAATGAATCCATCCGCTATCCTCTCACTCGCATGGGTGTTGAGCAAGTGTACCGTGATCAATTTACCCAAGCCAAAGCCTATGAGCAAGCTTGGAAAGATTACAACAGTTTAAGCAGCAGCAAGAAGAAAAAAACCACTGCACCGCGCAAAGATTTGGCTTTAGAAACTTTGGTTGAAATCATGAATAAAGACCGTTTTGTCTCATGTCATTCATATGTTCAATCTGAAATCAATATGCTGATGCATGTTGCAGAAGACTTTGATTTCAACATCAACACCTTTACCCACATCTTAGAAGGCTACAAAGTCGCTGACAAAATGAAAGCACATGGTGTTGGTGGCTCAACCTTTTCTGACTGGTGGGCTTATAAATGGGAAGTGAACTACGCTATACCTTATAACGCCAACATCATGCACAATGCGGGTGTGGTTACAGCAATCAACTCTGATTCTGCTGAAATGTCACGTCGACTGAACCAAGAAGCTGCCAAATCTGTGAAATACGGTGGCATGAGCGAAGAAGACGCTTGGAAATTGGTGACATTGAACCCTGCTAAGTTATTACATTTAAATGACCGCATGGGATCAGTGAAAACTGGTAAAGATGCTGACTTGGTGCTGTGGTCTGACAACCCATTGTCTATTTATGCACGCGCCGAAAAAACCATGATAGATGGTGTCATTTATTATGATCGCGACAAGCAAGCTGACATTGAAGCTGAAATAGACAAAGAAAAAATGGCTTTGGTGAAATTAAGCAAAAATGACAAAGGCCCGAAAAAACCTTTTAAGTCGATGCCAAAACAACTGATGCATTGTGACACGCTCACAGGCTTGGAACACAATGAACGTCATCAGTTTTTAGGAGAATAACATGAATAACAACATGAGAAAATTGATCAAAAATAAAATGATGGTATCTGGATTAATGGCAACCAGCCTTTTAACATGTGCCATGAGTGTTCAAGCATTGACACCCACACCCGCTGCTGAACAAAGCCAAGAAGTGGTCTTCACCAATGCCACCATTCATGTAGGCAATGGCAAAGTGTTAGAAAATGCCCAGCTGGCTTTTAATGAGGGAAAAATCACCCGCGTTGGACACTTTAAAATGGCAGCCACCGGAAATGAAGTTAACCTAAAAGGCAAACACATTTATCCTGGGTTCATATTAAGTAACAGCAACCTAGGGCTTACAGAGGTTGATTCATTTAAAGCCACACGCGACTTCAATGAAACGGGCCAAATGAATCCTAATGTGCGTTCATTAATCGCCTATAACACCGATTCAGAACGCATTCCACCGTTGCGCTTCAATGGCGTGTTATTGGCACAAACCACACCCAGTGGCGGCTTGGTCAGCGGCACATCTTCAGTAGTGCAATTAGATGCATGGAACTGGGAAGATGCAGCGGTCAAAGTTGATGATGGTTTGCATGTGAACTGGCCGGCTAACTGGCGCAAACAATTTGATTGGGCAACTTATACCGTTCAATTGAAACAAGACAAAAATTACGACAAAAAAATCAGCGCCATTAAAGCTTTGTTTGAAGATGCTAAAAATTCAAACAACAGCGATAATTTGAAATTAGCGTCAGTTCAATCTGTCTATTCAGGTGACAAAAAAGTCTTTGTACACAGTAACAACCCCAAAGCCATCATTGAATCTGTTAATTACTTCAAAGGTTTGGATGTAGAGCTGGTATTGGTTACAGGACAAGCTGCCGCAACAGTAAAAGGCTTTATCAAAGACAATAACGTACCCGTTATCATTGAATCTGTTCACGGCTTACCATCGTCTAACGAACGTTCAGTTGATGCCGCTTATGCCCTGCCTACAGAATTGGCGCAAGCTGGTATAAATGTGGCCTTGTCTTATCCTGGTTCCATGAGTTCACGTAACCTGGCGTTCACTGCGGGTACAACAGTAGCCTATGGCAATGACAAAGAAACAGCACTTTCAATGATCACATTAAACCCAGCTAAAATCTTAGGCATAGACAAAGATTATGGCTCATTAGAAGTCGGTAAAAGTGCCACACTGTTCATCAGTGAAGGTGATGCCTTAGACATGCGTGGTAATATCCTGACTGAGGCTTATATTGATGGCAGAAAGATTGAATTGCACACCCGCCAACAAGAACTCAACGACCGTTTTGCGAAAAAATACGCAGAATAATCTGATTGTTGATTGAAAAAACAAAGCCACTCAAATTTGAGTGGCTTTTTATTGAATATACTATACTCGGAGTAACATGGAAATAAAAATCAAATACAGCCCCTCAGATTATTTATCAGCAGTTAGATATAAATTCAATTACATAGTCCAAGATATTAAAAAGACAGAGTATCCTACATATATTTTTCTTAAAATAGCGTCACCATTAATTATTATAGGGTTAACTATCAAGGCTTCTGTAACTAGGCTTAAACCAGAATATACTTTTCATATTACAGAAAAAGGAGTTAAACGCAGCCACAATGAACAATCATACTTTTTACCATGGTCCAGAATCATCAGCTACTGCGAGCTTAGAAAACTAATTCTTCTTGAATTTATCAATGATGATGAAACATCACCCAGTCATCAGCTGCTACCTAAAAAATATTTCAACAAGCCACAATTTTCTCAACTAATGTCTTTAATAAATAACAATCACATTCCACATGGGTTGAAACGCAACATCCTGAGCAACTCCGTAAAAAATTAAAAATGAACAAAGCACATAAAAAAAGCTTTAATCAACATGCTTTTATGTCATGTATCATGGCGTCATTTTTAGGCGCTCTACTCTTTCCCTTTTGGATGATGGTTTGGGGATTAATCATGGGAGAATCAGTTTTTGTTATTGACCCGACTGTCATTTTTAGCTATTTACTCAGTGCTGGCATGGCTTTTTTCTTTGGCACCATACTAATACTTGTTATAGGCTGGCCCACATTGCTGATATTGAATCAATACAAAATCAATCATCCAATGATTGCAAGCTTGTCTGGCTTTGTAATCATGCTGATTATTTGGCTTACTTTGTATAGCGGCAGTTTGAATTTCAGGGCTTTATTTGCAGGTTTACTGCTGTGTATGAACGGAGCCACTTTTGGCTTTTTTGCCAGTTATTTCTCAAGAAATAGAACATAAAATTCACCTTCAAGAATACACATAGCTTTTTAACTCAGGGTTTTGTTTAAAGCTTAAGCTTTATAAAAACACTCAAGATCTACCACTCTAATCAGCGGCCTTTATTAAAAACTTAAGATCCAAACATATACACTTTATCATACATTTTACTGCAAACTTCAGGGTCTCCTTTTATAAGTACTGCGCCTTTTAAGTACAACATATCAGTGTCTAACCATGAAAATGTGATGTCTCTATGGCCTGCCGAAAATTTGATGATACTCAATTTAAATTCGTTATCAACTGAAGTAAAGCGCCCAGTTTTTATTGATCGACTTGTAGACTTATCCTTGGTGCTGACTCTCATAAAGGAGGCCTCTCCATCCTGCTTGATATCAATTGCCAGCTTATTTTTTGAGTTTGAAACTTCATAACAACCTTCTATAGAGTGACTTTTATCACCAATGTGGTAAGACTTAAGCATTTTGTTTTTATCAAACCAAGCTTGGATACTTTGTTGAGAAGAAGCGTGGTCAAACTCCCAAGTATGTTTAGCCAGACCGCCAGGTAAATGGCGAGAAGATTTTGATTTACTTTGCATAAAATCATTGATTTCTTTTATGCTGACAGCAGTTTTACGCTCTTTGATAAATTGTTTAAACTTATAAGTTTGGGTTGAATCACTTAAAGCCGCTTCAAATTCACTGTCATTTGAAGCATATTCATCTGATTCCTTGACGCCATATGCAATTTGCTTAATTTTATTAAGGTACGTGCTGGCTTTATCGCGTTCAACCATCCCAACTATTCTAAAATAATGTCCATTACTCCGAAATTTTACCATCTGGTAAACCAACAATGACTTACCAGACTCTGAATCAGTTGCGTGAGCAACAATCTCGACACTTGGTAGTTCAGCTGTGGCTTTTTCTTTAATTTCTTGAAGCTCAATCTCATTCAAATAATTCAACCGTTTGAACAGCATGGTCGCATATTCAACTTTATCAGCTGCTGTTACTGGCCCCAAAGAAGCCACAATTGAAACATAAGGCTTGCCATTTTTGGGATCGGTGGGCTTACCGTCCACACTCATCGTGACTGTATTAGGCATATCAAGGCTGCCTTTAACAACCTGTAAACCAGCCACTGTATCAAAAGTAAATGCATGAGTTAAAGAGTTTGGATTGTCAGTGTCAGACAGTGGTTCGGTAGATTTAATTGAGTCCATCATGGCTTTGTGAAGTATTGAATCATCGCTTGGATAAGTGGCATGAATTAAAATGGTTTTGTCTTCAAAATGAAGCACCAAGACGATGCGATTTAATTTCTTTTTCAAAACAGTCTGTGTTCCTGTTACCAACAAAGCTTGATCGTCACCAGCTACAGCCACTGTTTCACTTTGGATGGACGTAATCCCTTGTTTTACCAACCCTTCAAGCAAATTTTCATTTTTAGTTTGATCCAATGCTTTTTGACGTTCTGCCGGCGATTCAGGCAGTGGGAAAGACATGATTATGATTGATGACTGCGTTTCCATTTGAATAAAACCATCATAATCTTCAGATACTGTAAAACCATCGGGCTTTTCCAGTTTAACTCCAGAAAAAAATTCAACCTTCTCAGCTGAGTGCGAATAAAAGATAAGCAGCACCAATAGACCAACAAGTATTTTCATACACATTCTGACATTTTAAAAATGAGTACTTTAATTTAAATGATATTTATTATTCAATGACTATAATAATAAAATATGACAATAAATTACAGGATGGGGCAGTTCAAAGGTAACAAAAAAACCTTTATGAAATGGGTGGCTATTTTTCTAGAAAATAAAAAACGCTTTTACATTTTATTCCTCAGTTAATCACAACCGTAAACCCATGATATAAAATATTTATATTGAAATTCAATGTTTCATCTCCATGTCTTTTATTCAATTAATTTACATGAGGATATAAATGAACATATATGAAGCGATTAAAGAAGACCACAAAATCCAATTGGAATTGCTGGATAAATTAACCGATACCAGTGGTGACAGTGACTTCAGATCCAATATATTTTCACAATTAAAAACCGAATTAGAAGCACACGCGAATGCTGAAGAACGTTTTTTTTATGTCTCTTTAATCTACAAAGACAGCACCCAAGAAGATGCCAGGCATGGCATTGCCGAGCACCATGAAATTGATGAAATGATTGCTCAACTTGTTGAAACAGACCAAAGCTCATCAGCTTGGTTAAAGTACGCCAAAAACTTACAAGACAAAATCAAACACCATTTGGCAGAAGAAGAGAAAGATTACTTTCCCATTGCGCAGAAAAATATTTCAGATGACAAAGCTGAAGAATTGGGGCAACAGTACTTGCAATCTATTCAAAGGTTTAGAGAAAAACTATAAATAAACGCAACAATTTACCTTGGTGATAACATGACTCAAATAAAGTACGCTACTATTTATCTATTGTTGTTTAGTTTCTCATCAACAGTTGCAGTTGCCCAAGACATTGAATTAACTCAGTCCGAAGACGACACCAGCATAACTCAACAAGTGATTGCAGTTAAACAACCTGTTGAAGACCAAGCCATTCAACAACGCCTTGAGAACATCATAACGGCCAGTGAATGGATACAAAATGCTGAAGTTGAGGTCAACCATGGTATCGTAGTACTCAATGGCACCACCAACAAAGAAACACACCGCCAATGGGTAGAGTCTTTAACCAACAAAACAGATGGTGTCATTGCAGTTATCAATAAAGTTGAAGTGATTAATGACTCATCCTGGAATTTAGAACCTGCCGCTAAAGAAACACAACAAATGTTCAATGGTTTGGCCTCTGCCCTTCCCGCTTTGGCTTCGGCTCTTGTGATTTTGTTCTTCACTTGGTTGGCAGCAAAATTAGTTTCAAAGTTGGCACGTAGCGCGTTAAAAAGAAAAATTAAAAGTCCTTTTATCCTGAATTTTACAGCCAAAGCTTTTGCTATTCCCGCTATCCTTATTGGCACCTATCTTACTTTAAAGCTGACTGGGTTAACGCAATTAGCAGTGACCATTATCGGTGGTACAGGCTTGGTTGGTTTGGTTATAGGTATTGCCTTCAGAGACATTGCTGAAAACTTTCTGGCAAGTATTTTGATCAGCATACAAAGGCCGTTCAATATAGGTGATGTGATTGTAATAGACGACATTAAAGGCATGGTTCAAACTGTCACAACCCGTGGAACCGTCATGATGACCATGGAAGGAAACCATGTACACATTCCCAATTCCACCATATATAAAAGCAGCATCACCAATTTAACCGCCAACCCTAATTCGAGAAAAGATTTTGTCGTTGGTATTGGTTATGACGACAACATCACTGAAGCACAAGACATCATACTAGATATTCTAGAGTCACATGAGGCCGTATTAAACAATCCAGAATTTTACGTTTTGGTTGAAAATTTAGGCGCCGCCACGGTCAACTTGAAAGTTTATTTCTGGGTAAATAACAAACAGTACAACCCATCAAAAGTTAAATCTTCTGTCATCAGGTTGACTAAAAGAGCCTTTGATTCTGCTGGTGTTTCAATGCCAGATGAAGCTCGAGAAGTGGTGTTCCCAGATGGCATACATGTAATCACTGAACCCGCACAAAGCAGCAATAAAACACCCACCAAATCTCAGGTCGAAGAACCGTTAACCAATCAATCTGAACAAGATTATTCCAGTGATGACGCAGAAATAAAACAACAATTAGAAGAGAATCCGTTACCAGATGACAGTAAAAATTTATTGAGCTGAATATGCTCACTAAAATAGACCGATGACCAGTTTGACCAAATAACCAACCAAAACAAAGGCCATGACCATAACCACAGTCAAAATACACAGCAAAAGAATGAGCCACCTATTGGCTGATTTTTTTGTTTCTATGGGTGCATCAGCGTAACGATTAAGTATTGCTGCGTTGCGTTCATTGGCTTTAAAGAAAACATCAAAAACATCACCAATAACTGGAATAGACCCCAAGACCGCATCACAAACAACATTAAAAAACATATACAACATCAGTATCTTAGGCACTTTGGCACTGAAGCCAATTTTTATCATGTAAATTGAATACAATGCAGAAAGTGCATCTCCTACCACAGGAATTAAACCCACCAAGCTGTCTACTCCAACTTTGATGTTACCTGGCAAAGTAAATAAACTGTCAGAGACCCAAGCCATGCGGTTCAATTTTTTCTTTAACGCTTCTCCACGCAACGCTTCTGTTGCTGTGGCCTTTTTCATTTTCATATATTTCAGTTAATTCCTTTGTTTGTTTTGATTATAAAAACACCATTAACCTGAGCACCACCTATAAAAACAAATAACCTGTTGCTTGATTAAAAGCTTGGTAAACTATAAACCAATACGTAAAACATCAGTGAACATCTTTTAATGAAAAAAATAATTGACCCCATATATTTTTTGTTCTTAAAGTTGAAAAATAAATTGGCATTTTTTCCAGCTTTGATGGCCACATGGGGCGTATTATTTGGCTTGTTTATGATTTATTTAGAGCAGCACGATATTTCAAGTTATTTACAAAAGTATGTGCCTGCTTTGGTTATCAGTGATTTAGAAACCGCTCGAACCATATTGACCACTTTTGTGGCGGGCTTGATTTCTATCATGGTATTCAGTTTTTCTATGGTCATGATATTACTCAATCAAGCGGCCAGCAACTTTTCACCCAGGTTATTGCCCGGTTTGATTTCAAATAAAAAGCATCAATTCATCTTAGGTATTTATTTGATGGGTATTTTTTATTGTTTGATTGTTTTAATTTCAATAGAACCTAAAGACTTGGATTATCAACTGCCCGGCTTTTCCGTGTTGTTAAGTATTTTCATTATGGCCACTTCTTTGGCCGCCTTTATTTTCTTTGTGCACTCCATATCACAATCAATACAGGTAGCTAACATACTAAAATCCATGTTTTGTAGGGCCGAATTAAGGCTTAAACAATTAACTGATGAATCATTGGCTTTAAGCCAAAACTGCAAAGCTTATGGCGATTTAAAGGTTGATGACCAATGGACGCCCTACTGTGCTGATAAAACGGGCTTCATACAAACTTATGATCAAGATGGGTTGTGCGAATTGTGTGAGCAGTATGATACTCAAATTTATATACCACCCAACAAGAATACCTTTTTATTGTCAAACTTGCCCGTATTCAAATCAAAGAAAAAGTTATCAGACGAACAAGCCAAAGCCATCCTAAATCAAATCATCATTGATGATACGGAACCTTTGGATAATAACTATGTTCTGACCTTTAAATTGATAACTGAAATTGCGGTCAAAGCAATGTCACCAGGCATTAATGACCCGGGAACAGCCGTTACATGCATTGATTACATCACGCAGCTACTCAGCATTCGCATGAAAAAGCCCGATGCCTCATTTTTCTCTAAAAATGACGTCATTAAAGTTCAGGTGAATAACATCACTTTTGACGATTTGGTCTATCTGATTTTTGCGCCACTGCGGGCATATTGTTCACATGATGTTATTTTGGTCACAAAACTATTAAAATCCATACGCTATTTGCTTTCTGTTCCCAGTCAAGACATCAGCTATCATTCCAGCTTAAGGGCACAAGCCAAACTGATCATCCATGACTCACAACAAGCGCTCTCCAACCCATCAGATTTGGAACTCATTCTTCAGTTAGAACAACAGCTGGACCCAAAACAGTAACGCAAACCAATCAACCAAAAAAAAGCCCCGAACATTCGAGGCTTTATTTTATTCCATATATTTTTTGTTAAAACTCAGTGGGCGCATCCGGTGCCTTGATGGTTTTTCTGGGATTGGTTTTCAGTTCTTTCAGCAATTCCTCAACCGCACGTTCAATAGAAGGATCGCGACCTGCTGCAACCAACTCGGGTCGGTCAATGACCTCAATATCTGGTGTCACACCCTCGTTCTCTACCGCCCAATCACCTTCAGTATCCATGAAGCGGAACGTAGATACCAACAAAGAACCACCATCAACCAAACCTGGGTTGCCGCTGATACCAATCAAACCACCCCAAGTGCGGGTGCCGATGACTTTACCCAATCCTGTTTTCTTAAAGTAGTATGGCAAGGCATCACCACCTGAACTCGACATGCCATTGGCCAACATCACTTTAGGTCCGTCATGAGCAATCATCGGTGTGGTCATGCTTGAAACCTTGTCACTGCGGCGTTTCCAGTAACTCAATGTTTCGCGTGACAACAACTCAATCATACGATCTGGAATAAACCCACCACCGTTGTAACGGTCATCAATGATCAAGGCATCTTTACCAATTTGAGGCAACATTTGTTTGAACAGCTCCCTATTCCCTTCAACTGCCGTATTGGGTAAATGCACATATCCAATGCGACCAGCAGATAATTTATCGACCATGGCTCTGCGTTCATTAACCCAAGTTAAATAGCGCAACTGAGCTTCAGATGCAATCGGTTTTGCATGGGCCACGCGAGCACCTGACTTTTGTGGCTTGTTGTTGATGGTTAAATCAACAGTACGTCCCACAGTATGCTCTAACATTTGATAAATATTGGCCACACCTTTGGTGCTGTTGCCATTGATCGCGATGATGTAATCACCCACATGGGCATTGACACCGGGTTCTGTCAAAGGCGAGCGCCTGTTACCATCCCAATTTTCACCATCTAAAATATCAGTGATCTCAAAGTAACCACTTTTGTGTTTTTTGAAAGTGGCGCCGAGTAATCCATTGGCCTGTCTTTCGACCGTTGGTTGATCACCAGAATTGACATATATATGTCCGGCGTTCATTTCACCCGCAATTTCACTCAACACATAATCCAAGTCGGTTCTGTGGGTGGCCGCTTCTGCCATCGGCTGGTATTTTTCCTTGATGGCATCCCAATCCATACCGTGCATATTAGGGTCATAAAACCAATCACGCGCAATACGCCAAGCATCAGTGTACATTTGCATCCATTCAACTTTAGGATCAATCTTCATGGTCAAATGCGTCAGATCTAATTTATTGTCGGCTTTTTGATCCGCTGCCGCCTGAACAATAGCAAAATCATTGCCTGTGTGAATCAAGATTTGATCACCTTTGGCAGACAATTGATAATTGCGCACACTGCCAGCCACATTTTTCACATCGCCAGACTTGAGGTCAATGATTTTCAAATCACTGCCTTGTTGTGATTGAGAAATCACAAAAACCGCCTTGCCATTGGCTTGCAGGCTATTGTAATTACCTGACTGTGGCGTTAATGCGGTCACACGGTTGTTGAAATCTTTAAAATCAATCTCAACGGCTTTGACACCCGTGTCTTTATCATCCTCTTTTTTGTCATCAGCGTCCGCTGTTACATTTTGGCCATCTTCTGTATAAGGAAACAGTTCTGGCGCGCCATCATTCAACTGTGCAGCATAAACTTTTGTCGCATTGTTATAAACGTGATTGAATTCATAACTGCTGAATGACAAATTAAAATCCCGGTTAGACAAAAAGAATAAATAGTCGCCATTGGCACCAAATATAGGTGAGAAGTCGCTGAATTCTTTGCTGCTTATTAAGGTTGCCTTACCTTTCTTCAAATTGTAAACATACATCGATGAGAAACCATTCAACTCACCTTTGGTATAAACCAGCCAGTTGCTGTCAGGCGACCAGCTGTAATCTTGGATGTCATTCATGTCAGATTGGTCGGCCAAAGTGCGTTTGCCTGACTTAACATCTAGAACCCAAAGTTTATGGTCTTTATCAGAATAAACCAGTTTTTGACTGTCTGGAGACCACATCGGTCCAAAACGCCAAACAGTACCATCATTGCTTAACTGGGTTTCTTTGTTGCTTTTGACATCACGTAAATAAATTTCATACTCACCCGTGGCATCACTTAAATAAGCAATGTGTTTACCATCAGGTGAATAAGTCACTTCCATTTCACGGCTGGCAGCTGTTTGGCTGATGTTTTTAATTTCACCGTTTTTAGCTGGCACAGAAAACAGTTCACCACGGGCAGCAACAACAACGCGCTTCCCATCAGGTGCCAGAGACATGGTTTCTATGTAGTCTTTGACATTTTTGCGCACTGGCATTTGATTTTCTTGATTGGCAGTGATGTGAATGTTCAGTTGTTTGGTTTCATTACTGCCCGCATCATAACGCCACAAATAACCGCCGTTTTCATAAACGATGGCTTCAGGTCCCGCAGATGCCCATAAGGCGTCATATGAATCGTGGTTGGTGACTTTTTGTGGTTCACCACCTTTAACATATTTATACAGGTTCAAATGGTAATCACGGTCACTGATAAAAAAGATGTCATCTCCAACCCAAACAGGTTGGTGGTCAGTGGCGTCATGATCAGTTAACTGTTCACTGGTATTGTTCTCTAAATCATAGGTCCAAACATCTTGTGCTCGTCCACCACGGTATCGTTTCCAAGTTCTGAATTCTCGGTCTTTAGGTGTAAAAACCATGTGCTTACCATCTGGTGACAACATACCACCACCTGCCTCTGGCACAGCCAATGGTTTTTCCATACCACCATCGACAGGAACAAAATATGGCTGTCCCATGCGAATGCCCCATGGCAGCCTGTTGGCACGTACCAAAACATTTTTATCATCTGCTGACCAATCCAGAATGCGGTAATCGTAACCGCCACGTGGTGGCATGGCACCGACATCGTTATACCATGTCAATTGTTTGAGGTCACTGCCATCCGTATTCATGACATACACTTGTCTTGAGCCTGTGTACTCGGCTGAAAAGGCAATTTTTTTACCATCTCTTGAAAATTTAGGAAAAGCTTCAAAACCTTCGTTTGAAGTCAAACGCTTGGAGTCGCCTGACTTGATATCGGCGATATAAACATCACCTGAATAGATGAATGTCACTTTGTCTTTATGGATGTCAGCATACCGCATTAAGCGTGTGCCACTTTCATCTTTTGCCACTGCATTGAATGATAAAAAGCAGGCCAATCCGAGACCGAGCAGGCTTTTCTTTTTAATGGTATTGGTGAACAATGATTTTTTCTTCATTTGGTGTCCCTTGCTAAAATTGCAAATATGATACCATTTTCAAGAGGCAGTTAAATTAGGCCAAAAGTCACCAGATGAATAATTGTATGAATTTCAGTGTCAACACTGTGGTTGACACTGAAATATCAGAGAAGAATTATTGGTTTTGATTAAGTTCTTTTTCTATCTCTTTGGCGTCATCAATAAACTCTGTTTCTTTTAGCTTCACTTCCCCTATACGGAATTGGTACTCATATTCATAAACAAAAGTTTCTATCTGCTTTCTGATGTTATGTCCTGTAACAGAAACCCCATTACCGACTTCAATACGCAAATTATTCGGAATATGGCCCTTGATGTGAGTTCCTGTGTATTTGTGACTTTTTCTCCACTTTTCTCGCTTCATTAATGCTGCATATTCACCATAAGTCTCTCTTAATTCAGCCAGTTTTTCTTCAGCCAACTGTAACTGTTTTTCATCTAAATTAGCCTTGACTCTGGGTAACAAGCTATTCACTTTATCCGCCCCTTTGAACTCCCCATCAAGTAAACTCAGCCATGCATGGCCATTAAGGTAATCTTTTTTCTGTAAATACAACAGGCCTAAAAAATATTTGGCATAGGCATTACCATATGTCGCAGACTCTTTGAAGTTTTTCATTGCCTGATCTTTAAATCCCGCTTTTTCATCACTTAACCCACGCCCCAAAAAAACTTCATCTGGCCTGATAATTCTGCCCTTTTCATCAAAATGCAATCCAAATTTAATGCCCGGCGTGCCAGCTAGCACCGAACCATTAAAAACCATTAACAACAATATAAATAATTTTTTCATTTCAATATGTGTGAATTAAAGAATATACATGCTACTTATTTTTTTATGAATAACAAATGAACAAAGTCATGTTTTGAAATTATTTATTTCTGACACCAGTTAAATTACCTTCTTTTTTATTAAACTTACTTTAAATTAAAACTTATTACTTAAATTTTATACATGCAAGGTTGACCGACCGGTCAGTCAGTGATAAATTACGAGTCATGACTACTGACAAAAAACAAAAAATCCTCAATGAAGCGCTGGAACTGTTTTCAGAATTTGGATTCAGCCATGTGTCCATTAACATGATTGCAAAACAAGCAGGTGTAACAAAAAGCCTCATTTTCCACCACTTTAATAACAAAGAAGAACTGTGGAATGAAGTAAAAGACAGCTATTTTTCACAATATGCGGATGCACAGTTAACTTTATTTGAAGAAGAAAAAGACCCGATTGAATTAATTAAAAAATCAATGAAGTCATACTTTTACTTTATACAAGAACACCCTCAAGTGGCTAAATTTTTTGCTTATGCGCATTTAGAAGGCGATGAATCATGTGGTGAGAAGGACAAACCTTTGATAGAACGTGGTACGGAATTAATCAAAGCAGCTCAAGAAAATGGCTTGATGAGAAAGGGATTTAACCCTGCTGTATTGGTGATGAGCTTTTTAACAACCATCAATCAATATTTTATTGCCTCGTGCCATTATGCTCAATGGGATGCAAACCTGTACGACCACCCGGATACATTTATCAATGAATTGATAGACCTGACAATACAAGGTGTTAAACCATGAAAAAAATCATAATAATTGCGTTCAGTTTATTTTTATATGGCTGTGACACAGGGCAAGCTGAAAATACTGTGATGAAAGAAACCAATTTTCGCAGTGAAACATTCAAGCCTAAACAACAAATTAAACAGCACAAAATCACAGCATTTGTTGAGCCGACAGACAATGCCTTTTTGTCATTTCAAGTGTCAGGTACAATTGAAAAAAAACACATCAACATAGGAGATGTGGTTGAAATAAATGACCCTTTATTCAGCATCGACAACCCTTCACTGGGACCAAAAATTCAACAGTTCGATGCCGAAATCAAGGCCCTTGAAGCCACAATCAACCAAAACCAAGCTGAACTGAGTCGCCTCACCGACCTCAAAAAAAGTAACGCCGTGAGTCAAAACGATTTGGATCGTTTGATAAATCAGAACAACAATTTATTGGCTAAAAAAGACAGCCTAAAAGCACAACAATCTGAAGCACAATCAATGTTTGATGAATTGTTACTCAGCGCACCATTCAAAGGCACTGTTGCTGAAATTTACAAAGAAGCCGGTGAAAACATCGCCAGTGGAGAACCGATACTCCTGCTAGGTGGTATAGATTCGTTAGAAGCACCTGTTTACCTGACAAGCCAATTACAAAATCATTTGAAAACAGGCCAAATTTTGAACGCCAACTACCAAGGACAAGCCTTTCAAGTTTCTGTAAAAGAAATCAGCCATGCCGCCAACCCCAAATCTCAACTGTTTAAAGTGGTGATTGGCGTGCCACTTGATTTGGGCATTAAATCTGGAGAACAAATCAGCATAATCATCCCTGAACAAATGGGTTTCCATTATGCATTGCCCATTTCAGCAGTGATAGATGATGGCATCAACAAACCTTATGTCATGGTTTTAGACAAAAGTAAGGTACGCCAGTTATATGTTCACATTTTAGGCCTGCAAGGAAACATGTTGTTGCTTGATTTAGACACCAATTTCGGCAACTTAGATCAAATTGACGTGGTGACTGAAGGCCAGTCACATTTATCGGTAGGTCAAACCATCAACAACAATTTAGGTGAGCAAAGCTTATGAGTGTGGTGAGACTTTTGGTCAATCAGAAACGCCTGATTTTAACTACTTCTATTCTGCTCGCCCTATTCGGCTTGTTCTCTTGGTACAACATGGACCGCCAAGAAGACCCGTTTTTCCCTTATAGACATGGCTTTGTATTGACCCAATACCCAGGAGCTGACGTCAATCGGATTGAAAAACAAGTGCTCAAACCTCTTGAGGAAGAACTCTCTCAAATTGAAGAAATAGAAGAACTTCGCTCTATGGTCCGCACTGGCTTTACCCAAGTGATTGTACAAATGCATGAATACGTCACCGACACCGATGTGGTATGGGACAAAGTACGGCGAGCCATAGATAAAGCCGCATTAAAATTCCCAGAAGGCGTGGTACCCCCAGTTTTAGAAGACAGGTTGCTAGATACAGCCGTTGCGGTGTATAGCATTTCTGGCAAGCAAGACATCATGGATTTGCGTCAAGATGCCAAAGACATCAAAAACCACTTATTTAAGCTCAAAGACATTGGCAAAGTGTCCATTTATGGCATGCCAGAGCAACAAATCAGCATTGTAGTCAAAGATGAATTCATTAAAAATGGCATCATCAGCCACGAATCATTGGCCAAACAAATCCGTGAAAAAACCCAAGTCTTACCCATACATGACTTGCATGTCGCTGGCCAACGCATCAATGTAGATGCACACACCGAGTACCATTCATTAGAAGAGTTGAACAACACCAGCATTCTATTAAACAACGGCTCACAGCTGCCTCTGTCTGTTTTGGCCAATGTACGCTTAAAAGGTGAAAATGTATCGGGTTCTGGGTTTTGGCATAACCAACAACGTGCGATTGCCTTGTCGATTTACATACCTGTAAACCAACTGAATGTGGTGAATTTTGGCCATGAGTTACGTGATTTCATGGATAAAACTCGATCTCAATACCCCGACTTAACCATCGAAGAAGTGTTTTTCCAACCGGAACGGGTTAAGCACCGCATAGACGAACTGGGTGGTTCATTATTAACTGGAATGATTCTGGTAACCGTTATTTTGGCATTTTTCTTGGGTTTGAGGCCCGGATTGGTTGTCGCAACCGTAATCCCACTGGTGACTTTTTCCTCATTGGCCGTCTTTAATTTAGGTGGTGGTGTACTCCATCAAATGGCGATTGCTGGTATGGTGATTGGCTTGGGTATGTTGGTTGATAATGCAATTGTGATGGTAGAAAACATCCAGTACCACATTGATCATGGCATGCGCGGATCTGATGCTTCTGTAACCTCAGTGAAACAACTGGCACTTTCATTAGGTTCAGCAACAGGAACAACCGTTGCCGCGTTCATGCCGATGCTGTTGTCTCAAGGTAACTCTGCTGACTTCACACGTGCCATTCCCGCCATGATCATCCTCTCCATAACAGTAAGTTATTTATATGCCATTATGGTGACACCGGCATTCAGTCACATTTTTTTAAAAGCACACAAAGAAAACCAAAACTCAGCCTTACAAAACTTGGGCAGTCGGTTAGGCAAACTGGCGACTGAAAAACCCGCGGTTATTTTAGCTGCCGCTTTGGTATTTATGGGTTTGTCTTTTTATCTGTTTGGTCATGTACAAAAAGACTTTTTCCCAGACACCGACCGCAACCAAGTCATCATTGATTTGAAATACCCGGAAAGCAGCCACATCATAAAAAACAGCCGCATCACCAATGAAATTGCACAAAAAGTCAGCCAACAAAATCACGTCGAAGATCTGGTCACCTTCACTGGCAATTCTGGGCCGGTTTTTTATTATAATTTAGCGGAAAAACCCCGGTCGCCACACATCGCGCGAATCGTCGCCATGATGGATGACGTCGATAACAGTCAACAACTCATCAATTGGATGACACAGGTTATTTCGCCTGAATACCCTGAAGCTGAAATTGTCGCTAAACGCCTCGGACAAGGCCCACCGGCTGATGCCCCGATAGAGCTCAAGGTTATTGCACACGAAAGAAAAAATCTGGCCGCTGCTGTACGCGAAATTCAACTGTTATTGAGTGAAACCGAAGGCACCCGCACCATAAGAAACACTTTGGGCCTGGGCATGGCAAAATTAACCCTGTCTCCAAAAGATGAATTGTTGAATCAAAACGATATCACACGCAGTGAATTGGCCAGTGGCTTGGCCCTGAGAACATCAGGACAATTGATAGGTCAGTTCCGAGCCCACGAAGACCCCATCGATGTGTATATTCAATCCAGTCAAAATGTTGAATTTCCAGTCAATGAGCTTTCAGACATCCGCTTCAACACAGGTGAACACACATTGTCGCTGGACGCCTTAACTGATCAAAAACTCAGCTACTTACCTGCTGCCATTCAACACCTGAACTTACAAAGGACCGCTTCGATATACAGCGAAACCCAAGCAGGTTATACCTATGCAGACGTGCTACAAAAATTTGAACCCAAGTTGAATGCGATGAAGCTGCCACCCGGTACTGAAGTCATCGTTGCTGGTGCGGCCAAAGAATCAGGTGAAGCCAATGCTTCATTGGGCCGTGCGCTGCCTATTGGCGTTATGATGCTTTTGGTGTTTTTGTTGATTGAGTTCAACTCTTTCCGTAAATTACTCATCATTTTAATCACCGTGCCATTGGCTTTTGCTGGTGTGCCTTTTGGTCTGCTGTTGACTAATACACCTTTCGGATTTACTGCCACCTTAGGTGTTTTGGCCTTGGTAGGGATTGTGGTGAATAATGCCATTGTGTTGCTTGATTTGATCCAAAAGAACCGCAACCAAAACATGCCCATGTCCGAAGCAATCAGTGAGGCTGTAGCAAGAAGAACACGTCCGATTGTACTCACCACTTTGACCACCATAGCAGGCTTGTTACCGCTGGTGATGACCCAATCTACACTCTGGCCACCACTGGCTTGGAGCATCATTTCAGGTTTGATTGTTTCGACTGGCCTGTCTTTGTTGGTAGTACCTGCCATGTATCAAAAGTTAATCAAATCTTAAACTTTACATAAATCAGCAACACATTGAATCAACGTTCACTTTTAGACAAAGTAACGTGGGTTCAGTGTAAATTGCTGCTTGATAAATCAACTGCTGCGAATTAAGATGGATGTGCCGCAGTATGGTGCTTTTTTGCCATGCTCTAATTTGATTCGGGGACTCGATTTACACCACAAAAACACGGGCAATATCTGGTACTCCGCCATATAACCATAAAAAGAGGACCACAATGTCACAAAATAAACCTTGGATTGATCAATACGCAGCAGGTGTACCAGCAGAAGTTGGCACCCTGAAATACAACTCTGTTGCGGACATGTTGCTCACCGCTTGTGATAAATACAAAGACCAACCTTCCTTTGAAAATTTTGGTAAATCGATTACCTATGGTGAATTAGATCAATTAAGCGCTCAATTTGCCGCTTTTTTACAATCCAAATTCAAAACTGGCGACTCCATTGCTTTGATGATGCCAAACGTACTCCAATACCCCATTGCAGTACTTGGTGTATTGCGTGCGGGCATGGTGGTCACCAATGTCAATCCCCTTTATACACCACGTGAATTGAAGCATCAATTGAATGACTCTGAGGCCAAAGCCATTGTGGTGATAGAAAACACCGCATGCACCTTAGCAGAAGTGATTGAAGAAACTGGTGTGGAAACTGTCATCACAGCCACCATTGGCGAAATGATCGGTGGCATCAAAGGCGGTTTAATGAATTTTGTTATCAAACACGTTAAAAAAATGGTACCTGCATTTTCAATCGCGGGAACCATCACGTTCAAACAAGCCTTAAATCAAGGCAAGATGCTAAAGCACACGGACGTAGAGCGCAGTTTAGATGACATCGCCTTTCTACAATATACCGGTGGCACAACAGGCGTCTCAAAAGGTGCCATGTTAACCAACAGAAACTTAGTCGCCAACGTGGCACAAGTAGAGCACTGGATAAAGTCTGAGATTAACGATGCGCAAGAAGTGGTGATAACGGCATTACCGCTTTATCATATTTTCGCACTGACAGCGAACTGTCTGACATTTTCTACATACGGCGCACACAATATCTTGATTACCAATCCTCGTGACATGAAAGGTTTTGTAAAAGAATTATCAAAACACCAATTCACAGTCATGACAGGTGTGAACACCTTATTCAATGGTTTGTTAATAACTGAAGGCTTTAAAGATTTAGATTTCTCAAAATTCAAATTCACTTTAGGTGGTGGCATGGCGGTACAAAAAGACACCGCGCTCCGCTGGAAAGAAGTGACTGGTTCCACCTTGGCAGAGGCTTATGGTTTGACTGAAACTTCTCCGGCTGCCTGTATCAACCCCATCCCATTGAAAGAATATAATGGCACCATTGGCCTGCCCTTACCTTCCACTGATTGTCAAATTCAAGATGACGACGGTAATCCATTGGGCGTCGGCGAACCCGGTGAATTGTGTATCAAAGGCCCACAAGTCATGCTCGGTTATTTGAAACGCCCAGATGAAACCTCCAAAACCATTGTCGATGGTTGGTTAAAAACTGGCGATGTTGCTTGTATGGATGAGAAAGGATACTTTAAAATTGTCGACCGCAAAAAAGACATGATATTGGTCTCAGGTTTTAATGTATATCCCAATGAAATTGAAGACGCCGCCTGTTTGCACCCTCACATAGTTGAATGTGCAGCTGTTGGCCTCAAAGATGAAAAGTCTGGCGAAATCGTCAAATTGTTCGTGGTCAAAGTCACCGAGTGTGATTTAGATGAAGCGGCAGTTAAAGCGCATTGCCGTGATAACTTAACAGGCTACAAAGTCCCTAAAATCATTGAATTCAGGGACGATTTACCTAAGTCCAATGTCGGAAAAATACTTCGTAAAGATTTAAGAGAATAATCAAATCATGAAAGCATTGGTCAAAAAATATGCCAAAGAAGGCATATGGATGGACGATGTCGAAATGCCCGCCATGGGTCACAACGACGTCCTCATCAAAGTAGAAAAAACCGCCATCTGCGGTACCGATTTACATATCTATAAATGGGATGAATGGGCACAAAAGGCCATCACGCCCGGATTGACTATTGGTCATGAATTTGTCGGCCACATCATCGAGATGGGCAGTGAAGTCAAAGGCTACGAAGTCGGTCAACGCGTCAGTGCAGAAGGTCATATAGTCTGTGGCGTCTGTAGAAACTGTCGCGCAGGCACACAACATTTATGCCCCAATACAAAAGGCATAGGTGTGAATAGAAACGGCGCATTCGCTGAATACATCACCATGCCAGTACAAAACCTGTGGCCCGTACCTGATGAAATTCCTTCAAAATTGGCCGCATTCTTCGACCCATTCGGTAATGCCGCACATTGTGCTTTGGAATTTGACATGCTCGGTGAAGACGTATTGATCACCGGTGCAGGACCGATTGGCATCATTGCAGCCGGCATCTGTAAACACGTGGGCGCCAGGCAAGTTGTTGTCACTGACGTCAATGACTATCGATTGGAATTGGCCAAAAACATGGGCGCCACCCGCACTGTCAATGTCACCAAAGAAAAAATCAGTGATGTGATGAAAGAAATGAACATCACTGGTTTTGACTTGGGCATGGAAATGTCTGGTAACCCCATGGCATTCAACGACATGCTCAATAACATGTACTACGGCGGTAAGATCACCCTACTCGGCATGCTACCGGACCAAACACAAATCAATTGGGACAACATCATCTTCAAAGGTTTGTCCATCAAAGGGGTTACAGGCAGAAAAATGTATGAAACTTGGTACAAAATGACGCAAATGTTGCGCACCGGTTTCCCATTAGAAAAAGCCCTGACCCATGAAATTCACATCGATGACTTCCAAGACGGCTTTGACCTGATGGCCGCTGGCCAATGTGGTAAAGTGGTTTGTAGTTGGGACAAATAACACTCAAAAGTGTAGAACAAAAACATGAAACATTACCAAGACATCATTCAAGGCATCAAAGACGATGGCCTTTACAAAGCAGAACGCATCATCACCAGCCCACAGTCAGCCCACATTGAACTGCCTGGCGGACAAAAAGTGATTAACTTCTGTGCCAATAACTACCTCGGCTTGGCCGACCACCCTGAAATCATCAAAGCCGCTAAAAAAGCATTGGACACACACGGTTTCGGCATGGCTTCAGTGCGCTTCATCTGCGGCACGCAAGATTTACACAAAGAATTAGAAAGCCGCATCAGCAGTTTTTTTGGCACTGAAGACACCATTTTATACACCTCATGTTTTGATGCCAATGCTGGCCTGTTTGAAACCATATTAGACAAAGACGATGCCATCATCAGTGACGAGTTAAACCACGCCTCTATCATCGACGGTGTGCGATTGTGCAAAGCACAAAGACACCGTTACAAAAACAGCAACATGGCTGAATTGGAACAAATCCTCAAAGACACCCAAGACTGCAAGCAACGCTTGATCGTCACCGACGGCGTGTTCAGCATGGATGGCACCATTGCCAAGTTAAAAGAAATCACCGATTTGGCGGCACAATACAACGCCTTGGTCGTGGTTGATGATTCCCATGCCACAGGCTTCATTGGCAAAACCGGTCGCGGCTCGGCAGAGTTAGAAGGCGTTTTAGACAAAGTGGACATCTACACCTCAACCTTAGGCAAAGCCTTAGGCGGTGGATCTGGTGGATTCACCACAGGCCGCAAGGAAATCATCGAATTACTGCGCCAGCGTTCACGCCCCTACTTGTTCTCTAACACCTTACCACCACCATTGGTTGCTGCCAGTATCAAAGTCTTTGACTTAATCTCTGACTCCACTGAGTTGCGTGACAAGCTGGAAGAAAACACAAAATATTTCCGCCAAGAAATTGTCAAAATGGGCTACACCGTTTCTGGAGAAACCCACCCCATCACACCGATCATGTTGGGTGATGCACGTTTGGCCTCTCAAATGGCCGACCGATTATTGGAGTTGGGCATATATTGCATTGGCTTCTCCTTCCCAGTTGTACCCAAAGGCAAAGCCAGAATCCGCCTACAAATTTCAGCAGCGCATTCTAAAAATGATTTGGACTTGGCTCTGGCCGCGTTCAAACAAGTCAAAGCTGAATTCTTGGATTAAAGCACATGTCGGCACAAGATAATTTACGCGTGCCGATTCTGGCCTACCACGCCAGTAACATCTCAGGCAATGTGTATCAGCTCAATGATCACATTGCCTTTGAATCCGACCTCTACACATTACATCATGCCGGCTACACCATCATTCCATTGCGCTGGATTGCTGAATGGCTGAATGGTGAACGTGACCTAGAAGCCATGTCTGAATCATTAGGCGACAAGCTGATTGGCCTCAGTTGTGATGACGGTTTAGACCTTGACTTTAAAAATGGCAATTACTTTGATTTCGGTCCGCAACGCAGTTTTTACAATATCCTGAAAAGCTTTGTAGAAGATGTGGGACAAGAAAACCAACCCCAAGCCAACCTCACCAGTTTTGTCATTGCCTGCCCTGAAGCCCGAAAGGTGATGGATGAAAAATCACTCAACAGCCAAAACTTGATGAACCACGACTGGTGGCATGAAGCTGCACAAAGTAACCTGATGGACATAGAAAACCACGGTTGGGATCACCGCCATCCTGACATTTATCCTGATACTCAGGCTAATTTTACAAGTATCACTGACCAAGCGGCTGCTGAAAAACAAATTATCCAAGCCAAACACTGGATAGAAAATCAAATTACACCGAGTCAAAGCACACAGTTCGCCTACCCTTGGGGACATACCAATGAATTCTTGCTCAATGAATTCATGCCCAACCAAGCCCAACAAGCCGGCATCCAAGCCGCCTACACCTGCGGCGCCCAACACGTCACAAAAACCTGCAATTCCTACGACATCCCCAGATACGTCTGCGGCTTCAATTGGAAAAGCCCGAAGCAGTTGCTTGAATTAATTAGTTAACAGCTTTTTAAACACAGTTAATAAGCCCAATAATTGATAAAAATCGCCTAACCAATATGACGTTACTGATTGATTGATTTTTCCATAAACACAGCGTCCATTGAACTGCCGTTACTTAACAGCTGTCTGGATTCCTTGATTTTCTTGTAACCCTTGTTCTTATAAAATGAAATGGAATTGGTAGAAGCTTTGAGGTGAAGTTTGTCAGCTGATTTTCGGTCAGCAAAACGTTCAATTCGATTGAGTAATCTGGTGCCTATGCCATTACCCGAATGTTTAGGGTCAACATACAATGACTTAACGCATTTTTCAGCAATCAAGTAAACAGCCACTCCCAGAACCTTACTTTTTTTATTCGTGGCGACATAACAGCGGACGTTGTCATTTTTGATAAATGCAGCTAACCACTGAATTCTTTCACTGTTGGGTTTAGGAGACCATGCGGATAAAACCTGTTTGGCATAGTTCTTTTTTGATATGGATTGAACCGCTTTAAATTGTACGGTAATCATGTCTTTAGCATCTTTTGAGCTCGCAGCTCGGCACTCTATCTCTTTTGTCATAACAATTTATATTAACACAAAAACGCGTTAATTTAAACACACCAACAATAATGAAGCGGACGAACGCCACATTTAACACAAGACTATATGACCTAATTGCGCTAAATTTTTCCAGCCAAAAACCTTAACAATTATCACCTGCAAACTTTTTATACCTTATTGAAAAATTACTCATGGTACACCTCATGGAACATTATAGTCCCTTAGTTGAGTGTCCGTTTTATCGGGTATACCTCAGGTTGTTAGGTTCAAACAGGTTCAGTCAGGCAAAATAAGAACCAAGTTTGCTCCTAATTTATTGTCTCAAGACTTTTCAGCTGATAACCGTAATACAAAGTGGGTATGTGATACAACTTTCATTCCTACACGCAAAGGCTGGCTTTACTTGGCAACAGTAATGGATTTATTTTCTCGTAAGGTTATTGGTTGGCCAATGAGCAATAAAAACGATAAGAAACTTGTTAAAGCTGCATTACTGTAATGGTCAAGTTTTTCCGGACACATTTTTAGGCTGCTTTTCTTAATTCGTTGTACTTTTTGTTTGGTGTTATGTATCCAATTGCTAAGTTTAATCTTTTGTAGTTATAAAAGTAGATATAACTTTCAACTTCAGCAATCACCGCTTCATGATTAATGAAGCTCAATGAGTTTAGCCTTTCGGTTTTCAGGTTTCTAAAAAACCGTTCCATAACGGCATTGTCCCAACAGTTACCTCTGCGACTCATACTTCTGGTTATCTTGAGTTGATTGCAATACACATCAAACATGTTTGACGTGTATTGTGTGCCTTGATCTGAATGAACAAGTAGGTTGCTTGTTATTGGTTGCTTNCGCTTGATGGCATTTTTCAATGCCAAGGTGGCAAGCTGTGCATCTGGTGTTTTTGACAGTGCCCAGCCAACAATTTCTTTGGCTCCTAAATCAAGTACTGCAGCCAAGTAACTCCAGCATTGGTGGTTCCGTATGTAAGTGATGTCTGTGACCCAATGGGTGTTTGCCTGTGGCTGATTAAATTGTCGATTCAAGACGTTCCCAATTTTTGTATTGCTGATACCGCTGTCAGGATAATGGTGCTTTTTCTTGGGCCTGATGGCAACAACCTTAGCCGCTTTCATGAGACTGGCTGCTTTGTATTTTCCAACATGAAATCCTTCATTGTTTAATTGTTTTTTCATCCTGCGCTTACCATAGCTATGGTTGGTTTCAATGGCAGTTTGCTTGACTATTTTGAGCATTTTTTGTTTTTCTTCTGAAATGGGCTTTTCTTTGAT